>NZ_WTKV01000003.1:0-301772 GCF_011378705.1 Pseudoalteromonas sp. SA25 | reverse complement strand
GCTGTCTCTTGATCACAAGTCTGACTCAAGAGATTTTGCTAAATCGTAGCCTTCCAGGATGGCTTGTAACTTAAGCCATCCTTGCCATAACACTTTCACAGATGCACGCCCTGTGCGCTTGGTATCTTTCCAGCCTCCTAACTTTGCCAGTTCCTGATACGCCCATGACATATTTGGAGCAGTTTCAGGCAATGGTGTTTTTATTCTCTTTAACCACAATAACTTCCATGCTTTGGGAGATAACAGTTGTTCACAACTTGGAGAATCAGGCTGCTCATTGGTGAACTTTAGTTGCAATATTCGCGTCGCAATAAAGCCATTAATCGTCACCAATCTTTCCATGTTATCTTGGCTTTGAAGGCGTAAACTTTCGATATCCGTACCATCACTTTTCCAGACTTTATGGTATTCCTCTACAAGCCAACGGTGCTCATAGTAGGTGATGATAGCTAAAGCGTCTTCTTTGCTGGTGACTGGTTCACTGGTTAATAGGTGCCAGCTTAAGCCGTTCTCAGCGTTTCCTCGCTCTGCACAGCCGACATAGTAAACTGGGAGGGAGTGTCCTTTCTTATTGTAAGGCGCTTTGAGTGTCACTGGCGCATAGGTGATATCCAGTGTTGCGCTTCGGGCTTTTCTTCCTCCTTTTTGTGCAATGTGGATGTGTTTGGTGCCTGCACTCATCAGCTCGCTTGCAAACGCATAGAGCTTATCCTCACCTTCTTCAATATGACGACTTTGCATCGAGCGTACGACGAATCGTTGCTGCTCGCTCAGTTTATACTGCAAGTATTCGTAGATGTCCGCTTCGCGGTCACACACCGATATCACGTTCGCCATTTGTCCTTGCAGCCGCTCTGCCATCGCTCGTGACGCTGACTCCCACTTGTAACTTTCTTTTTCTTCGTAAGAAGTCGTCGCGTGTTTTTCTCTTTTTCCAATCGTGTTGATATCACGACTCCAGCGAGACTGTTCAATTAATCCCACAACTTGCTTTGTGTCTGGCGCAAACAGTAATACGCTATGAGCTAACAAGCCTCGTTGTTTTGCTCCTCGTCCGACATGACCCAAATCATCTCGAATGGAGGAATGTTTATAAATTAGTGTGGTCGTGTCTTCTAATGCGAGTAATAAGTTATGACTTTTTGCTTGTTCAACCGTGGCTTTAAAGCCTGACTCTGCTATAGCCGTTGCGTCAATATTCTCGTTGCGAATAAAGCGGTAGGCACCTTCCATATCGGCGGGGGATTGAGTGATGTTCACAAGTGGTTTTCCTGGTTCATTTGCAAGCGTTGATGCTAACTTTACCAGACGCGCTGTTCTTCTTGGATCACCTAAGTCCGATTTACCGAATTGTTGTTTTGCCCAATGAGTATGTTCGTTAATCATAATGTGCCCTCAAACAAGATTTGAAGATCTGATCATGACATTGAGATTTAGTTCAAAAAAATCCCCGCTAATTTCTTAGCAGGGATTTGTGTATAAGAGACAGCTTTATGCGCCTTTTTTAATACCAACTAATACAAATTCTACGTAGTTAAAATTCGTAACTTACGCTAATACCGCCATCGGCTCTTTTTTCGTTGCTGTCGCTTGCTTTACCATAGCCCACATCTAGCTCTAATCTAAAACCAGCGCTGTTCAGTCCATTAAAGTTATAGCTGTACGTAAGCCCTATGCCGTTTGTTGTTTCTTCATCAAAAATTCCGCCAATTACACAACCTAGCGTATTAGCAAAGTCAGTTGCTACATCATTAGTTGAACTTTCACACTCTTGGTCTGTATCTCTTGCACCAATAGCGCCCACAAGCGCGCCAAAAGCATGTTTTTTATTATCGCTAACTGCTTGTTCAAAACCGGCTGAAAAACCATCATCAAGGCCTAGTTTATAATTTGCATACCAGCGTTGTGTGTCGTCGTTAGCCGACAAAGACACTTCAGGAATAACTAAATAAGGATAGCCACCCCCAATCGAAAAACTAACATCGTTAGCAAAAGTAGAACAAGAAGCGATAGATAAAGTGAGTAGTAATATTTTTATTTTCATAAAGTTCCCTTTGAGTAAGCATAAAATGTACTTACTTTAGGGACGCTGTGCAATACGACAAAAAGCTCGTTAAATTTAGCTTTAGTAATAAAATAGGGATTAAATTTTAGCGAGTATTTTATCGCTTGCCGCTTCAATTAAATCGAGCACATTTTCAAAGCCATCATCGCCGCCGTAATAAGGATCGGGAATAGCGCTTTGGGCTTGCTCGCCATATTCTAAAAATAGCGCCAGCTTATAGCGTAAATGCTCAGGGCATTGCGCTGTTAAATCAGCTAAATTTTGTGTATCGGCCGCTAAAATTAAATCAAATTCAGTAAAATCGCTTGTGCGTACTTTACGTGAATAAATACCTTTAAAACTATAACCACGTTTTTCGCCTGCAGCCATTGAGCGACTATCAGGCGTTTTACCTTCGTGGTAACCAATAGTCCCTGCCGAATCGACTTTAACGTTAACACCTAGCTTTTTAGCACGGGCTTTTAATACCGCTTCTGCAGTTGGCGAGCGGCAAATATTACCTAAACACACTATGAGTACTTTTTTCATTAAGGCTCCTCTAACTAATTTAAAAACCTAAGCTTTAAAACTGTTTTAAAATACTTGCGTCGTAATCTTCAACGTTAAGCGTTACGTTATGTTGCGCTGCAACAGATTCAAGCTCAGCTTGTTTAATCGCTAAATCGTCCATGGTAATTAGATTATCGTCTAGCTGCCATAATAACCGTGAGCCCGCGTAGCTATAATGAATCGCCAATAACGCATCCGCATTACCTTCACGGCCAGCAGCTTTTAACTTAGCCATTTTACGGGTTATTTTATTAAGTGCTTTTTTAAGCTCCCACACATAAACAACTTCTGTCATAAACGTATGTGTACGGTATTTATGAAGTAACCACGCAAGCCCAACGCTAGTAATAGCAACACCTATTAAGTTCCAATGAAAGTGGCTACCACTTTCATCAGGAAATAAAGCAATCAGCGTTTGCGATATAGCCAAGCTGCCTACAGCCAAACCAATACCACATCCTGCAATAACACGGTTTAAATGTTTACGGTAACGCGCTTTATTTATTTCAATGAGTTGCATAACAGCCTAAAAAGTTAAGTTTTAATATTTGCGAATGGCTATTGTAACTAAACCCCACATTTTTTATAAAATTATTTCACCCCTTTTTGATTTGCCACCCGTTATAGCTTTGAAAACACCCTAATTGTAGTGGTCAATAAAATTTGGAGCGGCTTATGCACACACTTGAAATACCTAACAACCCAGTATTTATTAAAACATCGACTGCCGTTATTGGCGGCGCCGCGATGACCTTTGCAGCTTTTGCGTTTATGCAATATTTAATAAGTGGCGAGCAACGCGCACCGGTTAAACCAGGGGACGATATTATAGTAGAGATTTTTCAGGCGCCTGAGGATTCAAAGCTAAGGCATATACAAAAAATACAGCCGCCACCGCCGATGCCTAAAGTGCCGCAAAAAGCTCCACCGCTTGATACATCAGCCGATCCTGTGTTGGCAATTAACGACTTTACGCCGATTACAATTGACGATTTTGGTGGCGACATTAACAACACCATTAATCGCCCAACAGGGGATGCAACACCCATAGTGCGCATAAACCCTAAATATCCAACCACAGCGGCGCGCGATGGTATTGAAGGTTGGGTGCAACTAAGCTTTGGTATTTCGCCAACGGGGGAAGTAATCGACCCAGTAGTTATTAACGCCGAGCCAAAGCGCACCTTTGACCGCGAAGCAATAAGAGCCATTAAACGCTGGAAATATCGCCCAAAAGTAATTGAAGGTGTGGCACAATTACAAACAGGTCAAACTGTACAGCTCGATTTTAAATTAGATAACTCTATTTAACGGACTAAACGCCTATGCTACTAAGTATTAAGTCATGGTTATTTGAAACGCCAAGCAAGGACTGCATGGCAAGTTATGCAAAAAGTGGCGACAATCGTTACTTAGAGCAGCTTATTGCCCTCTACAGTAACGACTTATACCACTACCTTGTTACGCAATCTAATACCCATTTAGCATACGACGTAAGCCAACAAACATGGCTAAAAGTAATCGAAAAGCGCCACCTTTACCAAGCCCAAACCACACCCAAAGCGTGGTTATTTAAACTTGCCCGCAACACACTCATTGACGAATACCGCAGGCAACAGCACTTTGTAGAGCTTGACGAAAACACGCATTTAGCAGCACAAAATGATAAAAGCGAAAGCGACTTAACTAGTGGAAACTCGCATATAGATAACTTGAATATAGGCAGCTCAAACATAAGTTATAAAGCGTTCGACGCCGCCCTAAAACAACTCAGCTTTGTACAGTGCGAAGCCATAACATTACAACAAGAAGGCTTTTCGCTCACCGACATAGAACTCATAACGCAAAGCAGCCTTGAGACTATTAAAACAAGGCTGCGCTATGCCAAGCAAAACCTTAAACGTTTATTAGGAGCAAACAATGAACAAGCCTGATGAGCCGTTTGATCAAAAGCTCACACAACACTACAAAGAGCGAAAAGCGCGCACAACACTTACAAGCGATCAGCAAAAAGCGCTACTTAATAAGGCCACGCACACAAAGCCTAAAAAGTTCGGCTTTACGCTACAGCTAACCAGCCTAGCCTGCGCACTCGGTGTGTTCGCCTTTATTGTGTTTGATAATAACAACGTAATAAATACAGAGCCTAAAACCGTACTTAACAGCGTATTTAACACTATAGACATTCACGACTATTCAATTATTAAAACACACGAAATAAACCAAGCTGGTAGCTACGCAAGCTCTATCACAGAACAAAAACACGCGCTTGATAGTCAATTAGCTAACGATTTACGCCGCCACCAACAGCGCCACATAGAATACGGCACTCTAGTGAAGGTAGATAGCGACTGGTACATAGCCAGCTGTAATGATGAAATGCTAGTGCAAATTAAGCATTCACTGTTGAATGATTTAAAGGGCAAACACGCGATTGAAAGTAATATAAACACCGGCGACATGCTCGCTATGGCACATAACGGCAAAGGGCAAATTATTGCGCTTAAACATGCGGGAGCTGGGGTTAAGCAATGTGGGGCTTAACTTCAAATATATATGTTGATTTACAAATGAGAAGTAATATTTAAATCCCTTTGTAGACAATTTTTTTACTACTATCAAGGTCTACTAATTTTGATATGTTGTACTTTATTGGTTTTTTACATATAACTTTAGATTAGCGCTTTAATATAAAGTCACATTTATAAGTACTCAACGTTTTATTTTTAGGGAAGCTCCATGTTTGAAAACTTGTCATTAGGTAAGCGATTAGGCTCATCTTATTTTATTCTTATTACTATTTTATTAATTATGACAGGTTTTGCAGTGGGAGAAATGCGAACTATTTCTAGCTTCACTCAACAACTTTATAAGCATCCGTATACAGTTAGCGTATCGATTGCAAAAATTGAAGTAAATGTAACAAGTATCCATAGCGTAATGAAAGATGTTGCACAGGCCAATACAATAGAGCAAATAAACGATGCAGCAAAAGAAATAGCTAAGCTTGAGAAAAACACGTTAAAATTATTCTCTGTATTAGAGGAACGCTACCTCGGTAACAAGTCTGAAATACTCTCACTTAAAAAGCAGTTTATTGATTGGGCCCCTATTCGAAACGACATTATTTTATTAATGAAAGAAGATAAACGTGCCGAAGCTGCAAAAATCACAAAACAAGAAACCCTCTATATTAAAAACCTAAGTGAACAACTTTTTTCACTCGAAGAGTTTGCAGCAAATAAAGCCAATGAGTTTACCAACAAATCAATTACTCAAGGCGAATCAGCCATATTCAACTTAATTATATTAGTACTTATTGGTGTTGTTATTGCGGTATTACTAACATGGAAAATTTCGGTTTCTATTTTAAAGCCAATTGGTGGAGAACCCAAAGACATTGAAATACTAACCCACAAAATTGCAGAGGGCGATTTGAGCATGCGCTTTGATAATACACTGCAGACGACAGGTATTTATTCAGCAATGCAGCTAATGGTAGAAAAACTTAAAATAATGATGCAACAAATCTCCGATTCAGCTACGTCTCAAGCAACAGCTGCTGAAGAACTCGCTTTAATATCCACCCAAACAAAAAATAATGTGTCAGAACAAGACCTAGCAACAGAGCAAGTAGCTACAGCCATTAACCAAATGCAAGCAACTGCTGCTGATGTTGCTAAAAACACTAGCGTAGCTGCTAGCGCAACAGAAGCAGCACGCTTACTCGTTGACCAAGGTAGTGAAAAAGCAGAGCAATCTTTTAGTGGTGCAACAAAACTATCAGACGATCTTCATAATGCATCTGCAATCATTAGCGAACTAGCTCAAAGCACACAAGACATTACGGGTATTCTTGGCGTTATTAAAGGCATTTCAGAGCAAACTAATTTACTTGCATTAAATGCCGCGATTGAAGCCGCCCGAGCTGGAGAGTTTGGAAGGGGCTTTTCGGTTGTTGCCGGAGAAGTTCGTACGTTAGCATCTAATACTCAAAAATCGACTGCCGAAATTGAAGAAAAAATCACTAAGGCGCAAGCACAAGCAAAAGCATCCGTTGAAGCAATGATGGTTGGTCGAGAGCGAGCTAATAACATAGTCACTCAAACTACTGACGTGCAACAAGCCCTTGGCGAAATAAAAGAGTCGGTTCATCAAATTATTGATATGAACTCGCAAATAGCATGCGCAACTGAAGAGCAAAATGCAGTGGCAACAGATGTTAGTAAGCAAGTAATAGAAATAAAAGAGCTATCGAAACAAACAGGCGCTGGGGCAGAAAAAATCAACATTGCTACCGAAGAGCTAACCCTATTTGCAGCTCAACTTAGCAGCCTTGTTACACGCTTTAAAATTTAGAGTTTCAGTTTAAGCCTAAGTATAAAGGAGCGTAATGCCCTATTCTCTTGTTTAAAAATTAAAAGTGAATTTAGTAAATATAAGCTGCAACTTGGAGTGAGGAGCATATACAAATTAAGTATTTACTGTTGAGTGATTTAAAAGGTGAACATGCGGTTGAAAGTAATATAAACACAGGCGATATACTGGCTATGGCGCATAACGGTAAAGGGCAGATTATTGCACTTAAACATGCGAGCGCTGGGGTTAGGCAGTGTGGGGCTTAAAAATTACTATATGTTTAGCACTATTCTAGTTATTCTTGGAACACTATATTTAATAAAATAAAGTCTCGCTAAGGAAAGCTATGAAACCAACAAAACAAGATGATCTAGAACTTACCACCATACAAAAATGGTCTAGTGCACTTTTATTGTTTTTAATATTTATTTTCATTTGTTTTGTCAGTGTATTTGGTATCGGTGCACCAAAAAACATTCAAACCTGGACTAATACTTCTAGTGTTTTTTATAACCTAACAAGTACGTGTATCGCTGTAATATCTCTCATACTTCTATTAAATATCTGGAAAGATAATAGAAAAGAGCTCAAAGAAACTCGAGAAGCACTACAAGATCAACTTAACATTCAAAATTTTACAGTCACCAAAGAGACTGTAACTTCTGTTATATTTCAAATAAAAGAGTTAAATAAAAGGCACATAATACTTATTGAAAACAATTACAATTATGTAATTAAATCTGTTGGGGAAAGAGGCGATTTAGACTTCACCTCGTTAACAATAAATAATAATGGAAATTCTGATCAATTTACACATAGCAATTTTTTTGAAGAATATTTTCTATCAGTTGGTTCTAAAAATATAAGTAATGATTACTCACATCCAAATAATTATAAATCTCTTATTTTTGATAAGAACTTTTTTATTTATAAGGATAAAATCATTGCTCTTGGTTTACTTCTTAACTCTGTTAGATTCGAAGAATATAAAAAGATTTTACGAGTGATACTTTATCCTGAATTATCAATCTTCACGTGGTTATTTATGATAGAAATATCTTCCCACATTCATCTGTATGAAAAAGAAAACTCCCATATAAATATGAAAGCCGTATTCACAGAAATTGCTAATTTAGTTTATTTACAGATTGAAAGTAAGAAGCTATTAGACTGGCTGTCTGAAGAAGCAATAAATAATATTGAAGCAGAAAATATAGCTTGTAAGGAGGTTTGATATCCTAATTTAATCTTCATTATATAGTTCGCTGCCCCCCCTATTTTATGCGACATATTCATCTCACTCAAAGACCTGCGATTAGACATGCTTTTGAATATTTCAACAATCGAAATTGATTAAGCAATTATGTTCGTTACCAAATAGCACTGACTACGAGCTATGGTGGGAAGACAAACCTTGAATAAGGTTTTATACTGCATTTAACTTTTCGGGCTAACGCCCGACACGCCAGCAAGCTGTTCACCTACAAAAAACACTACATATAACTAGCTTTGGGTGTGCTCATTGCATTGGAGAACCGTTGGGTTTCGTGCCACTCAACCCAACCTACGTACGCTATAAACGTGAGCCTAGCGCTAAACAAATCATTGTTAATGATTACTGCTTTAAAAGCCGCTTTTCTGGATTATTTAAATACTTTAAGCCAATGGTAACTATGCGTGTATGTACCATTGTTATAACGCGTATTTGCACATTGCCAATAACAACAATATCGCCTTTACTGACTTCTCCTGAAAGCTTTTGGTTGATCACTTCTTCCAAGCTTATCTCTTCTGGGGCGTCTATTTGCATGTGATAAGAGTAAAATATATCGCCTACCAACGTTACCCCTTTCACTTTAAGTTCGTTGTGCGCTAAGTGGCTATCTTGGTGGTTTGTTTTATCAGTTGCTGTAAAAACTAAATCAACAAAAGGTCTGTTATCTGGTTTTAAAACAACAAATAAGTGGTCGTTTGCTTTTAACTTAGTTGAGCCTCGTGGCGGTATGATTGACGGACCCCGCGTGATCATAGCAACAACTACACTCTCAGGAAGTGCAGCATGTGACAAACTGCGCCCAGAAACCCGAGAAACATCACTTAAGGTGTATTCTACAATTTCTATATCAATATCGTTTAGGGCTGTAATTTCGAGTGTTGCAGCGGCTAGGTCGGGCGGCGGCTCTACTAAATTTAGTTTTTTAGCCATCCAAGGCATTGTTGAGCCCTGTAACGTGGCTGAAATTAACACCACGAAAAAAACAACATTAAAAATAAGTTCAGCCCCTGAAAGGCCAAATAATAATGGGAATATAGCTAAAATAATGGGTACTGAGCCTCTAAGACCAACCCAAGATACAAACAGGGTTTCGCGATTATTAAAGCCAAACAGTTTTAAAATAGGCGCTACCGCTAATGGGCGAGCAACAAAAATGAGTGCCAGTGCAATAAGCAATCCTTCTAGCCATACATCAACCAACGACGACGGGTTAATAAGAAGTCCTAATACAACAAACATGGTTATTTGCCCAAGCCATGCTAAGCCGTCATGAAAAAGAAAAATACCGCGTTTATATACAAATTTGCTGTTACCTAAAATAACACCCGTTATAAATACAGCTAAAAATCCACTCCCGCCGAGAGTTGCAGAAAGGCCAAAAGAAAGCAGCCCAAATGCGGTTACCATCACTAAATACAAACCCGATGCATTTAGTTTAATTCGATTAATAAACCAAACCGATACCTTACCAATTAAAAGACCACAAATAGCGCCAACACCCATTTGTTGAGCAAATAACTGTAGTAAATCCAGCCCTATTGGCATGTCGTTAACAAGCATTTCGAGCAATCCAACCGTTAGAAAAATAGCCATTGGATCGTTCGATGCACTTTCTATTTCAAGGGTAGATTTAAGCTTTTTATTTAAGTGAATACCCGCACTTCGTAAAAGTGCAAACACTGCTGCAGCATCTGTAGAGCCAACAATGGCGCCCAGTAATACACCTTGTAATATGGGCAGGTCTAAAATATAAGTGGCCACAAGGCCTGTAATTACGGCGGTAAATAACACCCCGACGGTTGCTAAAGCAGACGCGGGTTTCCACACTTGTTTTATTGAACTGGTAGGCGTTTGTAAGCCGCCATCAAATAGAATAATGGCAAGCGCGAGAGTACCCAAAGCATGTGCGGCCTCTGCGTTGTCGAATGAAATACCTGCAATACCGTCTTCACCTGCGAGCATACCTACAAGTAAAAATAGCACCAGTACAGGTAAGCCAACGCGTGCAGATAACTTGCTCGAGATCACTCCTAGTAAAATTAATATGGCACTAACGAGAATGATATTATCAATTGCAAACATAGTGTGGATTTACAGCCTTATATGAGTTGAAAAGTAAGAATTGCCAGCTATCAAAAAGCTTAAAGCTCATGCTATACAATAACCTAAAAAATATAAATACGGGTACTTAAGTCTATAATTAAATAGTTTTTCTAATAACTATAGAGCCTTTGAGTTTGATATTGCTTGGCTCTATCTTAATTAGCTTTATTTATTTTGAAAACAAAAAAGCCTGCGATTAAGCAGGCTTTTGAGTATTTAAATAATCAAATTTTATAAAACAATAATGCTTGTTACTAAGTACGCTAAAAACGTAAGGCCACCACCAAATAAGGCATACGGTAGCTGTGTTTTAACGTGGGTGAGTAAGTCACACCCCGATGCAATAGCCGATACAGCGCTGGTGTCGGATATAGGCGAGCAATGATCGCCAAATATACCACCACCCAAAATAGCACCTACAACAAGCGATGGCGGTAAACCTAGCGCTTGAATAAGTGGCACACCAATTGGGATTAATATAGCAAACGTACCCCACGATGTGCCCGTAGTAAACGACATAACTGCGCCGGTTAAAAACAGCACCGGTACTATTAGGTAAATAGGTAAGTAGTCACCAACAAGTGACGCTACAAATACGCCAGTACCAAGCTCTTTTAAGCTTGCGCCAAGTGTAAGCGAAAGCAGTACAATAGCGACTAGCGGCATTAATTCGCCCATACCTTTAAAACCGGTATCAACTAATTGATGGTGCGTAAATTTACGTGAGCCAATCATTAAAAAGTAAGCGACAACAATTGCTAAAACCGTTGCGTACAATACTGACTTAGAGCCACTACCCTCTGCCAACACACCATTACCGGTGTAATACATAAAGCCAACCATGCTGGTAATGAGCGTAATAAGCGGGATTAACATGTAACGCGCTTTAGAGGCTTTTATTTCATCTTTTAAGTCGGTTGTTTGAAGCTCTAGTTTTTCTTCGGCTTCTTTCATTGGACCGTGCACTTTATCAAATGCGATGGTGTAAAAAACAATAACAAGGGTGATTATGGCGTAAAAGTTATACCCAACGCTGCCCCACAATACCGATACAGCCGACTCACCTAGCTCGTAGTTACCTAACAAACCAAGTACAAATGCGCCCCAGCCGTTAAGTAGTATTAAAATACACACTGGCGCACTGGTGCTATCAATAATATACGCTAGACGCGCTCGGCTCATTTTAAATTTGTCGAACAAGCCACGCGATAAAATACCCGAGGTAAGTACGCTCAGGTTAGATTCTATAAACACCGCAATACCGGTAAACATGGTTAAAAAGCCCACTTGGCGCTTACTTTTTGCAATGCCTTTGTTCATTAGCATATTAACAGTTGCTGCAACGCCGCCAGATTCGCGAATGTAGGCAAGCAATGCACCAATTAAAATACTAAATATTAATATGCGTGTATTACCTGGCGAGCTGGCAACCGAAATAATACGTTCAATGGTATTTAAAAAAGTATCAAACAAGCTATTACCTTCGCCCTGAAAGGCGAGTAAAAACTCAGAAGAAGCAACAGCAACAAGTAGCGCCATAATCACTTCTTTTCGCCAAAACACGATAGCAATCGCAATTAGCGGCGGTAAAATAGAATACCAATGCATAAAAAGTTAACCTTAATTATTAGCGAGTAAACCTCGCTTTGTACGCGTTTTAACGCTTATTTGTTAAGCCTAACAACATAAACCGGCTTAGTTTTATAGACCGCTTAGCTTAATGGATTGGCTTACTCAAGTCACCTGTAAATAAATCACTTAAGGTGGCACGGTTAGTACGTTTTAACCTATACGATAGCTTATTGATTTAGTAACGCTTCATAAATAAGCGACACCACCGATCCGTACTGTGCGGTTTCAAATTGTTTGCCTGTAAATTCGTAACGTTTTAGCGAGCCTTTAATTGCACTATGGCGAGCATTGGTAAGTAAAACAATAGCCAAGTCGTAAGCGGGGTCAATTACGGTCACTGTCCCCGTCCAACCTGTGTGTCCATAAGCCTGCGCGCTTGCATAAGGGCCAAAGTGCCAGCGCCTTGCTTGATTATTACCGGCAAGCCTAAAACCAAGCCCGTAGGTTTCGTCGCTTGATTGCGGCGTTAAAAATTGCGCTAAGGCGCTGGCACTAAATAATTGTTGGTCGCCGTAGCCACCGCTATTTAATAATAGCTGGCAAAGCACGGCTAAGTCGTGAGCGTTACTAAATAATCCAGCATGCCCTGCTACGCCATCAAGAGAATAGTAAGCGCGCTCGTCATGCACTTGGCCTTGTAAAACCCCAGTTCGAACATTATCAAACTTAATGCGCCCGTCTCGCGTGTTGCCGCTAAGCTCAGTGGCTGCAAATTGCTGCGGCTTAAAGCCTTTTTTAAGTGGATTAAATAACGTGTTAGTTAATTTTAGTGGCGCGTACACTTGCTGCTCTAGGTATTCATCAAGGGGCTGCCCTGTAATGCGCTCAATTAATACGCCTAAAATCATGTAATCAATATCTGAGTAAACATGCTGCCCAGATGATTTACTGCTAAAAGGTACGCTGGTAAGTAATAGCTGTTTGGTGGTTTTACTGTTTTGCGAATAAAACGCGTCGCCGTAGCTGCCATCTTTACGGTGAAAGTCAAATACTGGCGGGTATCCGGCGCTGTGAGTGAGTAAGTTTTTTACTGTGCGCTTTGCTCGCCCTTCGCCTTTATACTCGCTTAGGTAGCTTTGCACGGGTTTATTAATATTTAACAGCCCTTCGCTTACTAATTTCATAAGTGCAAAGTTGGTGGCAAATATTTTGGTGTTTGAGGCAAGGTCAAACAAGGTATTAGTTTGCATGGGCTCTGGTCGAAGTAACATTAAATCACTTTGCTGATATTGCTTTGCATCGCCATAGGCGGTTAATTTTATTAGTTCACCATTTTTAACAACGGCCAACACAGCCCCAGGAAAACCCGCTTTTACATCACGCTCAATTAATTCATCTACTTCACTAAAATCTACGAGCTTTATTGGCTCATCGCTTAAAGTAGGAAATGCAAAACGTAGCGTTAAACTTGCGCCAACAGGGAAAATATTTTCAACTTTAAAAGTATTAACACCATTGTGAGTATTTTTTGCCAAACTGTAATTGTATAAGGTGTTGGCGCTTAGCTGGTTAACGTCGAGCTTTTGATTATTAATGTAAATATCGGCGCTTTGTGCGTTGTGGTTTTGTATTAATAATTGCCCGCGCCCTTTGTAAGCTTTAAACGTTCCTCGGTTATTTACATAAAACCGGCTACTTGGATTTACCTCAGGAAACGTTACAACCACTTGTGCATTAGGCAGCTCTACAAGTTGGCTCTTTGTAAGTGGTAGCACCGAGCTAATAGGCTCAGGTGGTGTACTACAACCCACAACAATAAGGCTTAACGCTGCTATAAATACTTTTTTTATATAACCACACCTTTGATTTTTTAAAGCAATAAACATGCTTAGCCCTTATTTATATAGCAAATAAGGCGCTCTTTGCGCTTTAAATTGCGCAAGCCCCGCCTGCCAGCTTTGTTTTATTTTCGCTTCTGATTGCCCTGCTTCAATAGCCAAACGTAATTTATTAGTACCCGCTAGTTTATCCATAAAGTCAGCGCGCTCAAAAAACGAGATGTTGTTTTTACTAAGCTCCGTGTACGCATTTATTAAGTAAGTTAAATTTAGGCCTGTGGTATTTACTTGTCTTAAATCGAGCCCTTGTACGGTTTGGTTTTTAAATTTAGGGTTTAAAGCAGCGCCTTTAATTGCACCCGGTGTAAAATTAAAATCACCTAATGCAACTGGCGAATAGCCAATTACTTGAAATGCAAAGTCGGTGCCTCTACCAATGCTGATAGGCGTTGCTTCAAAAAAACAAAGTGATGGGTAAAGTGCAATCGCCTGATCGTTAGGTAAGTTAGGGCTGGGTTTTACAGGCAAGCTGTAAGTACTTTTGCGAGTGTAATGATCAACAGGGATCACGGTTAATTTTAAATCGGGCGCTTTATTGATCCAGCCCTTGCCTTTGATCATTTTGGCAAGTTCGCCAACGGTCATACCGTGTAACACAGGTATTGAGTGCATGCCTACAAACGATTTAAATTCTGGCTCTAATATTGGCCCATCAACGTAGGCAATATTTGGGTTGGGTCTGTCGAGTACTAAAAATTCTATCCCCTGCTCTGCAGCGGCTTCCATCATGTAGTGCATAGAGCTTATGTAGGTATAAAAACGCACTCCGACATCTTGAATGTCAAAAATAATCACATCAACATCAGCTAAAGCAGCTCGGCTTGGTTTTTTATTTTTACCATAAATAGAAATAAGCGGAATACCGGTTTTGCTATCAACGGCATTTTTTACATGGGCGCCTGCATCGTGATCGCCGCGAAAGCCATGCTCAGGTGCAAAAATTTTAGTTATATTAATATTTTTAGTCAGCAGCGCATCTACTAAGTGAGTTTGCCCCACCGTTGATGTTTGATTAACCACGAGCCCTATACGTTTATTTTTTAACTGCGGTAAATATTTAGCATATTGCTGCGCACCTACCACAGGAGAGTTATTAGCTTCGTTGGCTTGTGTGCTGGAAATAAAAATAGCGCTAAAAATAAAAAATAACGTAATAAGTAGGGTTTTAAACATACTGCAATATCCTTTTAAACAAGGCGTTTAAAATAACATAGGTAATATTAAAGAGCAGCTTTAGAAAAGGGTTAAGTGGGCTTGAGCAGATACAGTGATTAGAAGCTGGCGCTTCTCACGCGAGCAAGCTCAGCGTCTACAACGAATGAATAAACTCGGAGTTTAGATTTAAATATTAGAGCTAGTTTTACTTGAAAATACCACCTCTCATTTTAAGCTTAAAGACCGTATTTAACCTTCTTAGAGCTAAACGCTTCTAGTTATTTAATTTCTTGATCAATGAACCACTTAAAGATCTATTACACAAAGAGAAGCGAAAGAGAAGTAAATGAGAAGACATAAGCCCGGGTTTATTAGTTTAGCTTAGCTTTATTACTACCTCTAAAAGCGCAGCGCCTCTTAACCTCTTTGTGAATAAATTACTTATTTCTGGCGTTGCCAACGAATAAAATCTTATAAATTATATTTTTGAGGGGGGAATAGAAGCTAGCGCTTCTCACGCGAGCAAGCTCAGCGTCTACAGATTGCTGTCTGTTATTTCACTTTATTTTAGGCACAAAAAAACCGACTTAATGTCGGCTTGTTTATGAAAGTGGTGGGCGCAGGAGGATTCGAACCTCCGACCGCTCGGTTCGTAGCCGAGTACTCTATCCAGCTGAGCTATGCACCCACTTTCATAGATTGCTTATTTAAACTCTAAGCAGAGCGTATAAATTCAGACATAAAAAAACCGATTTCCATCGGTTTATTTTTCTTACACTTAAAAGTGTATGAAAACATGAAAGTGGTGGGCGCAGGAGGATTCGAACCTCCGACCGCTCGGTTCGTAGCCGAGTACTCTATCCAGCTGAGCTATGCACCCACTTTCATTTTTACTGTTACTTGTTTTTACTCTAAGTGAGAGTCTATAAAGTGATGGGCGCAGGACGTATCTTGTAAGAATGAACCTCCGACCGTTTGGCTTTAGCCAACACTTTACTTTTTTATACTCTAAGTATGAGTCTATAAAGTGGTGGGCGCAGGAGGATTCGAACCTCCGACCGCTCGGTTCGTAGCCGAGTACTCTATCCAGCTGAGCTATGCACCCACTTTATAGTTTGCTTATTTAGACTCTAAGCGAGTTATTAAAGTATGGTGGGCGCAGGAGGATTCGAACCTCCGACCGCTCGGTTCGTAGCCGAGTACTCTATCCAGCTGAGCTATGCACCCATACTTTAAAACTTTACAAAACACGCCATTAAAAGAAATGGTGGAGAGGGAGGGATTCGAACCCTCGATAGAGCTACAAACTCTATACTCCCTTAGCAGGGGAGCTCCTTCGGCCACTCGGACACCTCTCCGTCTTGTGGGGCGTATAATAAAGATTTCAGAAAATATGTCAAACACTTTTCTACCAAAAACGACTATATGGTTATAGATTGCACATATGCTTGGTTTAAAAGTGTAATTAGTTTGAAATTTAAGCGGGTTACGTATTTTTATTTGAAGGATTAACACCTAGCACAGGAACTAAGTCATCAGTTAACTGAGCCAAATACTGTTCTTGGTAACCTAATTGTTGAAATTCAGCAATACAAGCACGGTAGTAAGCATTTCTTTCTTGCTCTGATGTGCATTCTTCTGATAAATCATCTACTCGTTTGTCTTTCATACTATTATTCTAAGTCCTTTAAGAATCTATATTTAGCTGCTAAATACCAAGCAGTGTAAATTTCGTGCGTATTCTAGCTAAAACCTTTACATAAATACAACATGTGTTTAAAAAACAATCATACTAAAAAGTTATAGCACTGTTAGTTTTAATATTAAAAACTGCCAATAACAATAAATTAGCGAAGCTGAATTGCACATTAACCAGCACTAATAACTACATTTAATTTTTAGTGTAGTACTTATTAATTAAAATACTAATGCAAAGCAAAAAAAACGCCGCTATTAAGCGGCGTTTATTAACTTACTTTGTTCTACCCAAAGCTTAGTCAGCTTGTGGACGCATATGCGGGAACAAAATAACGTCTTTAATTGTTGATGAGTCAGTAAACAACATTACTAAACGGTCAATACCAATACCTTCACCTGCAGTTGGCGGTAAGCCGTACTCAAGTGCGCGTATGTAGTCTTCATCGTAATGCATTGCTTCATCATCGCCTGCGTCTTTCTCTTCAACTTGGCGAGTAAAGCGCTCAGCTTGGTCTTGTGCATCGTTAAGCTCAGAGAAACCATTTGCAAGTTCACGACCGCCAACAAAAAATTCAAAACGGTCTGTAACAAATGCATTTTCGTCGTTACGGCGTGCAAGTGGAGAAACTTCCCACGGGTAGCCAGTAATAAACGTAGGTTGAATAAGCATGTGCTCTGCTGTTTCTTCAAATATTTCACACAAGAACTTACCTGGACCCCAAACACAATTTTCAGGAATTTTAACGTGTACTTGTTTAGCGTACGCTTTTAATTCGTCAAAGTGGTTTTCTGGGTCGTTAAATACCGCAGCATCAAACTCAGGGTTATATTTTAATATTGCATCGCTCATGCTTAAACGTGTAAACGGTTGGCCAAAGTCGTATTCAACTGAGTCAATTACTTCGCCGTTTTCGTCTTTAGTTGTATTAACTACAACTGCACTACCTAGTACGTTTTCTGCAACCGTACGAAGCATGTCTTCGGTGATGTTCATCAGGTCGATGTAATCAGCGTATGCTTGGTAAAATTCAATCATTGTGAATTCTGGATTGTGACGCGTAGATAACCCTTCGTTACGGAAGTTACGGTTAATTTCGAATACACGGTCAAAACCACCTACCACTAAGCGCTTTAAGTAAAGCTCAGGCGCTATACGTAAGTACATGTCGATATCAAGCGCGTTATGGTGAGTTACAAACGGACGCGCAGATGCACCGCCAGGTATAACCTGTAGCATTGGTGTTTCTACTTCCATAAAGTCACGGTCTGCTAAAAAGCGACGAATGCCTTCAACTACTTGTGAACGAATACGGAATGTTTCGCGCGTTGCTTCGTTAGTAATTAAATCAACGTAACGTTGGCGGTACTTTGTTTCTTGATCTGATAAGCCATGGAATTTTTCTGGTAACGGACGAAGTGACTTAGTTAATAGTTGGTACTCAGTCATTTCTACGTATAAATCGCCTTTACCTGATTTATTTAATGCGCCTTTAACACCAATAATATCGCCAGTGTCTAGTTGACCATATTTTTCTTTAAGATCTTTTTGAACATCTTTAGATGCATACGCTTGTACGCGACCTTTCATGTCTTGAATTACAAAAAACGGTCCACGCTTTGCTAAAATACGGCCAGCGATAGACACAACTTCTTGCATCTCTACTAATTCTTCTTTGCTCTTATCACCAAACTGGGCTTGCAAATCAGCCGTGTAATGCTCACGACGGAATTGGTTTGGATGACCGTTGGCTGGGCAATTTTCGCGTATAGCGTCTAACTTGCCGCGACGCTCAGCGATTAACTTGTTTTCGTCTTGGATTTTATCAGTCATTTTTTAGCTCTTTATTAGCTTGGTGGTTATAGGCCAGATTTAAGGCTGGCTTCAATAAATTTATCTAAGTTACCGTCAAGTACCGATTGGGTATTGCGGTTTTCAACGCCTGTACGTAAATCTTTAATCCGTGCGTCATCAAGTACGTATGAACGAATTTGACTACCCCAACCAATATCAGATTTAGCATCTTCTTGCGTTTGTTTTTCAGCATTTTGCTGTTGTAGCTCAAGCTCAAATAATTTAGCTTTTAACTGCTTCATCGCTTGGGCTTTATTTTTATGCTGCGAACGCTCGTTTTGACACTGCACTACGGTATTTGTTGGTACGTGAGTGATACGAACCGCCGATTCGGTGGTGTTAACGTGCTGACCACCCGCGCCCGATGCACGGTAAACGTCTATACGCAGGTCTGACGGATTCATATCAATTTCAATATTATCGTCAACTTCTGGGTATACAAACGCAGAAGCAAATGAAGTATGACGACGACCACTTGAGTCAAATGGGCTTTTACGTACTAAGCGATGTACACCAGTTTCTGTGCGTAACCAACCGTAAGCGTATTCGCCAACAAAGCGGACAGTTGCGCCTTTAATACCAGCAACATCACCGTCGGTCGCTTCAACTAGCTCAACTTTAAAGCCTTTAGCCTCGCCCCAACGTAAATACATACGAAGTAGAATATTACACCAGTCTTGTGCTTCAGTACCGCCAGAACCTGATTGTAAATCAAGGTACGCATCGTTTGAGTCATGAGGACCTGAAAACATACGACGAAACTCTAAACCTTCTAACTGCTCGTTTAGATCAGTTAATTCGCTTTGCGCTTCGTCAAAGGTATCTTGATCTTCAGCTTCTACAGCAAGCTCAAGTAAACCTTCAACATCATCAGTACCGGCTACAAGGTTGTCGATTGTTTCAACAACAGCTTCTAATGCTGATTTTTCACGGCCAAGCGCTTGTGCGCGTTCAGGCTCATTCCACACGGCTGAATCTTCAAGCTCGGCGTTAACTTCTTCTAAGCGTTCTTGTTTAAGAGCGTAGTCAAAGGTACCCCCGAAGCAATTCAGTACGTTCGCGAATTTCCTTGATTTGATTAATCACAGGATTCACTTCAAACATGTACATCACTCCAAAATGGCTAGGTAATTGCGCCCCTTTAAATGGGATTTTCGCAATAAATTATCGTCAAATGATAAAAACGCCCGATTTTAACAAAAAACCGCGCGCTTTATTAGCATTTTATGCATGATATTACATATTTTTTAGTGTACTTTTTCAAGCTCTCTAACTATTAATTGCAGCGTAAATTTACCTCTAAACTCATTTATATCGAGCTGGTACGCTACTTTTACAAACTTCGCCTCAGTATCTGGCCATTCTTTTACATCAATACCAAAAGCAATGGCATCAACTAAACGACCAGATTGGTGCTTTAACACGAGCTTTAAATGCTTTTCGCCTACTATGCGCTGCTGTATTACTTCAAAGGTATGCTCAAACACCGGCTCAGGGAATTGCTGACCCCACGGGCCCGATTGCTTTAATAGCTGGGCAAATTCCATCGTAAAGCAGTCGTTTGGCAGCTCGCCGTCGGTAAACACAATACAGCGTTTACTTTCTTCACTCAGTTGCGCGCTAACGGCGGCATCAAACGCTTTTTTAAAGTCGTTAAAGTGCTGCTCGTTAATACTTAAACCAGCAGCCATTGCGTGGCCACCAAATTTATTAATTAAGTGTGGGTCGGCTGTATTAAGCCCTTCGAGTAAATCGCGCATGTGTAGCCCTTCAATAGAGCGGCACGAGCCTTTAATTTCACCGTTTTCGCCACCAGCAAATATAACGGTTGGGCGGTGGTATTTTTCTTTTAAGCGACCAGCCAAAATACCAATAACACCTTGATGCCAATCGTCTTGAAACAAACAAATAGCATCAGGGATGTTATCGTCGCTAAATGCGAGTCTATCAAGCACGGCTTGCGCTTCGGCTTGCATGCCTTGTTCTATTTCGCGCCTTGCAAAGTTTAAGCTATCGAGCTCGCCGGCTATACTACGCGCTTGGTTTATATCGGTGCTGAGCAAGCACGCTATACCCAAACTCATGTCGTCTAATCGCCCTGCTGCATTTAAACGCGGCGCAAGTGAAAAGCCAAAGTCGCTTGCGCTTAAGCGCGCAGCATTGCGGTTAGCCACTTCAATAAGCGCGGTAATACCAGGGCGTGTTTTACCACTGCGAATACGTGCTAAACCTTGGTGTACTAAGGTACGGTTATTTGCATCAAGTGCCACTACATCGGCAACCGTACCAAGCGCTACAATGTCGAGTAAGTTAGCTAAATTAGGCGGTGGTTGTTGCTCAAAATAACCCAAATCTCGCATTACGCTTCTCAGCGCTATTAATAAGTAAAAAGCAACGCCAACGCCTGCAATAGATTTAGACGGAAAATCACATTCATGTCTATTTGGATTTACTATTGCATCGGCATTTGGCAGCTGCTCACCTTGTAAATGGTGATCTGTTACCAGCACTTTTATGCCAACCGCTTTTAAAATATCAATACCGGCAATACACGATATGCCGTTATCTACTGTGATCACTAAATCAGGTTTTATTTGTACTATTTGCTCAGCAAGCGCGGGGCTTAAGCCATATCCTAAGCTAAACCTGTCAGGAATTAAGTAATCTAAATGCTTAAAGCCAAACATCTCAAGGCCTTGCATTAAAGTTGCAGTGCTTGTTGCGCCATCGGCATCAAAGTCGCCAACTATTAATATTTGGCTTTGCGCTTTTAATGCTTCAATTAATAAGTCGCTGGCTTTGTCGATGTCTTTAAACAATTTAAAGTCGTGAAGCGTAGCTACGCTGTTATTTAGCTCTTCGGCATTGAATACATTGCGGTTAGCATAAATTTGTTTAATTACAGGGTGTAAATTACTCGGCAGATGCGAGTCGTCAACGTTTTCACGCGCAATGATTAGTTTTTTCATGCAGGGTTTTAACTTATTGAGTCGTATTAAAAAGACAAAAAAAGGCCATTAAGGCCTTTTTAATAATAACTAAGCGTTTAATTACGACGCTTTGTTAGCTTCTAATGCTGCTTTTAGTGCTGCTGCTGGCTGGTAACCAGGGATCATTGTACCATCTTCTAAAATAATAGCGGGTGTGCCGCTAATACCAAAGCTTTGACCTAATTGGTAATGCTCTGCAACCGGTGCGCTACAGCCTGCAACTACTTTAGTGCTTGTGCCCGATTTAGCTTCTGTTAGTGCTTCTTGCTGATCGCGTGCACACCATACATTCATTAAATCTGCGTAACCTGAACCTTGTAAGCCACCACGTGGAAACGCTAAGTACTTAACGGTAATACCCGCATCAAGTAAATCGTCTAACTCGCGGTGTAATTTACGACAGTAACCACAGCTAATGTCAGTAAATACAGTAATGCTGTGTTTTTCGTTTGGCGCTTTGTACACAATCATCGATTCTTCGTATTCTTTAAGACCTTCAACACGCACGCCATTTAATGCTTGCTCTGTTAGGTTATTACGATTATTTAAATCAATTAACGTACCTTGCATTAAATATTGACCGTCTGGACTTGCGTAAAGCACGCCCTTGTTAGTAATCAATTCTTTTAAACCCGTTACTGGACTTGGATTAATTTGCTTTACAGTTACACCAAGCTCGGCAAATTTAGTAATAATAGGATCATTAGCATCTGGTGTTACAGCAACGCCATTTGCAAATGCACTAATACTTGTGCACAACATGGCACCTGCTAACATTAATTTTTTCATAACTTCTCTCTATCCTAAAAATACTTAATATATTGACCGGCTTAATGATATTTACTTTCAAACTTACGCACGCGGGTGATGCTCTGCATGTACCGACTTTAACCGTTCATTGGCAACATGGGTATAAATTTGCGTCGTTGATAAATCGCTATGGCCCAACATCATTTGTACCACACGTAAATCTGCCCCATGATTTAATAAGTGCGTAGCAAAAGCATGGCGCATAGTATGGGGCGATAATGGAGACTCAACTGCTGCCAAAATAGCATAGTGTTTAATTCTATGCCAAAAGGTTTGTCGCGTCATGCCTACTCCGCGTTTAGATGGGAACACAAAATCGGTGGCATGTTTTATCATTTGCGCACGCCCACCCTTTAAAAATTGCTCAAGCCAATACATGGCTTCTTCACCCAGTGGAACTAAGCGCTCTTTATTACCTTTACCTTTTACAAACACCACTGCTTGGCGCAAATTAATTTGCTCCATGCGCAGTCCAACAAGCTCACTTACACGCAAACCCGTTGCATAAAGTAGCTCTAGCATGGCTTTATCGCGCAGTCCCATCGCTTCTTCGGTATTAGGCGCATTTAATAATGCCTCAACTTCGGCCTCTGAGAGTGTTTTAGGTAACGACTGCCCTGCTTTTGGCTGAGAAATATTTAGCATGGGGGTGTCGCTAATTAGTTTTTCGCGCACAAAGTACTGATAAAAACGCTTTAACGCACTAATGCTACGTGCCGTACTGCGTGGTTTTAACCCTAAATCGACTCGGTGCGCTAAGTAACTTTCAACATCAAGCCCTGTTACTGTCATTAAATTTTCGCCCTTTAAAAATAGGCAAAACTTATCTAAATCACTGCGATAAGCACTTAATGTGTTTTCGCTTACGCCTTGTTCTAAGTACAGGCTATCTAAAAAGGTTTCTAAGTAGTCGCTATTACTGCTCATACTGCTGTTATTTTCAAAAGAATCGTCAGATAGCGTTGTCACATTATGCTCTCATGCTTTGCTAAGGTATCAATTAAAAATACCTTACGGTAAACTTGAGCCTATCATATCAGGCAATTACACAGTGATAAATACGATGCAAATTGGTTTATTTTTTGGTTCTACTACGTGCTACACCGAAATGGCAGCAGAAAAGATTCGCGACATTATTGGTGCCGATATAGTTACCCTGCACAATATTAAAGACGAGCCACTAAAAAATGCAGAGCAGTATGACTTTATCATCTTTGGTATTTCAACATGGGATTTTGGTGAAATACAAGAAGACTGGGAGTCAAAGTGGGACGACATAGCCGACGTAAACCTAAATGGTAAAACCATTGCTTTATTTGGCATGGGCGATCAACAAGGTTACGGGCAGTGGTTTCAAGATGCGCTAGGCATGCTACACGACGAAATAAATACGCAAACATTTACTCAACTTGGTTTTTGGCCAAACGACAGTAGTTACGAGTTTGAAGCTTCAAAAGCATTAACGCCTGATGGTAAACAGTTTGTAGGACTCGCGCTCGACGAAGACAGTCAATACGAGCTAAGCGACGACCGCATTGCAACATGGGTTGAACAGGTAATGACTGAATACGGCGAAACGCTTTAATTAATAAGCTAATAAATAAGCTAATAAATAAAAAGCAAAAAGCCCGCAACTAGTTTAGTTGCGGGCTTTTTAATTAGGGCGTGTTGATCTTTGGTGGGTGAATTTGCAGCAGTATGTTTGGTTTTTAGGCAAGGCAGAACCTATGTAGTGTGGTTATTCCCCATAAATAGGCGATAACGCAGCATAAATGCCAAACATGCACTGCCCTCTGGGTTCTTTCTAGGGGCGATCAACACGCCCTAGCAATATGAGTAATTTATTGAAACGTCATCACATTGGTTGTTTGTGGGTAGTACCCATCTGCCATAACAATGTACGGTAATAAATTACTTAACCATTTTTGCTGCACGCTTTCGCTATAGTTTAAGTAAAGCTTACCTTCGTGAATATAAAATGCTTCTGGGTCTATACCTACAGCGTTACCTTCATCAGCCATTGCATAAGCACACCAACCACCGTATTGCGGTGCATAACGTTTTGGGTTTTCTGCAAATGTCGTTTTGTTTTCTTCACTCGAAAAGTGCCAGTTGGCACCTAAATAACTAAACGTGTATTTGTCGCTGCCTTTAACGGCTTTATTTTGCGTAAAATAAGCAACGCTGTCGTACCCTTTAATAGCCGTGTTATTAAACCAACCCGTATTTACAGCATCATCCTTTGCATTTGCCCCACCGCTTATTAACAGTGCGCTAAGCATTATTAAAGCAACTATGTACTTAATCATCTTTTTTCCTTTATTATTTACTCAAAATTGAATGCCAATTAAATATAGCTGGCTTAGTGAGTAAGAAAGGCAAAGCGCAAAAATGATTTCAGTTAATACTTAATTATTTAACGTTTAGTAATTAAATAAGTAGTAAAACTTACTCTACTTTTAGCCAATATTGGTTTCGGTAAAAAAAGCCAATGTAGCCGCGTACTTCGAGCTTTTTACCTTCATCTTGCGGGGTTAGTTGTAAAGTGTAGGTTTTACCATTTGTTGGATCGAGTATTTCACCGTCTCCCCAAACACCATCATCTTGTGCTTTTACACCCGTGATTATAGTCATTCCTAAAATAGGCTGATCTTTTAACTCATCATCACATTTACTGCATATATCGTTTTGTTTTGCCGGGTTAAGAATGGTTTCAACTTTGCCGCTTAATACACCGTTGGTTTGGGTAATACGTACATACGACTTAGCTTGGTTTGTATCCTCATCAATCGTTTTCCAAAGCCCTACAGGCGTAATAGCAGCAAACACACCTTGGCTTGCAAAAATGGTGGCTGCTAACGTGCTAAGTAATGCTAATTTATTTAACTTTTTCATTGTGTTGCCTTTTAAATTAAGTGGCCAATGGTTAAATCATATCAGGTGATTTATAAACACACTATTAAAGCGCTGTACATAAAATAAAAAACTAAAAGCAAAAAACCTAAACTAATAATCATTAGTTTAGGTTTAAGGGGCAGTAGCATAAAAAAAAGTTACGTATTACCTCACTTTAAAAACAACATCCCCTATTTTTAGATTTGAATATTCAGGCTCAACTAAAGATAATTCGTTATTATCAATCATGCTTTTAAGGTATCTAATCTCTTCAGGATTTTCGACATTCATATACCTTGAGCGCCACTTACCCATGTCGAATAACCAGAAATATGCGGATATATTTTCATTACTTTCGTCAATCACTATAAAATCTAGATCATCATCTTTGTTTAAATCCATGCCAATGAAATAGTAAGTATGTTCTTTTAAAGAGTTACGATCGTAAAAATGTTGTTCAGAAAATACTGCCTCTATTAAACCTTGAGGTATTAGCGCTTGTGATGGCCAAAATACACTGCGCTCAATAAAATCATCGACTGTGTGTTCAAGCGTTAAAGCAAACTCATTATTTACATACATCCTATCGATGATAGCGTATTGCTCTGGGTGACTCGTTTCAATTTTCTGTTTTAATAACTGCATAGCTAAATAACCTTGGCGACCTAAGCTGTGCTCAAAATAGTAATAGTCAAACTTTTCTATTGTTACTTTATCTGCATCTAAACGCGCTATTTGGCTGTTTGTAGATAAAATTTGAAAATTTAATAAAGGGGAGTTAACAGCAAGCATACTTACGAGCACCACCCACCCCATCACAATATTTATTTTGCTAAGCGGCTCTAGCCAATTGTCTCGCTTTGTTATAATTCCAACAAGATAACTAAACGAAAAACACGCCAATAAAAACCAAATCAAAATGCCCCAACAACGATCTACTGTTAGCCCATGCTGCTCTACCCGTAAGTAAATTCCATAGGCAGAAATAACACTATAAACGGGAAGTAACGCAACGCTTATAAAAACGAGTCGGTGCAAGAGCATGTGATAAGGGCGAACTGATGAGTCATCTTTATAAACAGTGTTAACAAAAAACAACGTGAGCACCTGCAGCCACATTACTAATAAACTGCCACTTCCGGTCTCCCATAATTTATTGAGTCCGGTAAAAGGAAGTGTTGCTAAAAAACCGAGAGAAATAACTGATAAAACAGGCAATAAAAACTTAATTAAAGTTTGTAGTAAAAAAGCGATATTATCTTCAATGTTCAAAAGCTTTCTAAATATGACACTCGCAAAGGCAAATGCGAGCGTTAAGGTTGGGATCCAAAACCATTCATTTCTTAGTAGCTCAGAGAAAAATTCTATATCTAAAATATCAAATAAAGCCGCACCTAAATTTAGAATTCCCCAAAAAATAAGTACAAACAGCCAGCATTCTCCAAAAATTATAAAATTGCGCCAAGAGAGCTTAAACAAACGACTGTAGCTAACATTTTCTGAGCTACCAAATTGTTGTATGTACATAAGGCTTTTAAAGCCAGCAATTAAACTAGTAAAAATAAAAACTGACATTAAAGTGTTATTACTTACGTACTCTTGAGGCTCTTGCTGAAAGCCAACATACGCCCCCAATAAAGATAACAACAAGGAAAAAGGAAGGATTAAAAGCAACGACGTTTTTATATTATTTTTATTAACGGTCATTAGCATTAATAAAGGAAAGCTCATAGAAAATGTAATAAATGAGACTAACCATGTAGGGCTTGTTGCTGGCCACACATTATTTTCTATACTGCTATACAAAAGGGTAAGAGCAATAGCCTGTAATACGGCAAGTATAATTATAAAAGATTTTGGTAACTGACTATCCATATCTGTTCTCAACAATGGTTTTAGTCAGTTTGCGTTATTCGTTCCTATTTTACAATTGCTTCACATTTTCAAATAAAATGCTTTGCACAGGGCTATATAATCAGCAGTGTAGGTATTATCTAAGTTTCTAATACACAGGATTGATGATTCTATATCGCTTTTTACGTAGCTAAATGTCATTAAACTGCGGCTAATATCTTTGTTGGGCGTGGATTTTACTTGGCAATGAGTATTTAAATAAAGCCCATTTTGAGTAGCAAGCTCAATAAATAATGCGCCTTCAACGCTTGGGAGTATTAAGCTAAAGCGGGAACCACTATGGCTTAAATGTTTAAACGCATTAATTAACTCTTCAAAACTTAGGCCGTCGGTATGGCGTGCGGTATTACGCGCAGCATTATCGCCTTTTAAACTGTGATTAAAATACGGTGGATTAGAGATAACCACGTCAAATTTAACTTCACTACTAAAGCGTTGAATAGTTTGGTGCGTAATACTTATAGTTGGCCACGGGCTATTAGCTACATTTTGTAATGCTTGGGTATAGGCGCTTTCGTCAATTTCTACCGCAGTTATATCAAGCTCATTACTGCGCTGCTTACACATTAGTGCTAACAAGCCAGTGCCGGTGCCTATATCAAGTAATGACTTTGCACCGCTTAAATTAGCCCATGCGCCAAGCAAAATGCCATCGGTAGAAACTTTCATTGCACAGTGGTCGTGTTCAACTTTAAATTGTTTAAATACAAAACCAGACATTTTTTCACCTTTTCATTCACCAAGCGCAGCATAGCGCGTATAATCAGGGTAATTGTCCCTTATTTTAGACACTCTATGCAATTTTCTGAATTTGATCTTGATAACAAGCTACTCGATGCCATTAATAAAATGGGTTACGAGACGCCAACCAGCATTCAACAACAAGCTATTCCTGAAGCACTACAGGGGCGCGATATTTTAGCATCTGCGCCTACTGGTACAGGTAAAACAGCGGCATTTTTAATTCCGGCTATTCAGTACTTACTGGATTTCCCACGCCGTGACCCTGGTTTTGCGCGCGTACTCGTTATGACCCCGACTCGTGAGCTGGCTTATCAAATTCATGAACAATGTGAACTGCTAGCTAAACGCACACACCTAAAAATTGGTGTAGTAACAGGCGGTATTAACTACGGCACGCATAAAGAAATTTTTGAAAAAAATAACGATATTTTAATCGCCACACCAGGTCGATTAATGGAATACCTAGAAACCGAAAACTTTCATGCTGAACACGTAGAAATGCTTATTATTGATGAAGCAGATCGCATGTTAGATATGGGTTTCAAAAAAGAAATGAGCCGTATTTGTGACGAAGCTAAAAATCGTCGCCAATGTTTTTTATTCTCAGCAACACTTGAAGGTGACAGCGTAGAAAGGTTTGCTGAAAAAACATTAAACGACCCAGCTCTATTAGAAGCCGAATCGTCACGTAAAGAAAAAGCAAAAATTCACCAATGGGTACATTTAGCCGACGATTATCATCACAAACTTGAATTATTAGTTAATACGCTAAAAAACCCTGACGTAACTAAAGCGATTGTGTTTGTTAAAACTCGCGAACGCTTAGAAACATTGATTGGCGAACTTACAACTAATGATGTAAAAGCGGCGTGGTTACGCGGCGAAATGCCACAAGACAAACGTATGAAAGCCATGGAAAACTTCCACAGTGGCAAAACAAGCATATTAGTTGCTACCGACGTAGCTGCACGTGGTATTGATGTATCTGACATCAGCCACGTTATTAACTTTGATATGCCGCGCACTGCCGACGTATACGTACACCGTATTGGTCGTACTGGCCGTGCTGGTAAAAAAGGGATAGCAATATCGCTAGTTGAAGCACACGATATTGGTATTTTATATAAAGTAGAGCGCTACGTTGAACAAAAATTAAAACGCCGTGTAATTAGAGGTGTTGAGCCACAGCATAAAGAAGCTAAGCCACCGGCTAAAAAACGTAAAGATCCAGTAAAAATGAAAGCCAAGAAAAAGGCTAAGGTTAAAAAGAAAAAGTAACCTAAAACATTTTTATACTAAGCCGACTTTTGTCGGCTTTTTAATGCAAGCCTTGCAGGCTCTGCTGTTTGTACCTGTTACATATGTAACCCAAGCATGTAACTCATACTCATTTAAATGTAATTTTTGCCCACCTGAATTCCCACTTAATAAAATTCCCTTATATTTCATAGCGTTAACATTGGCACCGAAATTGTAACTACAAAGATAACCTAGCCGATGGAATTTCCATATTGTGGCTGCACTATTCACCGTAATGTAAGGATTAAGTTATGAACCGCTTCAAGTTAACTATCGCTTTAGTATCATTTTGTTGTTTATTTTTATTAGCTTGCGCTACAAAAGTAAGTGCAGCAACCAACATGGCCGTAGTAAGCAGTGTAGCCACTCAACCTAACTTACAACAAGCTATCACCAACACCCTACGAACTAATCCTAACCTAGCGTTAAGTGATATTCGTGTGCAGGTAAAAAATGGTGAAGTAGATTTATACGGTGAAGCACAAACTGGTTTTCAGCGCGCACTAGCTCAAAAGTTTTTAGAAAATATGGATGGTGTAAAAATCATTCGTAATAAAATTAGCGTTATTTAATACGCACCACATAAACTTATTTGTATAACTAATCATAAGCGCGGCTTGTTACTCCAACACATGCTGCGCTTTTTTATGTTTATTTTTTGTAGTTATTTCAATTTATCTAGCTGTTGAATAACATCACTTAATTTAAAACTACTTTTTTGTGAATTAAAACTTTCAACAAAAACTTCTTTAAAACTGCTTACCGTAGAATCTTCATTTAGCTCAAAAGGAAAACCCTTAAGTTCCTTTGTTTTTGGGTTAAACTTATAAACAAAATTGTCACCACTTAAACCCGCTGAAAAAACGTAATGATGATTATCAACCCATCCTGCCGCGCCATGAAATAGAGCAATATTTATTTTATCGTTTTGAGTATGTACGCCGACTTTAACTACATTATTTTTATTGAATGCGGCTTTTGTTATCTCTTTACTGGGGATAAACCAAAACCCTTTTGTATTACCCACAAACACAGCTAAATATTCATTATCAGGTGACCAAGTGATAACGTTACTTTCATAACTTTTTCTAGGGCATAAAACATCATCTGAGCTGCAAAACTCTCGTAACTTCTCTTTTTCAATATATGCCGCTTTATTTGGTAAGATTAATGTAGAGGTAAGGTTTTTGTTTTTATCGAGAAAAAGTATTTCAGCGATATTGTTATCTATATTTAATTTATAACTCACATCATATTTAGCATTATATTCGTTACCTACTGAAATAAAGCTAATAACTAGGCTTGAAAATAAAATTATTTTTGTAAACCATTTAATCTTTAACTTCATTTGTTTGTAACCCTAATATCCAAAAAAATACACCTTGTATAACCAATAATTACATAATAAATAGATAAAAGGGAAACTTACCTTATAAAAAATACGTTACAAAATCTGCTGGAGAAAATAATTAATGAATAAAGAAAAGTGACTTGAACTAATTAAAAAGCGCATTTTTACTCTGTAAAAATGCGCTGTTGGTAAGTAACTATTTCCCAATGCTTTTACCTAATGAGCTTTAACTAAATTACTCACTTTGGTTAGAGTCAGTACCGTCGCTACTGTCTTTATTTGATGATTGCTGGCTTATTTTGTCGCTTATCATAGCATCGAGTTTTTCGCCGCCTTTAATACCAAAATCTAAAGTGCGAATTGGGAATGGAATGCTAATGTCCGCCTCGTCTAGTGCTTGCTTAACGGCAACAACACCTTTATGGCGTACCGTCATAAAGTCAGGCTCGCCTGGGTATTTAATCCAAAACCATACCAGTAAGTTGATGCTGCTGTCACCAAAGCCTTCAGCGTATACGGCGGTTTCGTCTTTGCGTATTACAAAGTCAAATTCGTTAATTTTTTCGACTATAACGTCTTTTGCTTTTTCTATGTCGTCACCGTACGAAATACCCACTGGCACTTCTATGCGCCTAACACCTAAAGTGGTGTAATTTTTTAATACATTTCTAAATAAGACTTTATTTGGCACAAGTATTAATTGCCCGTAAAAGCTCTCTATTAGCGTGTTACGTAGGTTTATAGAATGTATTGAACCAAACACATCATCGGTTTCTATTACGTCACCTGTTTTAAATGGCTTACGTACACCCATTGCTATACCAGCAATTAGGTTTTCGGTCATGTCTTGAAACGCAAAACCAATTGCTAAACCCACAATACCTGCACCAGCAAGTAGCGAAGTAACGGTGCCTTTTAAGCCAACAAAATCGAGCGCTATAAATAAACCTATGCACAACACAATAACTTTAAAAATTGACGCCATTAAGTCGGCAATTTGTTTTGAGTCGAGTGAGCGGCGTAATACGTTTTTCATCAGCTTGCCAGCAAAGCGTGCCAATATTGAAAACACAATTGCGATCAGTATCGCAACTATAAAATTAGGGATATGACTTATTACAACATCAAACCACCCTCCGAGCTTTTCTTCTATTAGTTTTTCGGCTTCGTCAATTGACGGAATGCTGATCATTTTATTTGCACCTATTTAATTAGTGTTCTCATTAATATTAGATGAGATTGCAAATATAACGCCAACATCAAAAAAGCCATGCAATGCATGGCTTTTAAATTTTTTATTTAAGCTTATAAACCTAATTTTGTTCGTCGCGCATAAATACCGGCTCAAGCTCTTTAACTGTTGCCTCTGGGCTAAAGTAATAACCTGCTACCGTAAACTCTTTAAGTTGGCTTAACTGCGTTACTTTATTTTCGATAATGTAGCGCGCCATCATGCCGCGTGCTTTTTTAGCATAAAAGCTGATTACTTTATATTGACCGTTTTTACAGTCTTTAAAGTGTGGGGTAATAATTTGTGCATTAAGCGCTTTTTTATCTACCGCTTTAAAATATTCATTTGAAGCAAGGTTAACTAAATATTGTGCGTCTTGCGCTTTTAATACGTCGTTTAGTTTATTCGCGATTACGCTGCCCCAAAACTCGTATAAGTTTTTGCCACGTGAGTTTTCAAGCTTGGTGCCCATTTCAAGGCGATAAGCTTGCATTAAATCAAGTGGTTTTAATAAGCCGTATAAACCCGAAAGTATACGTAAATGGTTTTGTGCGTAATCAAGCTCGCTAGCTTTAAGCGTGCTTGCATCTAAACCGCCATATACATCACCATTAAAGGCAAGTGCGGCTTGTTTAGCATTGCTTTGTGTAAACGGCAGCGCCCACTCACTAAAGCGTGCTGCGTTAAGCCCGGATAGCTTGTCGCTAATTTTCATTAAACTGCCAATTTGCGCTGGTGTTAGTTCACGGCATACTTTCATGAGCTCTTCGCTGTGCTCTAGTAATTCAGGCTGAGTGAACTTGTCTGTTGCGGGTGGCGTTTCGTAATCAAGATTTTTTGCAGGTGAAATAACAGTGATCATAGTTAGCTATTGACTTGTAATTTATTTAGTGTCAATTTCAACATTAAATGAAACGAAAAGCACGTTTTGTTTAAATAAATCCTCTCTTAATAACCCATGCATTGCCGTTTTTTTATTGATCAGGACATAAGACCTATCAAGCATTGTCACACTGTTGCAGTATGGATTAGATATATTAAGAGTGATTAGATTTTTCTTTTAACTTGCTTGGAATGAGGAAAGCAAATGACTTCAGCTCTACAAAGGCTAAAACAACATTCATCTATTGTGGCCGACACTGGTGATATTGAAGCTATTAAAAAGCATCAACCAGAAGATGCAACTACAAACCCGTCGCTTTTATTAAAAGCGAGCGAGATTGAAGCATATAAGCCTTACTTAGATAAAGCTTGGAGCTACGCAAAAGAAACCGAGCAAGAGCCTGCTAAACAACTTGAACTAGCATGTGATTACTTTGCCGTATTACTAGGTAAAGAAATTAGCGCTATTGTACCTGGTTATATTTCTACTGAAGTAGATGCACGCCTTTCGTTTAATACGCAAGCTACGATTGATAAAGCACATACCCTACTTAGCCTTTACGAAAAAGAAGGTGTAAGCAAAGACAAAATTTTAATTAAAGTAGCGTCTACATGGGAAGGTATTAAAGCCGCTGAGCAGCTAGAAAAAGAAGGGACTAAATGTAACCTTACTTTATTATTTAGCGATGCCCAAGCCCGCGCGTGTGCCGATGCAAACGTATTTCTAATTTCGCCATTTGTTGGCCGTATTTTAGATTGGCACGTTGCTAACGGTATGGAAAAACCAACCGATCCGCTACAAGATCCAGGTGTTCAGTCTGTACGCAGCATTTTTGAATTTTACAAACGCCATGACTACAAAACAGTTGTGATGGGTGCAAGTTTCCGTAACACAGGCGAAATTATTGCACTTACAGGTTGTGACAAGCTAACTATTAGCCCTAATCTTTTAGAAGATTTAGGCAACCTTGAAGGCGCACAAGAATATTTGCTTGAAAGCGATGTTCCACAAGAGCCAAAACCAGAGCCATTAACAGAAGCACAGTTCCGTTGGTTACATAACCAAGATGCTATGGCTACTGAAAAACTAGCTGAAGGTATTCGCTCTTTTGCTGATGCACAAGAACAACTAGAGGCGCGCTTTAAAGCAATGTAATTTGCTATAATCGTGTTTTAAAAACGTCGCAATAGCGGCGTTTTTTTATGCCTAAAATACGCTACCCCTCTATATAATCTTCATATCGACTTCATATAATCTTCGTATAAACCTTCATCAATTAATCACACTTATGTAACATAACTGTCACTTTTTTATTCTATTTTAACTAGGCCTGTGGTATAGGTATTCTTGAGGTCAATAAAATCAATAGGAGAAGTTCATGGATAGCCTAAACGATATATTAGAGATATTAGAAGGACCAGATACAACAAGGAAAACCTCTCAGAAAAATAAAAAAAGAAAATGGCGTGAAATAGAAGCAATAAAAGACAAACAGCGCCTACGTAAAGAACTACAAGAACTAGACTACTTTACAGACAGTATTGCAATTGAAGAGCTCGACTTTTAATTCAATACGCCCCAACTAAACAAAAAGGCTTCCGATATATGGAAGCCTTTTTTAATGCGCTGAAAATAGCTGCATGAGATAAATTTATTATTCAGAGCTCAGGTTATTTACACCTGCCAGTTAATCGGTTTTTCACCTTGGGCTTGTAATAGCTCATTCGTTTTTGAAAAATGCTGACAGCCAAAAAAGCCTCTATGCGCCGAAAGCGGCGATGGGTGCGGCCCTTTTAAAACATGATGGCGAGCGCTATCTATGCCTTTACCTTTTTTTTGTGCATGTGCACCCCATAAAATAAATACCACACCTTCGCAGTGTTTATTAATATGCGCTATTACATTATCGGTAAATTGCTCCCATCCTAAATGCTTATGAGAATGCGCTTGCCCTTGCTCAACGGTCAATACTGTATTGAGTAAAAACACGCCCTGATCTGCCCAGCTTTGCAGGTACCCGTGTTCAGGAACAGCAAAACCGCTGATATCGACAGCTAACTCTTTGTACATATTTTTAAGCGACGGCGGCAGCTTTTTTACATCAGGCAATACCGAAAAACACAAGCCATGCGCTTGCCCTTCTCCGTGGTATGGGTCTTGTCCTAAAATTACAACGCGGATGTCATTTAGTGCTGTGGCATCAAAAGCACTAAATACTTGAGGTTCAGGCGGATAAACAGCAACACCTTCATTGCGGCGATTAGCCACATACTCTAACGTTTCCTGCATGTAAGATTGCTGTAATTCACTTTCTAAAAATGTAGCCCAATCGCTCATTGTGTACTCTTAATCTGTTTACGTGATGCATCTATTTTATCACACATGTCCGCGAGTCCATCTAGCATGCGCGGAGTAAAACGATGTAATAAATCGGCATTTACGCTAATAAATTGATCATTTTTAACGGCGGGCACTTCTGGCCACTTTTGCCAATTAACAACCGGCTGTGGTGTTTTTGATTTTTCATCAGGGATAATAATAACTTGTGGCTTAGTAACAATGACATTTTCGATACTAATTTGCGGGTAATCTGTAACGCTCTGTGCAAATACATTACTTACATGGCATGTTTCAATCAGTTGGCTTATCCATGTATTTTTACTTACTGTCATCATGGGCTCAGCCCATAACTGATAAAACCCGGTAATATTTTTTTTATCTTGCTGGCTTTTAACTATACCGTTTAGTTTTTGTGTAAATGCATTTGCCGCTTGCTGGCTTTGCTCAATATTCCCTGTAAATCCACCAAAAGTAAGTAACTCGTCGGCTACACCAGCGATTGTGGTGGGGTTACTTAAATATACTTTTATGCCCAGGCGCTCTATTTGGGCTAAATCTTCGCTTTGATTTCCGCTTTTCCACGCAATTACTAAATCAGGTTTAAGCGCCAATACTTTTTCAAGCGAGATACCGTAATAACCGCCTATGCGCTCAATACTTTGGGCCTCAGCAGGGTAGTCGGCGTAATCAACTGTGCCCACAATATTATCGCCCGCCCCTATGGCAAATAGGTTTTCGACTATATGTGGTGCAAGCGCGATTATGCGCAGCTTTTTAGAATCATTATCCTGCTCTGCAAGTGCACTGCCTGATACACTAAAAAGCAGCAGCCCAATAAAAAACGCTTTAAGCATTAGTAATCAAACCCTTCTAGCGCTTTTATGCCTGAGTCGAATGCGTGTTTTACATTACGCACTTCGCTTACAGTGTCGGCAAGGTCGGTTAAAGTACGATGCGCTGCACGCCCTGTAATAATAACTGACTGCATTGGTGGGCGGTTATTAAGCGCTGTTACCACTTCATCTAAATCAACGTAGCCGTAGGTCACCATATACGTAAGCTCATCGAGTAATACTAAATCAATACTGCTATCTGCAAGCATGCGTTTTGACTCTTGCCATGTTGCTTGGGCGGCTGCGGTATCGGCTTCTTTATTTTGCGTATCCCAGGTAAAACCGGTGTTCATTACAACAAACTCAACGCCTGCACCTTGTAATAAATTACGCTCGCCACATTCCCATGTACCTTTAATATATTGGCAAACGGCTGCTTTTTTACCATGCCCTACGCAGCGTGCTACAACGCCAAAACCCGAGGTTGATTTACCTTTACCATTGCCGGTAATTACCTGAAAAATACCTTTTACATCTTGTGCTGCAGCAACGCGCGCATCCACTTGTTCTTTTACTTTTTGTTGGCGCTGCTTGTGCTTATCGTTGTTTTGTTCAGTCATTATTGTGTCCTTCATAAATCGAGATAATTTGCTGTATGTTTAAATGCGTTTCGCACATGGTTGCTAATCGTTCTAACTGCTGCTCACGGTGAGCGGCAATACTAATTGGGTCAATTGTGGCGCTTGGTTTTACCCATTTTAAAATTTGCGATGTAGCATCGGCTTCATCAAATAAGCCATGTAAATAAGTGCCCGCAATGGCGTTATCATCGCTAATAAAGCCATCGAACATAAAACCATGTGGATGGCTTTCATCAAAGGTTAAAAATGGCTTATTAAGCGCTGTACCTTGGCTAATCCCTGCATGTATTTCGTAACCACTACAGGGTGTTTGTTGGTTATTTAAAAGCAGTGAAGCGGTTATTTTAGTTAATACTTTTTGTGCCGTCAGCGTGGTTTCAAAGTCGCATAGAGCAAGCCCAGTCACTTGTTTTAATGATGACTCAATACCATCGGGATCATTGATTGTATTGCCCAGCATTTGCATGCCGCCACAAATACCAAGTACTTTGCCACCATAGCGTAAGTGGCGCTTAATTTGAGTGTCCCAGCCTTCATTTTTCAAAAAATTTAAATCACCCAGCACATTTTTACTGCCTGGGAGAATTATCAGATCAACGTCTGGGATCGTTTGGGTATGGCGCACATAATTTATATTAATGTTTGGGTGCAAACGCAGTGCATCAAAATCGGTGTGGTTACTAATGTGGGGAACAAGTAGCACTGCAATATTAATTGTGGCGTTGGTTACATTATTATCAATTGCGACGGCGTCTTCGGCATCAAGCGCAAGATCGTGCAAATAAGGTAATACGCCAAGTACGGGTTTGTTTGTGTATTCTTCAAGCCAATCAAGCCCGCCTTGCAGCAAACCTATATCGCCTCTAAAGCGGTTTATAACAAAGCCTTTTACGCGCGCCTGTTCTGACTCGCTTAACAACGCAAGCGTACCTACCAAATGTGCAAACACACCACCTTTATCAATATCGGCAATAATAATGACAGGGCAATCTACCTCTTCGGCGTAACCCATATTGGCAATATCGTTTTCACGCAGGTTTATTTCAGCAGGGCTCCCCGCTCCTTCAACAAGGAGTAATTCAAAGCGTTTAGCTAAGCGGTTATGTGAGGTAATTACTGCATCCATCGCTACTTTTTTATAGTCGTGATATTTGCCAGCTTCCATATTACTAATGGCTTTTCCGTGAATAATCACTTGTGCGCCCGTGTCGCTATTAGGCTTAAGTAATATAGGGTTAAAATCTATTTCGGGCTCTACTTTAGCTGCTATTGCTTGCAAAGCTTGCGCACGACCAATTTCGCCGCCATCTTTTGTTACTGCGCTATTAAGTGCCATATTTTGTGGTTTAAAAGGCGCAACCTTTACCCCTCGCTTAGCAAATACCCTGCAAAGGGCTGCAACTAAAGTGCTTTTACCTGCGTCGGAAGTAGTGCCTTGCACCATCAAGGTTTTCATGGAATTACACCCTTCGCTTTCTAAAAAACAATAAACTTAAAAAGAACACACTACCAATAGCAGCAGTAATAACGCCTACGGGCAATTCTTGGTTTTTTAGCAAGGAGCGCGAAAGTACATCAACCCACACCATAAATGTACCGCCCACTAAGCTGGTTACCAGTAAGCCAGCGATGGTGCCTTGGGATATAAAAAAGCGCACAATGTGCGGTACCATTAATCCTACAAACCCAATACCACCACACATAGCCACCAGCACAGCGGTAATTAATGAGCTCAAAACCAGCATAAGTATTCTAAAGCGCTGGACCCTAACACCTAATGTAATTGCGCTTTCATCGCCAAGTAACATAGCATTGAGTTGCCTTCTAAAGCTCAGCATTACAAACGTACACAATGTGATTACCAATAAAGGTAACCAAAGCGTAGCCCACTGCGCACGAGCAAAGCTGCCCAGCGTCCAAAATAAAATAGCGGCTACCGCCTGAGGGTCGCTCCAATAAAGCAACAAGCTGGTAAATGCACTAAATAAAAACGACAGAGCAACACCAGCTAATAACATTGATTCTACCTGTGCACTTTGCTGCCTACCTGCAATAAGTATTAATAAACTCATAGCGAGTAAGCTGCCCAGCAGTGCTGCTGCCGATAGCATAAAGCCTGCGCTAATGCCTGCTAGCGCCATAAGTAACACCACGCCAAATGAGGCACCCGACGATATACCAAATAAGTAAGGATCGGCTAAAGGGTTGCGCGTTACCGTTTGTAAAATAAGCCCTGCAATTGCTAAGCCAGAGCCTGCTAAAAAGGCGAGTAATGTGCGTGGCATTCTTAGCTCGTAAATAATACGCGTATTAAAAGACGCATCATTTGAGAGTAAAAAGCTATTAAGTACGTCTTGAAGTGAAGTCTCTGCTGCGCCAAAACTAAGTGCTGCAAATAAGCTAAATAAAGCCGCTGCAGCACTTATGAATAGCGCAAGTGAGTGGCGATTATTAACTGTGCTCATATTATTTGTAACCATAAAAGTAAGTGATATGAGGGATGCTATTTCCCGACTTCGATATTTGCGGGTGGTCATTTACTTGGGCGCAGACACCAAAAACGTCGCCTAACATGTTTTCGGTTAATACCTCACTTGGCGTACCTGTATGTGTAATTTCACCGTTTTTAATAACCACTAGTTCATCGCACATTGCCGAGGCTAAGTTTAAATCATGAAACGATGCAAACACCGTCACACCCAACGATTTAGCAAGCTCCATTACCTGTATTTGGTATTTAACATCTAAATGGCTAGTTGGTTCGTCCATTATTAACAACTGAGGTTGCTGGACTATGGCGCGGGCTATCAAGGCACGTTGCTTTTCACCGCCTGAGAGCGACTCAAAGCTTTGATCACTATGATCTTCCAACCCGACTGTATTGATTGCTTGAATGATTTTTTGTTTATCAATGTTAGTTATTGAGCTAAATAACGATTTATGAGGCGTTAGCCCAAGCGCAATAACATCAAATACGCTTAAGTTAAATTGCGACGGAGTTTCTTGTAAAACAACCGCTACTTTTTTTGCGTACTCATCGCTTTTTAGCTGCCAAATGTCGGTGTTGTTAAACTCTACAACGCCATCACTAGGTTTATTAAAGCGATATAAACAACGCAATAAGCTCGATTTACCTGCGCCATTAGGTCCAATTAAACCAACAAATTTACCTGTGGTTATTTTAAGGTTTATTTTTTTGAGGATCGTTTTATTGCCAATATCCCACGATACGTTTTTAACGTTTAGTAATGGTGTATTTAATGGCGTTTGAGTGTGCAATAGTCAGTCCTAGGCTAGGGTCTGTTGATCTTTCAAGGTTAAATTTGCAACAGTCTGTTTGGTATTTAGGCAAGGCAGAGCCTATGTAGTGTGGTTATTCCCCATAAATGGGCGATAACGTAGCATTAATGCCAAACAGGCGCTGCCCAAAGGGTTCTTCCTAGGGGCTATTTACTCTTTGTTGCTCGGTTTTTACTTAGCCCACTAGGTTACAAACCTCGCGCCGCGATTAAATAGCCCCTAGTTTGAACAAATTTTAATCCGCAAAGTTCAACAGACCCTAGGTTGAACTCACTAAAAATGCGATAAAAATACTAATGCACTACAAGAAAAAATGAGTAAACCCGCTCGTTAAAAAAATTCATACTAATTGCATTAAATTAGTGATTTATTATAGCGACAGATAAATAGCTTAATAACAAGGCGGAAATTATGACATATAGTTGTTATATATGAATAATTTTTAACGAAGTTAGTAAGTTATTTAATTCGCTAGAAAGATCATGTTTTTAATAAAATTGGTATTATACCATTTGTATCTGACTTAAAGCTTTGCGCTAATTACAGTTGCGGGAACAGTCGAGGACTCGCACCTCATTCCAAATGAAGCTCTATTATGGGCGGCTAAGTAAATAATTTAAAGCAAAAAAAACCGCACTCAAAAGAGCGCGGTTAAAAAGGGAGTGTTTTAACTAATTTAGCGAATAGTTAAAACTTGTATTCCATACCTAAGCCTACGTAGTCTTGGTCAACGTTGTTGTCCATATCGAAGCTTGAGTAAAAACCAAATACTTTAATATTTTTATTTAATTTGTGATCAAGACCAACTGAAATTGCTGACTTATCGTCGCTGTCGTCAAAGTCCATATCTTGGTATTGCACTTTAAATGTGTTGTTACCCATGCTGTAAGCAGCATTTAGCAAGTAACCATCCGCTTCTGCGCTGCCATCTACTGCTTCTTGTGTTTGGTACATTGCGCCCAATTTAAAATTTTCGATTTTACCTTGGATTGATGCACGCACTACGTCGTAGCCATTTACTTCGCTATCGGCCGCAATAGAGGCGTATACAGCGCTCTTTTTAAGTGCCACGTCGCCGTATGTCACCGCCATTGAATAACCGTTATCAGCGTCTACATCATCTTCAGCTACAAAAGTAGCTAGTACTTTAAAACCTTCGTATGAGTTTGATGAATAACTAACTGTATTTCCTAAGCGGTTTTCACCTTTAAATACATTTTTAATGTCGCCTTCAAGGTCGTTAAATAAATCTAACTTACCTTGAGATTGCTTAAGCGCAGTATCGTTACGACCAATTACAACCTGACCAAACGCACCTTTTAAACCAACATATTGGTTACGCGCAGAAATATTGTCGTCGTTATCGCCTTTTGAATCAGCATCAGACACATCAACTTGAAACTCAAACTTATATACCGCTTCTAAACTATCATTTATTTTTTCAGAACCTTTAACACCAAGACGAGATGCATTACTTTTTATCTCGGTAAAAGACCCTTCGCCATCATCAGATGATTGCACTGTTACATTCGCTTTACCGTAAATGTCTACGTCGGCAAGTGCATTAAAAGATAAACCACTTAATAGTGCTAAGCATAAGCTCGATTTTACAAATTTCATGTTATTTCCTTGGATAATCACAAAAGACTAATTTTCAAAACTGCTGCATTTTGTCATTCCTAAATGACAGTAATATTACAACGGAAATATTAATGTCTTTTTTTGTTAATAAAAATGCATTAAATGTGAAATAAAAATAACATGAAAGCCTAGTAAATGGTCGTACTTACTTATCTTGCTTTAATGACAAGCTTGGCGTCATTTGCGAAAGTAAATTAACTAAGGTTTCTATTAGCTCTTTTTGCTCGTTGTCTCTGTGATACGCTATAAATACGTCTCTTGAGGTGTTTTCTACCCCTTTAACATGAAACAACTCACCTTTTTCTAAATGCCCTTCAACCAATACTCGAGGTATAAATGCACTACCACCACATTGCAGTATTAAATCAAGTGCAATACGCCCCGTGCTGGTTCTAAAGTAAGGGGGTGTTTTTCCTGTAAACTGACGCGCATGCCAAAGAGAAAAAGTAGTTCCCCAATCAACATATACATATTGATTATCAAAAAAGTTTTCGTTCGTTGCGGTGTCGTATCCGCTTACTGGAATGATTGGCAACTCACAAATTCGCTCTACCACTAATTCATCTACTTTTGGTGGATCAAATAATATTGCCAAATCGAGAGTACGCTCTAATAAAAGTCGAGTGCTCTCTTGTTGTGCTTTAACTTCTGCAACCAACGACACGCCCGGCATCGCCGATACAATATTTGTTATACCAAACTGTAAAAAAGCATCCCAAATATTAGGCGTTCCTGCTAAGCTAATTTGCTTATGCATATTGTCGGCAAGTGCAACATCTACTTTGGCCCGCTGCATGCCCGTAATAATCATTTGTGCGTGCGGTAATAAGCGCTCGCCAGGTGCTGTAAGTTGAATATTATTACGCTGGCGAATAAACAAATTAACACCAAGCCCTTGCTCTAATTGGCGAATTCTAAAGCTCACTGCAGACTGCGTAATATAAAGGTTTTCGGCCGCTTTACCAAAGTGACGCGTACGCACTACCTCAACGAATGTTTTTAATAAATCGATATCCAATTTTTTATCCTCACGATAAAAATAATTTGTTTAATAAATTGCCAAACTTGCATCATACTCCAGCTAATTAATAGGGTATGAGGATAAAGCTATGAGCAATAACATTTCATTACTACGCCAAGCATTTGTTAGCCAACGTCAATTTTATGATGATCAGAATTTTCCACGTGGTTTTAGCCGCAGCGGAAACTTCACCTTATTAGAAGCCAGTATATTAGAACAACACGGTGTTGTTTTAAGAGGCTTATACAGTAAAACAATTGAACCGCAAAACGAACATCAAGAACAGTTTGTAGCAGTAGTAACTGGCTCACAAGAACCTACTAACCCAATCGAACGTGCTTGGGTAAAATACTTAAAGCTAACGACCTGTAAAACCAAGTTTCATACTTTATTTGGCCGCTCAAAAATGTCAGGGCCGGCACCGATTAGCCAAGAGTATTATTCAGAAGCGGATAATCTGTAAGTACTTAAGTTGTTTGCTTTTTTGCGTTTTAACAGTTACAACTTGTATAAGCAAATAATTTTGCAAAATATAAACAAGGTTGTTACGTGACGCGAAAAATACTAATAGTTGAAGATACACCTGCAATGGCGCGAGTGCAAAAGCACATCGCGCTTAAAGCAGGTTATGAAGTTGATATAGCAGAGTCATTAGCACAAGCAAAAGAGCTGATAAGTAAAAATAGCTACTTTTGCGCTGTAGTTGACTTTATATTACCTGATGCCCCGTCAGGTGAAGCAGTACCCTGCACTGTTAATGCTGATATTCCAACGATTGTAATGACGGGCAATATTGATAAAAAAACCCGCGACACCGTAGAAAAATACCCAATCATCGATTACATCATTAAAGAAAACAAACAAGCATATCAATACCTTGAAAGACAATTACTTAGATTAACTCGCAACGAAAATGTAAAAGTGCTCGTTGTTGATGACTCCGCATCCACACGTACTTATATATGCAGCTTGCTTGCACGCCATAAATATCAAACTCTACAAGCTGAAGACGGTATAGAAGCACTGGCTATACTTGAAACATCTTCGGATATATCGGTAATTATTACTGATAACGAAATGCCAAACATGAATGGTGATGAACTATGCACTGAAATTCGTCGTTTATATGACAACGATGAAAAAGTGATTATAGGTATTTCAGCCGCAGACTCGTCTGATTTATCAACTTTGTTTTTAAAAAATGGCGCAAACGATTACCTGCATAAACCTTTTAATAATGAAGAGTTTTATTGCAGACTTAGCCAAAACGTCGATATGTTAGAACTTATGGCCACCATAAAACGACAGGCTAATACTGATTACCTTACTAATTTACCAAACCGCCGTTACTTTTTCGAAAAAGCTGAAAAATCACTAAAGAAAATTAAACGTGCTAAAGGTGATGGTGCTTTAGCGATGCTTGATATTGATCACTTTAAAGCGATTAACGACACATACGGACACGATGTTGGCGACGAAGTATTAAAAGGGCTCTCCATTTGCTTTAGTAAATATTTTAAAAAGTATTTAGTGGCCCGCTTAGGTGGTGAAGAGTTTGCCGTTTACTTTGCAAATGCGGATAAACAAGAAGCACTAAAAAGACTTGAAGGTTTTAGGTACTTTATAGAGGCGAACAGCCAAGAGTTTAGTAAAGAAAAAATCAAATTTACTATATCTATTGGTTTTGCAGATGGGCCTGTTTATCAAATTGATGAATTATTAAAACAGGCCGATTTAAAACTTTACGACGCTAAAGAATCTGGCCGTAATAAAGTAGTTAGCTAACAGCTCTATAAGGTTAATTATACTTCTGCGGCTGTAATAGCCGCTTTTTTACGTTTGCGTGATTGATTGTAAGAGTCCCAACTAAAAATAGCTAGCGCACTCCAAATACATGCAAACGTTACTAATCTCTCAGCGTCAAACACTTCACCGTAAAACACCACTGCCAATATAAACATTAGGCTTGGCCCAATATACTGAAAAAAGCCTAATGTAGTGTATTGCAAACGCTTAGCGGCGCCGGTAAAACACAGCAGTGGTAATGTAGTTACAATACCAGCACTAATCAGTAATGCATTAGTATGCCAATCGTTAGCTGGCAGGCTTGATGTTGCTGTAGGCACCATTAACCACCAATAAATGAGTGCAACAGGAAGTAATATAAGTGCTTCGAGTAAAATGCCAGGCAAGGCTTCAACGGGTAGTTTTTTACGTAACAAACCATAAAGCGCAAACGATATAGCTAATGAAAATGCCACTACCGGAAACGAGCCAAAACTAATTAGCTGCAGCACAACACCGGTAAAGGCCAGTGCCACTGCTACACCTTGAAACTTACGCAGGCGTTCACCTAAAAAGAGCATACCCAGTAATACATTTAAAAGAGGGTTTATGTAATAGCCCAAACTCGCATCAAGCATATGGTTATTATTTATAGCCCATATAAATAAACCCCAGTTAAACCCTAGTAATGTTGAGGTAATAACAAGCATAAGCAAAAGCTTAGGCTGAACAATAATGCGTTTAATTTTACCCCAATACTTTAAAACACTTACTACTAATACTAAAAATACAACCGACCAAACAACCCGATGCATTAAAATTTCAAAGGCAGAAACATGCTGAATTAACTTAAAATATATTGGCGCAAGGCCCCACATAAAAAAAGCAAGACAAGCAAAAATAGCACCTTTACGCTGCTCAGTATCAATCGACATAATAAACACTTAGTGATTTAAAAGGCCGCTAGTTTACTTCCCATACACGTTTTATCCAACTAAATACGTGCCTGTCCCAAAAGCAATTTGAACTGATTCCTCATTATGTAATTCCATTCGACAAACACACACTTTATTACCTGAGCGAATAAGTGTGGCACTCGCTGTAAAGCTCTCTCCTTTACCAGGGCGCAAATAATCAGTGCGCAAGTCGATAGTCCCAAGCGTGGCTAATTTTGTTTGCACACTTCCTATATCTAAATCGGTGAGCTTATCAATCACGCTTGCTGCAGCGAGCATACCGCCTACATTATCAAGTACGGCTGAAATAACACCACCGTGCAGTATTTTTTGCGCAGGGTTACCAATGAGTACATCCTGCCACGGAAACGTAATTTTGGCCTGTTCAGGGCTCAACGACTCAACCGATATTTGTAAAAACTGGTTAAACGGCATGCCATTTACAAATAATGCGCCCACTTGTTCAATTAACATTTCTTTATTCATTATTATTCTCTATGTTTAAACTGGTACGATGAGTAAAGCATAACTTAAGCAAAACTACGAGGCTCTAGTTAAATCACTTACTTAGCAACCTAACTTTAAGAAAGCAGATCTATCTTAATAAGCGGTTTCAACACTACCAGAGTTTAATTTACTTACAATAGAGTTGAGGTTAATACCAATTAGCTTAATTAAGTGATCTATCTGGATGTAAGAAAATAGTGTCTATAACAAGGCAAAAACTCGTTATTTAGTTGTTCTATATCAGAAATTTTTAACGCAGCTAGCATCAGATTTGATCCCTCAAATTGATTAAGTAGTATTGCGGATTGGTATAAGTAACTCAGCTAAAGACATCTCACTAAAAAACCACTAAAATACCCGCCAATGAATACATCAACACCACCTTCTAGCACCCTTGTGCGTAAACCCGAAACTGTCCTCAAACAAGTGTTTGGCTACAGTGAATTTCGCGACGGCCAAAAAACAGTTATTGATGCTGCTATTAACGGCCAAGACTCGCTTGTATTGCTCCCTACTGGCGGCGGAAAATCGGTTTGCTATCAAATACCTGCTTTAGTGCTCGAAGGCGTAACTATTGTCATATCTCCGCTCATATCGCTAATGCAAGATCAGGTAACGCAACTTCAAGCACTTGGGGTAAAAGCCGCTTACGTAAATAACAGCTTAGCGCGAGAAGAGCAGCAATTGGTGTATCAACAGCTTCATCAGGGGCAAATTAAGCTTTTATATGTGGCACCTGAAAAAGTATTACAACGCGAATTTTTAGAGCGTTTATCGCATTTAAATGTAAGCTTATTTGCCATTGACGAAGCGCATTGTGTGTCGCATTGGGGTCACGATTTTAGGCCTCATTACTTTCGCTTAAACGAATTAAAGCAACGTTTTGCACATGTACCCATGATGGCGCTCACTGCAACTGCCGATAAAGCCACCCGTTTTGATATCGTTGAGCAACTAAAACTACAACAGCCTTATATTCATACTGGCAGCTTTGATCGCCCCAATATTCGCTACACCATAGAAGAAAAATTTAAACCTATGGTGCAACTGCTTCGCTACTTAAAAGAGCAAAAAAGCCAGAGCGGTATTATTTATTGCACTAGTCGTAAACGCGTAGACGACATTGCTGAAAAAATTGCAGATGCAGGGCTAAACGCTGCCGCTTACCATGCAGGTATGAGTAACGAGCAACGACAATTTGTACAAACTGGTTTTGCCCGTGACGATATACAAATAGTGGTCGCAACCGTTGCCTTTGGTATGGGTATAAACAAGCCTAACGTGCGTTTTGTACTGCATTACGATATTCCAAAAAGTATCGAGTCGTACTATCAAGAAACGGGGCGTGCTGGGCGAGATGGACTTGCCGCAGAAGCTATAATGTATTTTGATCCAGCTGATATAGGTCGCGTAAGGCGCTTTTTTGAAGACATAGACGACGAACAACGCCGCCGTGTAGAAGAACAACGCTTTAACGCAATGGCAAGCTTTGCCGAAGCACAAACGTGTCGCCGTCAAATATTACTTAACTATTTTAGTGAGTATCAGCGCGAACCTTGTGGTAACTGCGATATTTGCTTAAATCCACCTAAAAGCTTTGACGGTACATTGGTTGCCCAACAAGCACTTTCTTGTGTGTATAGAGCTGACCAGCACTTTGGTCTTGGGTACATTGTTGAATTACTACGTGGTGCAAATACTAGCCGCATACGCGATAACAATCATCATGAGCTAAGCACTTACGGCATAGGTAAAGATAAAAGCAGTGAATTTTGGCTTAGTATTTTACGCCAGCTTATTCATCAAGGCTTACTTAGCCAAGATATAACGCAAGGTGCGTCACTTAGGTTAACCGAAGCCGCGCGTGCAATTTTAAAAGGTGAGTACGCACTGCAATTAGCCGAGCCACGCCTGCAAGCCAAACACGTTTATCAAGATAAGTTAGCGCAATTTAATTACGACAAAAAACTGTTTGCTCGCCTGCGCGCACTACGTAAAGAACTTGCTGATGCCGATGATGTACCACCTTATGTGGTATTTAATGATAAAACATTAGCCGAAATGGCGCAGCTTATGCCAACAAACGACAGTGAATTTTTAAAAGTGTCGGGTGTGGGTTTTACTAAGTTAAATAAGTACGGCGGCGAATTTTTAACTGCAATTCGCAATTACCTAGCTACAAATTAAGAATGTTATGACCCAAATAGAATATGACCACGCCCATAAATACATTTTAATTACACCAGTCGAGCCTCCACACGATGAAGACTTTGAACTGTGGAGCACACTCTTTTTACACTCAGACGATGTAACACTCAATGAGTATTCTGCAGGCGCCGATCGCCATCAAGTTCGCTTTACCTATAATCAGCAGACCTTTAATTTAAACTATGAGCATTACAGCCAAAGTATTTGGATTAATGCCGAAGGCCATGAAGCTGAGCACTTATTAGCCGCTTTAGCATTTTATTTAAGTTAGCTTTTAATACCCCGCACACAGGCGGTTCTAAACCAGGTTGGTTATTAACATAAGTGAATATGAGTAACAATTAATTAGTTTCAAAATCCATACCTTTTACTTACATTATAATAACAATGATGTAAGCTGATATTACGATAGTCATTTGCTACGTAGCAGTAAAGAGGTTTAATGGTGAACAAGAAATGGATAGCACAATGTTGTATTAGCTTAACGGTTTTAAGCTTTTATGTGCCTAATGCATTCGCACAACAATCTTCAACGAAAACTGATAACTGCCTTGTAGAACAGACAGATTTAAGCACAAATAAAAACTTACGCCGAGAAGTTCAAGACAAAACAACCCTCACGCACAGTAATAGTAACGCTAAAATAGCCTCAATAAAGCTCAAGCAACTTAATGTATTTAATACTGAGCTTGAAGAGGAAAATAATGCCCTATTCCGATTTGCTAACCGCGCTCATATTCAAACAGAGCCCGATGTCATTAATAACCTTTTATTATTCTCCCCTGGTGACAAGTACGATGCTAAAAAGCTTGCAGAGTCTGAGCGCCTACTTCGTAAAGAAAGCTACTTATATGATGCACAAATTAGTGCAATCGAAAACTGCGACGGTGACGTTAATGTAGAAGTGGTTACCCGTGATTTATGGACACTTTTACCTGAAGTAAACTTTAGCCGTAGCGGCGGAGAAAATAAATCGAGTATAGGTTTTAGAGAATCAAACCTGCTTGGTTGGGGGAAGCGCCTTTCTTTGTCACGCACGACCGACAGCGATCGTAGCGGTTATTTATTTGTTTACGACGATCCTAATATTTTATCTACTCGCTACCGCGGCCGTTTAGAGTACGCTGATAACAGCGATGGCAAGCGCCATTTACTTGAGCTAACCTATCCATTTTACGCGATAGACACCCCTTTTAGTTACGGTATTTTAAGCTATTCTGAGCAGCGCGAAGAATCGCTATATAAACGCGGCGAAGAGTTTAGCGAATTTGATCAAACTACCGATTTAAACCGTGCATTTATAGGACACTCTAAAGCGCTTAATAATAATTGGACCCAACGCTTAACCTTAGGTTATACCGACGAGCAGCATACCTTTGAAGCTATAGACACTACATTTGCACCACTTGCCGATGACAGAAGTTTAAGTTATCCCTTTATAAGCGGCCATTGGTTTGAAGATAACTACATAAAAGTACGCAATTTTGACAGTATATCTCGCACTGAGGATTTAAACTTAGGTTGGAATATTAAAAGCTTAATTGGCTATTCAGACGAATCATTAAGTAATGACGACAGCCGCGCAGTGTATTCTTTTAACTTTAAAAAAGCCCACTTTACTAACGATAATACCTTATGGCGTTTTAGTGCTGATATTGATGGCTATTGGAATAAAGAACAGAAAAAACTCGAAAACTTTATGGCCACCAGCCAAGTACAATATTATTTAAATACCAGTGAAGACCAATCTTGGTATGTTAAAGCCCGCGTGCAATACGCAAAAAACCTTACTGCTGATCAACAGCTTACTTTAGGCGGCGAAACAGGCCTGCGTGGTTACCCTATGGATTATCAACATGGCGACCGCAGCTTTTTAGTTAATCTAGAAAAGCGCTATTACTGGGAGTACGATTTACTACAACTATTTAAAGTGGGTGGCGCAGCTTTTGTAGATGTGGGCAGAGCATGGTTTAACGATAAAGATAATGGTGAAAACGCACATGTATTAAAAAATATAGGCGTGGGTCTTCGTTTAGCACCAAGTCGTGCAAACTCAGGAACCATGATCCACATTGATATTGCAGCCCCAGTTGATAGCTACGATGACGTAGACTCAGTACAGTGGTTAGTGAGCGTTAAAAACACTTTTTAAATAATACAAACGCGTTAAACTAATACCAATTGAATTAAATTAAATTGGTATTAAAGTTCAGGGCCTAATGTGGAAATAATAGAAGTTTTAGAATTGTTTGCATCACAATATAAGTTAATTGTAACTATAATCGCTATTTTGGTTTTCCCTCTGCTATTAAAAATAACCAAAAAATTACTCGAAAAAGCAATTAAGGGGAAAGTTGATTTACACCGAAAATATCGTGCAGAGCTCTTACTAAAAATTATACTCGCCTTTGTCGTGCTGTGTTTAGTTTTAGTATTTTGGGGTATAGAGCTGCGTGGCTTATTGGTTTTAGGCTCCTCTTTATTCGCTATGTTGGGCGTAGCACTCTTCGCTGCCTGGTCATTATTAAGTAATCTCACCGCATTTTTACTAATGTTTATTCAAAACGATTGCCGTGTTGGCTATTGGGTACGAATTATTGATGGTGCAAATCATGTTGAAGGGCGCATTGTTGAAATGGGCTTAATGAATGTAGTACTTGAGCATATTGATGGGCACCGCGTAATTTACCCTAACAATTTATTTGTGACCCGTCCTGTCATGGTCTTAAATAAAGAACCAAAGCCAACAAAAGCCCCCGTTATAAAGCGTATTATTGGACCTAAAAAACATAGTTAAAAAAGTAATAGTCACAAAAAAGCCGCAGTAAGTAATTAACTTCTGCGGCTTTTTAATGCTTTAACTAACCAAAATTAAGACTAGGGCGTGTTGATCTTTGATGGTTGAATTTGCAGCAGTATGTTTGGTTTTTAGGCAAGGCAGAGCCTATGAAGTGTGGTTACTCCCCATAAATAGGCGATAACGCAGCATAAATGCCAAACATGCGCTGCCCTTCGGGTTCTGCCTAGGGGCGATAAACTCTTTGTTACTCGGTTTTTACTTAGCCCACTAGGTTACAAACCTCGCGCCGCGATTTAATCGCCCCTAGATTGAACAAATTTCAATCCGCAAAGTTAAACACGCCCTAGCTATTAGTTATTTAGCTCAGCTGTTTTAAGCTCGTCATCTAAATCGTTTATCTCGTCAATAAAGTTCTCTAGTTGCTGCTCTACTAAACTATTGTCATTTGCAAAGTAAGCAAGGTGGAATACCGCATCACCTTCATTTACCAATGGCATAGTTTGCTGACCAATAACAATACCGCCTTTAGGCGCTAAAAGCTCAAGCTCAGAGTCACCTAGTGGGCTACTAATATAAGCAAGTACTTGCCCTTTAGTTACATGCTCCCCTAGTGATACTTGTGCACGCACAATGCCATCAACTTCGGCACGTATCCAACTAGTTGAACCTGCAATAATAGGATCTGGTAACTTTTTAGGACGCTTGCCACGGATCATTTTTAAATGACGCATAACATAATCAACACCCTGTACACCGGCCGCAATTGCGATTGGATCAAAACGCAGTGCTTCACCAGCTTCATAGGTTATAACCGGTATACCTAGGTTTGCAGCTTCACTTCGTAATGAGCCATTACGCAATGATGCATCTATAACTGCTGGCGTGCCAAATGCTTTAGCCATTTCAGCAGTTGCTTCGTCAGCTAAATTAGCGCGAATTTGCGGTAAGTTAGTTCGATGAATAGCGCCAGTATGTAAATCAATAATGTGGGTACAATGTATTGCCACTTGATTAAAAAACATATAAGCCATACGCCCAGCAAGTGAACCACGCTCAGAACCTGGAAAGCTACGATTCATATCGCGTCTGTCTGGTAAGTAACGCGATTTATGAATAAAGCCAAACACATTTACAATAGGCACAGCGATTATTGTACCGCGCAGTTGGCTTGGGTCTATTTTAGCAATTAACTGACGCACAACTTCTACGCCATTTAGCTCATCACCATGAATAGCCGCACACACCATAAGCACAGGACCTTCCATTACACCGTTAACCACTTCAATAGGAATATTAAGTGGTGAATGGGTATAAAGTTTAGCTGCCTCTAAGGCAAGTGTTTTACGCTCGCCTACGCCTACACTCTCTCCTAATAAGGAAAAAGGACGGTTAATTTTAACCTTTGCCACGTGTTGCTGTTCCTTTACTTGAAGCATTTTTTTCGATGAAATCAATCACCATGCCTGCAATGTCTTTACCTGTTGCGATTTCAATGCCCTCTAAACCTGGTGACGAGTTTACTTCCATCACAAGTGGTCCACGAGATGAGCGAAGTAAATCAACTCCCGCTACGTTCAAGCCCATTGATTTAGCCGCCGCTACTGCCGTTTTACGCTCTTCTGGAGTAATACGAACTAATGTAGCACTACCGCCACGGTGAAGATTAGAGCGGAACTCACCTTCTTGTGCTTGGCGCTTCATAGCTGCTATTACTTTATCGCCTAATACAAAACAACGTATATCGGCACCACCCGCTTCTTTAATGTATTCCTGAACCATAATATTAGCTTTCAAGCCCATAAACGCTTCAATAACGCTTTCTGCCGCTTTGCGTGTTTCAGCAAGTACAACACCAATGCCTTGTGTGCCTTCAAGTAATTTAATTACAACAGGTGCACCGCCTACCATTTCTAGTAAGTCTTTTACATCATCTGGTTTGCTAGCAAAACCTGTTACTGGCATACCAACGCCTTTGCGCGAAAGTAACTGAAGTGAGCGTAATTTATCGCGCGAACGAGAAATAGCGACTGATTCGTTTACAGGGTAAACACCCATCATTTCAAACTGACGAAGTACCGAACAGCCATAAAATGTAACCGATGCACCAATACGCGGGACGATTGCGTCAAATTCTTTTAAGTTTTCACCGCGATAGTGAATTTCTGGTTGCTCAGAGTTTATATTCATATAACAGCGCAATGCATCAATCACTTTAACTTCGTGACCGCGTGCCTCTGCCGCCTCAATTAAGCGACGTGTTGAATATAATTTTCTGTTGCGAGATAAAATACCGATTTTCATAGTTAAACCTTACGACCTAATAGTTGAGATAAAGCCGGGTCAACGACTATACGATTTTCCATGGCTGTACGCCCTAATAACATTCTAAACTTCATTGTTGCACGGCTTGTTAAAGTAAGCTCGATAGGCCAGCTGTGCTCGCCTGCATGCAATGTAGTTTCTATAAAGTAACGTAACTCTTTTTGCCCACTTGAGCTGGTTACGTACTTCATTTTTTTAACTTTTGCATTGCAAGTGACTTGCGTTTGCTCATCATCTTGCAGTGGCTGGGCCGTAAATTTAACCCATTTTTCTGAGTCAACTTCGTATTCTTCAATGTTAATTGCATGAATACATGAAGTGCGAGCGCCAGTATCAATTTTTGCTTTTATCTCGTTAATACCAAGCTCAGGTAAACTTAACCACTCACGCCAACCAACTGTGATCTTTGCTGTCATAAATGTGCCCTTAATAAAAAAGTGACTTATACGCTACAGGTAAAAAAACACCAACGAAATAAATTTATCTAGTCGATTAGTAAATTAAATTGATCTTTTTAAACAACTGGTCACACAATGCACGCCTTGCTAAATAGTACTTTATGCCACTTTACTCAGCCCAAAGGCTCTGCATATATTTTGCTATTTAAGCTTAACTTATTAAAAATAAAGGTAAGTTTAAAATACTTAAGTAGATACACTATAGTTAACGGTATTAAAAATACACTATTATGAGAAATAATTATGATTAATGGTTTACTACATGCACTTGTACTTGATGGACAAGGCGGCGCTCGCCCTATTGAAAGCACTAATGAGCTAAATAGCTGGCAACCAAGCCACGGAAAACTTTGGGTGCACATGGACTATAGCCAAAGCGAGGCTGTTGAATGGCTCAAGGCACAACCTCATTTAAACGACTACGAATTAGAGTCCTTAATTGCTGATGAAACACGCCCGCGAATTACATCAACGACTAACGGACATATGTTATTTTTACGTGGTGTAAATTTAAATCCAGCACAAAGCCCTGAAGACATGGTTTCAATTCGTTTATTTATTAGCGAAGACATTCTTATTACTACCCGCAAGCGTCGTTTATTATCGGTGCAGGATACGCTCACCTGTTTAAATGAAAATAAAGGCCCATGCAATATTTCTGAGCTAGTATGCTCTATTACACAAAAACTAACTTCTCGCATGCAAAGCGTTATTGACTCACTAGATGAAACACTCGACGAGTTTGAAGAAGAAATAGATGAACCAAGTAAAAAGTTTGATAACCAAGGTTTATCACAGTTGCGCCGTCAAACAATTGCCTTAAAGCGTTATTTAAAACCGCAAAAAGAAGCCCTTAGCTCAATGGTAAATAATCACTACCCGTGGCTGTTAGATGACGATAAAGCAAAATTAAACGAAACAACAAACTTACTTATTCGTTATTTAGAGGAGCTTGATAGCTCTATTGAACGTGCGCAAATCATTCAGCAAACAATCACTAACCAAGTGTCTGAGCAATTAAATCAGCGTATGTATGTAATGTCGGTTGTGGCTGCATTGTTTTTACCTTTAGGCTTTTTAACCGGCCTGTTAGGCGTAAACGTAGGAGGTATCCCGGGTACCGAGAGCCCCTATGCATTTAGTGCGTTTGTTATATTTTTGATTGTACTTACTGGCGGTATTGGTGTGTATTTTAAAAATAAAAAATGGTTATAAATTAAGTTTATACATTTAAAAAGCATTAAAAAAGCATTAAAAAAGCCACTCAGTTTTAAACTGAGTGGCTTTCTAAACTACTAAATAATTAGTTAGTTTTACGCGTATAACTAACGTCAGTCATTGTTACTTTAGCTTTTGTAATTCCTAAATCTTTAAAGCACTCTTTAAATGAATCTGAGTTTCCTGACTCGCCACACTCATCTAGTATATATGGGTCTTGTGATTGTAAATAATTACCAAACTTAAAGTAAGATTCTGAATCATCTTCTACCGGAATACCAAAGGTAGTACCTAATGCAGTCACATCTACATCACCGTAATTATTAACTACTTTTAGATTGAATGAACCACCACTTCTGATAGTACCTAGTGCATGCTTTTCTTCTTTACCACTGGTGTTACGCAGGCGAACATAAACGTCAAAAATCCCGTTATCTGCTACGCTATCATCAAAACCGGATTCATCAGTATCTGAAACATATACTTTTGAAATCGTACCCGTATCGCTAGCGTGGTGCTGAGAAATAATCGTTTTACCACCATCTGACATTTCAACTTTTACAGTTGCCTCAAAAACCTCATAGGTTTCGGTCATTGCAACACGTGCACTTTCTTTTACTTTATATTCATGACGCCAGCCATTCCCGTTTGGAGTGATATGACGCGCTTCTAGAGGAACAAACTCTAAAGTGTCGCTATTTACTAATGGATGAGGATCGTTACCTTCAAGGTCAAAAATACTACCGTTGGTGATGTTGCTTGCTATACCTGAGCCACTACCAGTGTCGCCACCGCCAGTATCACCACCACCTGTGTCTCCGCCGCCAGAAGAACTCCCCTTAGTTAACGAAAAGTCATCAAAACGAACATCGCTTGAGCTCTTATCATGCTTAGCAAATACTTGTAGCGTACCTGTATTAGCTGTAGTGAAAGTTTTAGATACTTTTGTCCACGAAGAAACGTTAAATTTCTCACTTTTAAACAAACCATTAAGATCGTTAATGCCGATTTGTCCCTTGCCAAGTACGTACGCACTTAACGTGTACTGAGTATTTCGATCTACATCTACATTCTGGTAAACACGCCCTGGGCTACCTTGAATTTTTAATGATTTAGAGCCCTTGTAAGCACTACCTGAAATAGCCGCTGGTTCTGTTTCATTCCAGTTATTCCAACCATCTTCAAATCCAGCATTATTAACAGTTGCCGCTTGTACAAAACTTGAGCTAGCAGTCATTGCTGCAAGCATAAATAGGGATTTTTGGTTAATCATTATCTTTATTTCTCCAAACCTGTACATGAAAAAATCTTACTACATGGCTATAAATGAGTATTTCACTTGAGCCTAGATCACCGCCTGCAAACAGGTTTTAACTTGTGTTTTTATGTGTAATTGGTAATAAGTTAAATGTAGAAAAAACCACTCCTGGTTTACAAATAAATATTACCAATGATTATTGCCAGCTGGGCTGAGACACAAGTTATATTGCTTGTAATAAATTTGCAACAATTTATTTAATAGGTAATAAGTATTAATTTCATTTAGATTCATTAAATCAACAATAAATAAAAACAAATGAAAATAAACACTTAAAACCAATCACTATCAAAAAAATAACAAACCCCAGATAAGGAACAAAATATAAAATAATGAAAAAGCATTAAATAAAACTTTAATTGGTAATTTATTAAAAATTCAAAATCGTATTTCTTGTGATAACAAAATTGGTTTTTATTTTATTTTATGCAGTAAAGCTTACGTTCAGTTTAATTAACTAGAATACCATTGGTTAACCAATTAATTTAGACTGTTTATATAAAATAAAGCAAAATAATGGCAGAACGAAATGCATTTGAAATAAGAATTTAAAGATGAAAGTATTATTATATTAGTGAAGGGTAGCTTAGAAAATTTAAGAGGTGTTTGAGCTCAGTGAAGGTGAATATTTTATTTTTTATAGATAATTTATTAATAATATTTATACAAAACATACCAATAAGTTTTAAATAAATTATTGAAAACACCTAGAAGGTTGATTCAATTTAGTTCGAATTAAAAGCTTTAGCAGAACTCGGCATGTTGCCCTTTGCGGATTGAAATTAGTTTAATCTAGGGGCGGTTAAATCGCGGCGCGGGGTTTGTAACCAAGCGGGCTCGGTAACTACTCCTGCGTTACGCTACTAGCTTACTTCCATGTGAAAATAAGTAAAAACCGAGCAAAGCTTCCGCGTCCTGTTCACTCCCCTTACCACATCCATTTAGGCAACAAAGAGTAATCGTCCCTAGAAAAAACCTGAGGGGAAGCGCATGTTTGGTAGCACGCTTTTACAGGCATTAAAAAAGACGAACACTTTGCAATGATCGCCTTTTTTATAACAGTCAGCTAATTACTCTTGAAAGTAAGTACCCCAACCATCGTACTCAACTTCGCACTCAACGGCTAGTTGCGCTAGCTTATCAACGTCTTCCATAATAACGTCTACGTCTAGCTCAGCTTCAACTACAATGTCAAAGCTCCAAATTTTGTTACCGTCTTCAAGCTCAAGCTCTGCTGGTTCTTCAACATCGTAACCCAATTTAAAAGCAGCAAGTGCAGCTTGCTCTAACTTAGGAAAGTCTTCACACACAAAGTGGTGCTCTACTTCATAAAGTATTTCAGGGTCTGACCCATCTTCAAGTAGTGAACTTACGATGTCTTCACTTATTTCACGCCAGTTTTCCATTATTTTTCTCTCACTTGAGCATCTAATTCAGTTATTTTAGCAGCCATAATGCTATGCACGCTTTTAGCATGCTCACGCGCGCTAATTTCTTTATCAAGCGGTATAGGCGCTAACATTTCGATGTGAATTGTACCATTATCCCAACGATTTAGCTTAATGGTTTTATGTGTTGTATTCATACATACCGGAATTATGGGTACATCTGCGCTCATTGCGGTGTGAAATGCGCCTGTTTTAAATGGTAGCAACCCTCTTCCATAGCTTCGTGTGCCTTCTGGAAACATCCATACAGATAAGCCATTATTTTTAATTTTTTCGGCTGCTTTTGAGATAGTTCCTGCCGCTTTAGAGCGATTCGATCTGTCTATTAATATATTACCCGACAACCAATAAAGCTGACCAAAAAATGGGATCCACTTTAAGCTCTTTTTACCCAAACTTACGCAGTTTTTTGGCACCATTGCTGGCACTGTAAATAAGTCGTAGCTATTTTGATGATTAGCAACATAAACTGCAGGACCTGGATCAACGGCATCTTTATGACGTGTTAGAACTAGCTTAACGCCAACCATTTTAGCCATTGAGCCAAACCAACCCGCTATAATATGTACATTATTAGGGTGAAATGGTCTTACAATCGAAAGTAATAAACCAAAAATACAACTGAATAATATAAACAGCAGCATAATAAAAACGCGTATAACAGCTAGCAAATGGGCTTCTCCAAAAATAAATTATAATTATTATAGCGTTATTTTGTGACACAAACGAGTCAATAGCGCACAAGTGTACGCTGAAATATTTAAGCTCTTTATTTTAAAACAAAAACGGCCTGCAAATGCAGACCGTTTTTATTTATACAAAAAAGTAATTGGCTACTCTTCGCTAATAACGTCTATTGGTTCATCATCTTGAGGAGTTAGCTCAACAACGGCTTCGTCAACACGCTGTAAGCCACGCGGTAGTTTATTACCCCTACGTCCTCGCTCACCATGATAATGCTCTAAATCACTTGGTTTAAGTGTTAGTTTACGCTTACCAGCATGAAGCGTAACACTGCTTCCTAGTGGTACAACAGCAAGCACTTTTACAAACTCTTCACGGGCTTGTACTTTAGCACCTGGTATAGAGATGATTTTATTACCTTTACCTTTGCCTAACTTTGGTAAGTCTCGCAGCGGGAATAAAAGCATTCGACCTTCGTTAGAAATAGCCATACAGTAATCGCTAGCAACATCGTTCACTCTAATAGGAGAAAGTAATATTCCACCTTTAGGGACACTTACCAGCGCTTTACCGTTTTTATTTTTACTAACTAAGTCTTTAAAGTCGGTAATAAAGCCGTAACCTGCATCTGACGCCATAAGCAATACTTGCTCGTCTTCACTCATTACCACGTGCTCAAAATTAGCGCCTGGTGTTAAGTTAAAACGACCTGTCATTGGCTCCCCTTGGCTACGCGCCGAAGGTAGACTGTGCGCATCAGTTGCAAACGCCCGCCCTGCTGAATCTAAAAATACCGCAGGTTGATTACTCTTACCACGAGCAGAGGCTCTAAAGCCGTCACCTGAGCGATAATTTAAGCCTTGTACATCTAAGTCATGACCTTTACCAACGCGTGCCCAGCCTTTGTCTGATAGCACAACAGTAACTGACTCTGACGGAATTAAATCTTTTTCGTTAAGTGCTTTCGCTTCTGAGCGCTCAATCACTGGCGAGCGACGATCGTCACCATACATTTCAGCGGCTTCTTGAATTTCTTTTTTAAGCAGTGTCGACATACGACGTTCTGAGCCCAAAATTTGCGCTAATTTATCACGCTCTTTGGCTAGTTCGTCTTGCTCACCACGAATTTTAAACTCTTCAAGTTTTGCTAAATGACGAAGTTTTAATTCTAAAATTGCTTCTGCTTGCGTATCAGTTAAATCAAAGCGTTCCATTAATACAGGCTTTGGTTTATCTTCGCTGCGGATGATTTCAATTACTTCATCAATATTTAAAAAGGCGGCTAGCAAACCCTCTAAAATATGTAGACGTGCTAATACTTTATCTAAACGATACTGCAAACGACGACGCACTGTTTCGCGTCTAAATATTAGCCACTCACTTAAAATACAGCGTAAGTCTTTAACTTGCGGGCGGCCATCTAGGCCTAGCATGTTTAAGTTTACGCGGTAATTTTTTTCAAGATCGGTGGTTGCAAATAAATGCGCCATTAATGGCTCAGCTTTAATGCGGTTTGAGCGCGGAATAATTACAATGCGTGTTGGATTTTCGTGATCTGACTCGTCACGTAAATCGGCAATCATTGGTAATTTTTTAGCGTTCATTTGCGCTGCAATTTGCTCAAGTACTTTACCACCAGAACATTGATGCGGCAGCGCTGTAATAACAATATCGCCATGCTCTTCGGTATAAACCGCACGCATTTTGATAGACCCACGACCGGTTTTATATATTTTATGAATATCGGCTTTTGGGGTAATTATTTCAGCATCTGTTGGGTAATCTGGTGCATGTACAAGCTCAAGTAATTCTTCAAGCTCTGTTTTTGGTTTATCAAGTAATAAACAACATGCACTAGCCACTTCACGTACGTTATGTGGCGGAATATCGGTTGCCATACCTACGGCAATACCCGTTATACCGTTTAGTAAAATATGCGGTAAACGAGAAGGCAGTACAACAGGCTCATCCATTGTACCATCAAAGTTTGGTGTCCAATCGACGGTGCCTTGGCCAAGCTCTTTTAATAGTACTTCTGAAAACTTAGATAAACGCGCTTCGGTATAACGCATTGCTGCAAACGATTTAGGGTCATCTGCCGCGCCCCAGTTTCCTTGTCCATCTACCAAAGGGTAGCGGTAAGAAAACGGCTGCGCCATTAATACCATCGCTTCGTAACATGCACTGTCGCCGTGTGGATGGTACTTACCAAGCACGTCACCCACTGTACGGGCTGATTTTTTGTACTTAGCGTTAGCCGACAAACCCAGTTCGCTCATCGCATAAATAATACGACGCTGTACTGGTTTTAAACCATCACCTACATGCGGTAAGGCGCGGTCCATGATCACGTACATGGAATAATTTAAATAGGCGTCTTCGGTAAAACGCCCCATTGTTTGTTGCTCAATTCCTTGCATTAGCAAGGTATCTGTATCACTCATTAAAGCTTACCTAGTTTTTCTTATAGCTTACACGGTAGATTACATTGGCGTAATCATCGCTTACTAACAGACTGCCGTCACCTAATTCTGCAAATGCAACAGGGCGTCCAAATGTTGTTTCGTCTTTCATAAAGCCAGTAATAAATGGCGTATATTTAGTTACGCGACCTACTTCAATTGTTGCTAGCCCTACTTTATAACCTGACTTTTTAGAACGGTTCCATGAGCCATGTTCAGCAACAAATAATTGTTGCTTATAGCTTGCTGGAAATTGCTTACCGTTATAAAAATGAATACCCAGTGGCGCTACATGCGCAGCAAGTGCAAGAGCTGGCGACGTGTAATCGGCAATATTTTTACCTTCCCCAAACTCAGGGTCAATAATTGCGCCGGCATGAACATACGGAAAACCAAAATGCTCACCTTCTTGCGTTGCACGGTTTAACTCATCAGGCGGAATATCATCGCCCATCATGTCGCGACCGTTATCACTAAACCATAAAGCTTGAGTAGCTGGATGAAAATCAAAACCGACGGTGTTTCTAACGCCCTTGGCTATTGTTTTTATTTGTTTTGTTTCTACATTAAGCGCAAAAATACGACCAAAACGTTCATCCTCAGCACAAATATTACACGGTACACCCACCGGAATGATTAGCTCGCCCGTTGGTGCAAAACGTAAAAATTTCCAACCATGATGACGCTCGCTCGGTAATGCGTCATAAACCACATCAAATTTTGGATCTTTTAATTGGGTATCAATATTTTTAAAGCGAATAATACGATGCACTTCGCCTACGTATAAATCGCCATCTTTAATTGCTATGCCAGAGGGCATATTTAGGCCTTTAGCCACAACAATTTTTTTATCTGCTACGCCATCACTATTATGATCAATAAGCGCATATACGTTGCCCGCTTTACGAGAGCCAACATACACAATACCTTTTTTTGAAACAGCTATTTGACGTGCATTTTCTACATCATTTGCAAATAAGCTTATTTCAAATCCCGGTGCTACGGTGAGCTTATCGAGTATATTTTTCGCCATTACAGGAGCGGTAGTCAGCCCAAGTAACAGCAAACTTCCTAGTAGTTTTTTCATTCGCCTCTCCTAGTGTTAAGCACAGGTAATTAAACGAGTGCCTTGTTACCATGATCTTCTAACCATTGACGACGATCAGGCGATCGTTTCTTAGCAAGCAGCATATCCATCATTTCCATGGTTTCTACTTCTTCATCAAGCGTAAGCTGCACTAAACGTCGTGTATTTGGATCCATCGTGGTTTCACGCAGTTGTAACGGGTTCATTTCACCCAGACCTTTGAATCGTTGTACGTTTACTTTTCCGCGTTTTTTCTCGGCTTCTATGCGCGCCAAAATAGCGGTTTTTTCTTGCTCATCAAGTGCGTAATAAACTTCTTTACCAATATCGATTCTAAATAATGGCGGCATTGCTACATACACATGCCCTGTTTTTACTAACTCTGGGAAATGGCGAACAAACAGTGCACATAATAGTGTTGCGATGTGTAGTCCATCCGAGTCAGCATCGGCCAATATACAAATTTTATTGTAGCGTAATGCCGACATATCGGTTGATTCTGGATCAATACCCAGCGCCACTGAAATATCGTGTACTTCTTGTGATGCGAGTATTTGGCCTGACTCAACTTCCCAGGTATTCAAAATTTTACCACGTAGCGGCATGATAGCCTGAAATTCACGGTCTCTTGCTTGTTTAGCAGAGCCACCAGCAGAATCACCTTCCACTAAAAACAATTCGGTACGGTCGTTATCGGCCGCGCTACAATCGGTAAGTTTACCCGGTAAGGCAGGACCTGCAGTAACACGCTTACGCACTACTTTTTTAGCTGCACGCAAGCGAGTTTGTGCATTTGAAATACATAACTCAGCTAATAACTCTGCGGTATCTGTATGTTCATTTAACCATAAACTAAACGAGTCTTTTACAACCCCCGATACAAACGCAGAACACGAGCGTGATGATAGTTTTTCTTTTGTTTGACCGGCAAATTGAGGGTCTTGCATTTTAACCGACAACACGTAACTACAACGATCCCAAATGTCATCAGGAGTTAATTTCACACCACGAGGGAGTAAGTTTCTAAACTCACAAAATTCACGCATTGCTTCAAGTAAGCCTTGGCGTAAACCATTTACATGCGTACCACCTTGCGCGGTAGGAATAAGGTTTACGTAGCTTTCAGCTATTGATTCACCACCTTCTGGTAGCCATACAACAGCCCAATCAGCGCCTTCAATTGAGCTCTTAAATTCACCTACAAATGGGTCTTGCGGTAATGTTTCAAAACCTTTAATTGCTTCAACTAAATAATCTTTTAAGCCTGTTTCGTAAAACCATTCTTGGGTTTCTTTTGTTTGCTTATTAACGAACTTAATTCGCAGCCCTGGACACAAAACGGCTTTGGCTTTTAATAAATGATTAAGTTTAGTAATTGAGTAATTTGGTGAATCAAAGTAGCTAACATCAGCCCAAAAACGAACCGTAGTGCCGGTGTTACGCTTACCGACTGTACCAATTACGTTTAAGTCTTCTACTTTATCGCCGCTTTCAAATGCCATTCTAAATTGCTGAGCGTCGCGCCTTACTGTTACTTCTACACGCGTAGATAACGCATTTACTACCGAAATACCTACGCCGTGTAAACCACCCGAAAATTGATAGTTTTTATTAGAAAACTTACCACCGGCGTGTAATTTAGTGAAGATCAATTCAACCCCAGGGATACCTTCTTCTGGGTGAATATCAATAGGCATACCACGCCCGTCATCACTTACTTCAAGCGAATTGTCTTCGTGGAGTATTACGTCGATACGAGTAGCATGACCCGCCATAGCTTCATCGACACTGTTATCGATAACCTCTTGGCCTAAATGATTGGGACGTGTTGTATCTGTGTACATCCCTGGGCGTCGTTTTACCGGATCTAATCCATTAAGTACTTCAATGGCTTCGGCGTTATAATTTTGATCACTCATAGTTTTTGTCTTTATATCCGCTAAGGCTCTAATACGTTTTACTAGTTTTATTGTTATATGCGCTAAAGCGTTAATATAGTAACTAACCTCAGTTCAGGCTAACTAGTTTTACGTGATTTTAAGAAAATCTACAATACTTGCAAAGGTGCGTTCAAATTCAACGTAGCTATGATCGCCACCAAATTCTATCAATTGCTTGCATTGCGAATAATATTTTACTGCGTGTTGAAAGTTCAACACTTCATCGCCTGTTTGCTGTAATAAGTACAGTAACTCAGGGTATGCTAATTTATCTACAGCGAGTAATTTAAGTGCCTCAATATGGCTGTTATTTAAATCGTAATGATAATCTTGATACGGATTATAATTAGGTCCAAGTAACGACTGTAATAAATTATAGGGTGCGACCGCGGGATTAATAACCACTGCAGGAATTTGATAACGCTGCGATAAATACGTGGAAAAAAAACCACCTAACGAGCTACCTAATAAAACGGTATTTGGCGTTAGTAATTGTTCAAGCTCAATTATAGCTTGTAGGGGCTCGTGGTTTAAGTTCGGTACACAATAATCAACGTCATAGTTTGCCATAAGCTCACCAAAGCGCACAGCTTTATATGATTTTTGTGAACTATTAAAGCCATGAATATAAATTACGCGTTTAGCCATACTACTTCCGTTTTTACTTCTACTTTATCTTTTTTACTCTTTATATTTAGCGTTCTGTAAGCTGGCCCCGCATTTTTTTGCTCCCACTGTGAAGTGTGCTTTACAAACTGTATTGAGCTGGCCGGGGTCGCATATATGGGCAGCCCTCTAAAGCTTTGTTCGTAATCATTGTGCACATGCCCATGAAAAAGCGCAGATACATTATTACTATTAACTAAGATATTTAAAAGCTGTGGGCCATTTTCTAATAAGTGTTTATCAAGGTAGCCGTTTATTGGCAGCGGATTATGATGACAAAATATAACTTTACTATTATTCGAGTTGACTAAAGCGTCCGTTACTTCATCTAAATGCGTGCCAGTAACCCATCCTGCGGGCGTGGGCCCTTTAGAATTAATAAGAAGTAGCTCAATCCCATTAGCAATAATATGTTTAGCCGAATTTATTTGCCCACCACTTATGCGATTAAGCATTGCTAGTTCATCATGATTACCTGGCACCCAAAATACAGGACAAGTAATGTCACTGGCATTTATAAGTTCACTAAATAATAAGTACGATTCAAAACTATGATCTTGTGTTAAATCGCCACCAAAAATAATGCAGTCTATTGATTGTTTTGCTATGTGTGCCAAGGCTTGTTCAAAATGATCTGCGGTATTTACAGTAAAGTACTCACCGCTTTTGTCTGCAAATAAATGGCTGTCAGTAATATGCGCAATGCACAAAGATGATTTATCAAATGTATATGTATCATCAAACCAAGCCATTATTTACATCCCAATTTAACGTCGCTTGTCCGTGCTCTACACAGGCCACTAACCAATCGTATAAAAAAGCATTCAGTTGATACTTTTCATCTTTTTGATGCATTTTAGGGTTAGGGTATCCATAAGATGGTTTTATGCGTTGATGGTAATCGTGATGAACAATTTCAGCCACTTTGGCATCGTGATACATGCGTACCGTTAAATACAGTGGCGTAATCCCTTTAACCATTCCTGTTAGCTGCTTAATTGAAATATCCATGGTGTATTTTGCGCTGCCATCAATTTTTGTAGCAAACTCACTGTTGCCAAGTTTAACTTCACGAATGCTTCCTATATTGCGCTCGCTCGGTAACAACTTTAATAGTCGCACATAGTTATGCTCACAAAGTGTTAAATACTTTGGGAGGCTCTGAATATATCGCTTTGTTGCTAATTGTGCTGTCAAAGTACCACCATAATATTAGTAAGAGTTTATGCCCATTTGCTTGCCATTTTTTCGCGATTTAGCGCAAGCCACTGCATACAAATAACCGTTGCCGCATTATCCATTTCACCGTTATTGAGGCGCATTAGCGCATCATCAACTGATAAAATATGAGTTTTTATATCCTCGCCTTCAGTTTCAAGACCATATACACCTGATTTCACTTGGCTTAAGTCAGTACGCGCTAAATATAAATGTAAGCGCTCAGTTGTACCACCAGGGCTTGATAGGTATGAAAGCATAAATTCAAGTTCAGTTAATTCAAGCCCAGCTTCTTCATACGCTTCTTTTTTTACAACTGATTCGTAATCAGTGCTGCCGTCAGTCATTCCGGCTATGCACTCTAGTAGCCACGGCGAATGCTTGCTTTTAATAGCGCCAATACGTATTTGCTCAATTAAAAGAACAGTATCTGATATTGGATCGTAAGGGAGTACTGCAATTGCATCGCCACGTTCTAATATTTCTCGGCTAATTACTTTAGATTTTCCACCCGCAAAAAGAGCATGTTCGAACTGGTATAAATCAACCTGAAAAAAACCTTTATAAAGGTTTTTTGTTGGCTTTAAATTCACATCTTTATGTGTAAATTGAACGAGTTTTTTATCAACCACGTACCTACCTCCTACTTATCTAAAGCTTTAAAATGCGTTAATATATTCTGTTACACTTGAACATACTGTTTTACTAATTATTTTTTTTGTTATGGAGTAAAACAGGTTAACATGCTTTTAGTACAAAAATTGTCTAAGGACCGAACCCCACATGAAAAAGAACATTCTTGCGGCGCTAGTTAGTTTATCATGCGCACTAGGTGCAACAGCAGTGAAAGCTGAAGATTTACTACAAGTTTTTGAAATAGCGACAGCTAACGATCCTACTGTTTTAAAAGCAAAAGCCCAAGCCGATGCGCAGTCTTACCAAAGCGATTTGGCGATGAGTGCACTATTACCTCAAATTGGTTTAACTATGGGTTATACAAAAAGCGATGCAACGTCGTACCAAAGCGTTGGCGACTTATCTAACCAAGTAAAAGTTGAAAGTGATACAGACCAATTCTCTCGCGGTGTGAGCTTAAGCCAAACATTATTTGATTTAGGTGCCTGGAATACGTTAGATATTGCCGACAAGCAAGCGCTTCAAGCAAGCGGCCTATACGATGCAGCTAAACAAAACTTAATTGTACGCGTTGCTGAAGGTTATTTTAACGTATTAAGTGCAAGCGATAACCTTGAATTTGTTGAAGCTGAAAAACGTGCAATTGAACGTCAACTTGAGCAAACAAAACAACGTTATGCGGTAGGCTTAACAGCAATTACAGACGTACACGAAGCGCAAGCTCAGTTTGATAACTCTGTAGCCCAAGAAATTATTGCAGGTAATGCTGTAGAAACAGCACGTGAGCAACTTCGTGAGATTACAGGTAAATATCACGAAAAATTAGACTTTTTAAATACAGATACTTTCTCAACAACTAAACCAACTAAGCGCTCAAGCGACTTTGTTAAAGTAGCTGAAGATAAAAATATAAACCTACAAGTGTCTAAAGTAACGGTTGATATTGCAAAAGATCAAATTGAATTAGCAAAAGCGGGTCATTATCCAAAGCTAACCCTAAGTGCTAGTTATGGCGATTCTCTTACAGACAATCAAATAAATGGCGCTAACTTTGATGATCAGCCACGTTCAGACTCAAGCTCTGTAGGGCTTAACTTTAGCGTACCTTTATATTCAGGTGGTGCAACAGTTGCTGCAACAAATCAGGCCCGTGCGTTTTACGTAGGTGCGAGCCAAGATTATGAAACAAATTACCGCGCAGTAACTCGCACAGTGATTACATCTTATAATCAAGTTGTTTCAGACATTGCTACTTACAAAGCGCTAGAGCAAGCGGTTGTTTCAGCTCAAAGTGCCCTTAAAGCAACTGAAGCTGGTTTTGAAGTAGGTACTCGTACCATTGTTGACGTACTAGTAAGTACGCAAAATTTGTACGATGCAAAGCGTAACCTTGCTGATGTACGTTACCGTTATGTGTTATCTACCCTTCGCCTAAAACAAGCTGCGGGTACATTAACAAGTGCAGATCTAGTTGCTATAAACCAAGGTTTAAAAGCCGCTTAATTTTCATTACTCGTGTAGTATGAACACATTGGAAGCCAGCTAAATGCTGGCTTTTTGTATTTTACAGCGCTTAGCGTTAAACTATCGTTTTTATTCTCAGAGATATTTTTGTGGTCACCTCATCTCCTTTTAAAGCATCTTTTTTGGGCCCTCGATACTGGTTAACGTGGATTGGCGTTCTATTTTTATATTTAATTTCTTGGTTACCGCAAAAACTACAATTGGCAATGGGTAAACAGCTTGGTCGCTTAGTTCATAAATTTATGAAACGCCGTCGCCATATTGCAGAAGTAAATATTAAGCTGTGTTTTCCTGATATGAGCGCAGCAGATCAAAAAGACCTTGTGCTCAAAAATATGGAAAACACCGGTATTGCAATGGTTGAGACTGGCATGGCCTGGTGGTGGCCGCAGTGGCGAGCACAAAAAGCATTAGGGTCTTTTAAAGGGCTTGAGCATTTTGAACGCGTACAAGCGTCTGGTAAAGGTGTTTTATTGCTTGTACCTCATATTCTGCATCTTGAAATGGCTAGCCGTATTATGGGCTTAGAGTGTCAGGGTGTTGGCTTTTATCGCCCTCATAACAACCCACTAATGGAATACTTTACGACTAATGGGCGCCTTCGCTCTAACGAATATTTAATCGGTCGAAAAGATGTAAAAGGTTTACTAAAAGCATTAAAAAATAAAAAGGTATGTTATTACTTACCCGATCAAGATTACGGTCGTAACCGCTGTGAATTTGTCCCATTTTACGCAGTACCTGACGCTGCAACTACAACGGGTACTCTTATGTTTGCAGGCAGTAAAAACTGCGAAACAATGAGTTTAATAACTCGCCGTGATGAAAATGGTAAATATCACTTAGAAATACTGCCAGAGCTTGAAAACTTCCCCAGTGGTGATAATAAGGCTGATGTAACACGTGTAAATCAACGCATGGAACAATCTGTTAATGCCGCACCCGAACAATATATGTGGCTACACCGTCGTTTTAAAACTCGACCTGATAAAAATACCCCTTCTTTTTATAAAAAGTAATGGTATAACAATAATAGGAACAAATAAGGTGGGTAATAATCATGTGGTTTTGGATTAGGCATTTATCATTTGCAGCTGTACTAATAGCACTCGCCGTATACTTTTTGTTGAGTGATGGTTCTTTATTTGATATTAAAAAATCTAAAAATGCAGCTGCCGAAGGATTATCACGTTTTTACTCTTCTATTCGTAACCAAGTAAAAAGTAATAAAGAACGAGATCAATTTGTTTTAAAACTTAAAACACCAGAACAAACCTTGGATAGAGTATTGGCTGAACGTGCGCGAACAGTAGATCCAATGCCTACAAATTGGACTGGAGAAGTTGAGCCTAGGCGCTTTGAAAATGGCACAACACTTAAAGACGTACTCTATCAATATGCTAAAAATGAAGGTATTGAGCTTTACTGGTATTTAAGTAAAGACTACGTAGTTAAAGATCATTTTAGAGTAGACAGCAACTTTACTTCAGCACTTTATCAAATTGGTCGTGCTATAAATGACGACTTTGAGCATGAGGTTTACACTTACTTTTGCCACAAACAAAGAGCAGCGGTTATTACAGAGTTACCATCAGAATTTGTGCGAACAAACTGTTTAAAGCTAAAGGTTTAAGGGTTTACACGTACAAAAAACCCAAGCAAGCGCTTGGGTTTTACAATTCAATTCAATTCAAAAATACTATTCCAAATATTCGTTACGTTAGTAATATCTTGTAAAAAAGCTTCTCGCGAGATCAATTTGCCTTTTTGATCCAAGCTCAGCACGTGATAACACGAGCGATAATCAATATACGCTTTGATCAACTGCTGTTTTTGCTCTTTAGTAATACAGCCTATATTTGCTGCATCCGTTAATATTCTTACGTTATCTGAATAAACGGTAAGCTGCTCAAACTCATTCGCGTGTTTAAGTACTAAATATTGCGTAATAAACTCAATATCAGCCATACCACCAATATCTTGTTTTAAATCAAATTGTTCAGTATTTCCTTTCGCTAGATGATCGCGCATTTTTTCGCGCATTTTTATTACATCGGCTTTTAACACGGTATCATTGCGCTGTTGGCAAAGAATACTTTTACGAATTTGTGAAAAACGATCTATAAGATCGTCTTGGCCCAAAATTAACCGAGCCCGCACAAGTGCTTGATGTTCCCACGTCCATGCTTGAGTTTGCTGATAGTGATTAAAGCTCTCTAAATTGATAGCAAGTAAACCTGATGCACCTTCAGGGCGTAATCGCGTATCAAGCTCATACAAAATACCCGATGCAGTACGAGTATTAAATAAATGCATTAAGCGCTGAGCGAGTTTTAAATAAAACTGGCGAGAATCTATCGGTTTTTCACCATTGGTTTGGCTTGAGCCATCATGATTATGTACAAACACCAAATCTAAATCTGAGTCGTACCCTACTTCTAAGCCGCCTGTTTTACCATATGCAATAACAGCAAAACCTTTGTTTTCATCATCAGTGCCAGGGGGCATACCAAAACGCTTAACGGTGTTATGCCATGCAATATTAACAGCTTGATCAACAATCGCTTCAGCCAATACGGTTAAGTGATCGCTTACTTTCATTACATCAAGAACACCGGTTGCATCAGCAGCAGCAATTCGTAATTGATGCGTTTGCTTAAATTGCCTAAGCGACTCCATTTGCAGTTCTAAATCGTCATGCTCTATTCGTAAAAAATACTGTCTTATTTCATCTTTATAAGCGGTTAATGGTGTCGGTTTATAAAGAACAGCCGGGTCTATTAGCTCATCCAGCAATATAGGGTAGCGAGAAATATGCTCGCCTATCCATTTGCTATGACAACACAGTAAAACAAGTTGCTTTAACGCACCTTGGTTTTCGTACAGCAATTCTAAATAAGCAGTACGTGAAATTATCTTATTAAAAATTTGGCAAACCATTGTAAAAGCAGCTGCGCTGGCATTAAAGTCATTTAACTGGCTCAATAAAACAGGCATTAATTTATCAAGGGTTTCACGCCCTCGGTTACCTATGTTGACCTTAGACAACCTTAATTTAAAATCGTTAAGGGGTGTTTGCCATTCATCTCTAGTCTCTTTTAGAAAGCTCACATCACCATGATCCCAAGCACTAATAAATGCACCTTCACAGGTATCTAGTGGCGCGGTTTCTTCACCAATAACGAGTGCAAACTCGCCGTTAACCTGCTTCATTACCTTTTCAATAGTGATTAAAGTGGCAGAAAAATCAGCTTGTTCTAATAATAAATTTAAGCGCTGCTGGTTCAATTCATCATCGGGGAGTGTTTGCGTTTGCTGATCGTCAAATATTTGTAAGTACTGTTCAACTTTTCGCAAATAAAGGTAATTGCGTTTAAGCTCGCTTGCTTCTTGCTCATCTATAACTTGGTTAAGTGCCAGCTCATTTAATGCTTTAAGTAATGATTGAGTTTGTAAATTAGCCTCTCGCCCACCTCGTACCATTTGTAGGGCTTGTACTATAAATTCAACTTCACGAATACCACCAGCGCCTAATTTTATATTATTAGTTAAGCGTTTACGGCGAACCTCTTGTGCAATCATTAACTTCATTTTACGCAAAGATTCAATCACCGAAAAATCAATATACCGGCGATAAACAAACGGCTTTAAAAGCTTAATAAATTCATCCCAATATTTATTAGGCGTGCCAATTAAGCGCCCTTTTAACATTGCGTAGCGTTCCCAGTCGCGACCTTGTTCTTGGTAGTAATCTTCAATGGCATTAAAGCTCATAACCAAAGGGCCACTTTCGCCAAACGGGCGTAGGCGCATATCAACCCTAAATACCTGCCCGTCACCGGTGGCTTGGTTAAGTGATGCAATGAGCTTTTGTGCAACTTTGGTATAAAATACTTGAGCCTCAAGGCTTCTGCGGCCACCTTGGGTTTTTGTACTGCGCGGATATGCAAAAATGAGATCAATATCAGAGGAGTAATTTAGCTCTTGTCCGCCAAGTTTTCCCATACCCAACACCATTAACGGCATTGCTTGGTTTTGCTCATCAAGCGGCTCACCATTTACTTTTGCCACCTGTGCATGCGCCCATTGGTTAGCACTATTTATTAGCATGTCAGCCAGTTGGCTTATGTAATTAATACTATCGGCAATGGGATTGTTACAGCATAAATCTAAAAAGGCGACTTTGAGCCAGTACTTTTCACGATATTGGCGAAGTACTTTATGGCACTGTACTTCATCAATGTCAGCTAAGTTAAGGTTTTTAAAAGGAGAATCTATTACTCTATTTTGTATTTCGTCTTTGCATAATAGCCAAGTATTTAAATCAGGTTGTGATTCTAAACTGCGCCAAGCAAAGTCGCTTAATGCTAATAACCTTACAACTTCACTTTGTTTACTTTGCTGCGGGTATAACTGTTCAAAGCGCATCAAGCCAAGTTTTTGTAATTGAATAGGAAGTTGCTTTACGTTACTCATCAATCCTCTCTTTTATATCATCAATAACCGTACTAGAATGATTAAAACCTAGAAAGGTTAACTTAATTAGGATCACCATGTCATATTTGTCTTTATCTAACACTAGTTTTATTGCGATTGCCATTAGTTTTGCGGTTATTTGCATAACTATTTTTTGTTTACGAGTTGTCACTCAAATCAAAGCAAAACAAGCGCTTAAAGATGAGCTAGCACAACACGACAACTTTGCCATGGGTATTAGTTTTGCATCTGAAATATCAGTTGTTATAGCCACTATGGCTTTCTTATTTGACGAAATAAGCATAAGTACCGCACAGTCAAACCCGTTAAAAGTGTTAATTATTATTATTCTTTTATTCACTTTTATAAAAGTAGGTCATTTAATTCACAGAAAATGGATACTTCACAGGTTTAACGAAGAAGCTGCCATACTAAAACAAAATGTATGTGCTGCATTGGTAGATTCAGGCATGTTAATCGCTAACTGTATTATCGCACTTGGCTTGTACACGTGGACGCACACCCAAGGATTCAGCAACTTACTTATTGCTTGTGTTAGCTTTTTTACGCTTCAGGGAATGTTTGCACTGGATAGTAAAATACGAGAACACCGTTTTGCAAAAGCAAATCAAGGTGCTTCGCTACAAAGTAACTTTAACCTAGAGAATACATCTATTGGTATAAGGTATGCTGGCAAATCAATAGGTTTAGCATTGGCTGTATATGCTGGTTTATCTAGCGCAGCATTTCAAAACGGTAAAATGGTAGAAAACATATTTACACTCGTTATGCATTGCGGTGTAATGTGGATACTGCTTTACAGCTTAACGTATGTGATAAAAGTTATCTCTTTACCAAATATTGATACGGCTCTTGAAATAGACCATCAAGATAATATTGGGGTAGCATGTATAGAGTTTGCTGTTTTTTGTGCTATAGGCTATTTACTTATTAGCATGTTTTCTCTTTAGACCTTTTTACTAAAATACAGCCATTAAAAGTCTGCATTTAAGTAATAATGGTAATTACTTAAATGCAACAAGGTCCTAGCTCTATGCCACTTGAAATAACGAATTACTTGTTAATTGACATAGACAACGAATTTAGCCGAGCATTTGCCGAATACTATGTAAATAATAATGGCATAACAAAAGCGAGTACGCTTATTGCTGCAGGCAGCAATACCCGCCAGTTAGTAAAAATGATGTTTGACGAACTTATTAAAGACTATAGTTATTGCGACCTTGAAAACGAAATAAGCGTTTCTGAATTAATTAACTATCTAAAAGAGCATCACGATTTACACGGAGTCCTTTTTAATAGCACCGATTACTTACTCGCAAGCGATAAACAACGCTTTATTTATAACTCGTTACATGAAGAGCGCTTTTTAATAAGCTTTGATGATACAGGCTATACACTAAGCCTAGTTACTGACGAGACGTTAACGGAACCTTCGCAAAATCACCACGATATAGCGCACACACCACAAGATTTAATAGACCTTGCAGAGCAACTTAATAAAAATAAATAATTGCGCACAGCTCTCAGCTTACTTACCATAGCAGTATATATTTTTACGCTAAGTAATAAGTGACGCCCTATGCGAGTTCCTCATATTTATCAAACATCGAGTATTGCCCTAAACACCCCTGTAACTTTAGATGACGATGCTGCAGGGCATATTGGCAGAGTGCTGCGCATGAAAGTAGGCGAGCATGTATCTATTTTTAATGGCGAAGGCGGCGAATACCTTAGTGAAATAATTGAGGTAACAAAAAAAACAGTCGTCGTAATGCCGTTAGAGCTTAATCCTCATGATGTAGAATCCCCGCTTAAAATTCATTTAGGCCAGTGTGTATCCCGTGGTGATAAAATGGATTTTACAATTCAAAAGTCAGTTGAACTGGGCATTACCGAAATCACCCCTATTTTTAGTCAGCGCTGTGGCGTGAAACTAATGGGCGATCGTCTTGAGAAAAAACACCAACAATGGCAAAAAATTGCAATAGCAGCGGCAGAGCAATCTGGGCGTAATTTTGTGCCAATTATTCATCCCCCCGTAGATTTAAAACAATGGCTTGCACAACAAACCAATGCAATTAAGCTCACTCTTCACCCTCGTGCTGAGCACAGCATTAAAACCATTACGGTACCTAAAGATGGCGTACGCTTTTTAGTCGGCCCAGAAGGCGGCTTTACCGACGATGAAATGGCACTAACTAAACAACTAGAATTTGTGGATATTCGCTTAGGCCCGCGCGTTTTACGAACGGAAACAGCCGCTTTAACGGTCTTAAGTGCATTACAACTTCAATTTGGCGATTTAGCTAATTGAAATAACTAAAAGCACCCTCATATAAACAGTAACATTTATAGTAAGGCACAGCGCATGGCAATTAAGTTAGGTATTATTTCAGATCCTATTAGTGGATTTAACATCAAAAAAGACACCGGTTTTGCAATGATGATGCAAGCGCAAGAACGCGGCTACGAAATTTATTATATGGAGATGGATGATTTATCTCTTCGTAAAGGTAAGTCGTACGCTACAGCGTCTAAAGCGCAAGTGTTTAATAATGCAGAAAAATGGTACGAGCTTGAAGAAAAAGCCACTATAGCCCTTGCCGACCTTGATGTTATTTTAATGCGAAAAGATCCTCCTTTTGATACCGAATACATTTACGCGACGTATATTTTAGAGCGTGCAGAACAAGAAGGTACGTTAATAATTAACAAGCCACAAAGCCTTCGCGATGCTAACGAAAAGCTATTTACAGCATGGTTTAGCGAACATACGCCAGACACACTTGTTACACGTAGCCAAAAACAAATTCGTGAGTTTTTAGCCGAGCATAAAGACATTATTTTAAAACCCCTTGATGGCATGGGTGGCGCATCTATTTTCCGCCTTAGAGAAGACGATGCCAACATTGGTGTAATTTGTGAAACGCTAACCGAGCACGGCAGCCGCTTTGCTATGGTGCAAAATTACATCCCAGAGATCAAACAAGGCGACAAGCGCGTATTGGTTATTGATGGTGAGGTTATTCCGTATTGTTTAGCGCGAATTCCACAAAATGGTGAAACACGCGGTAATTTAGCTGTTGGCGGTCGAGGCGAAGCCCGTCCACTTAGCGAGTCAGATTTAAAAATAGCGCAAGCGGTTGCACCAACGCTTAAAGAAAAAGGCTTAATATTTGTAGGTTTAGATATTATTGGCGATAAATTAACTGAAATTAACGTAACTGCACCAACGTGCGTGCGCGAAATTGAAGCTGCTTATGATATTTCTATTACAGGTATTTTGTTTGATGCCATTGAAAGAAAGCTAGATAAATAAGTATCTACCTATCGTTATTAAAAGCACTTTCGTGTCATAAATTTTAATATAGTTGTTAACTATTAATTTTTAAACTGTATGAAAGTGCTTTTTTAGTTTTAAAAACAAAGGTATGTGCCATACTCAAAGTTCATTAACTAAAAAGGGTGAAATCTATGCAGTCATTAGAAAATCATTTTTTAATCGCGATGCCGTCGATGCAAGACCCTTTTTTTAAACGTGCTGTTACCTATATTTGTGAGCACAATGAAGATGGGGCTATGGGCTTGGTAATAAACCAACCTATTGATGTTACTGTTGGCGAACTTTTAGATAAAATAGAAATTGATAACGACAAAACGCAAAACGCAGCAAAAGTAAGTGTGTTTGCAGGCGGACCCGTTAAAACTGACCGTGGTTTTGTTTTGCACTCTCCCCAATCAGGTTATTCAGCAAGCCAAAAACTCAGTAGCGATATTATGATCACTACCTCAAAAGACGTTTTAGCAAGCTTAACTACCGCACAAGCACCTGAACAATTTATTATTACATTGGGTTATTCAGGATGGGAGCAAGGACAACTCGAACAAGAGTTACTTGATAACAGTTGGTTGATCATAGAAGCCGATCCGAAGATCATTTTTGACACCCCCGTTGAAAAACGATGGGAAAAAGCAGTTTCAATGTTGGGCTTTGATATTAGCCAACTCAGCCCTGAAGCTGGTCACGCATAATAATAATTTAACCCTTAGCAAACTTAAACAAGATACACATGACAAAAAAATCGCTTAAGCCGCAAGGCGAACGCACTGTAATGGGCTTTGACTTTGGCACCAAAAGTATTGGTATTGCTATTGGGCAAGAGCTAACAGGCAGCGCGTCTAGCCTTAAGGCTGTAAAAGCACAAGATGGCATTCCTAACTGGGACCATATTGCAGTACAAGTAACCGAATGGCAGCCTGACTTAATGGTTGTTGGCTTACCACTAAATATGGATGGAACGTCACAAGAGGTTACCTTTAAAGCAAAAAAGTTTGCCAACAGATTACATAATCATTATGGCATTCCTGTGCAAACACAAGACGAGCGTTTAACGACTGCGGATGCTAAAGCGCGACTTTTTGAAAGTGGTGGCTATAAAAACTTAGGCAAAGGTAACGTAGATAATATGTCTGCGGTTATTATTTTAGAAAGTTTTTTTGAGTCTAGTTACGGTAAATAACCCGTTATATAAATAAAAAGCGCCAATTGGCGCTTTTTTTATATTAAGTATTTATATTCATTACTTTTTAAATCATTGATGGCTATTTTTATCGTCAAGGCCATCAATAGTAACGCCTTGTAAAAAGCCCGCACCTTGCTGTTCGTTATTGCGCAGTTTAATCATTAAGCGTAAATCATTTGGCGAATCAGCATGATGCAGTGCATCAGCGTAATTAATTCGCTGCTGTCTATATAGCTCAAATAATGCTTGGTCAAAGGTTTGCATGCCCATTTCTTTCGATTTAGCCATTGCCTCTTTAATACCACCAATATCACCGTTTTTAATCAGTTCAGCAACCATTGGTGAGTTAAGCAATATTTCAATAGCTGCAACACGGCTTTCACCATCAGCAGTCGGTACTAATTGCTGGGCCACAATTGCACGTAAGTTAAGTGCTAAATCGTACTTAAGCTTATCGTGTTTTTCTTTTGGAACTAAATGCATAATACGGTCAATCGCTTGGTTAGCATTATTAGCATGCAGTGTTGCAACACATAAATGACCTGTTTCGGCAAAGCTTAGTGCGTATTCCATAGTTTCTTGAGAGCGAATTTCACCAATCAAAATTACATCGGGAGCTTGGCGTAATGAGCTTTTAAGTGCTGACTCAAAGCTTTCGGTATCAAGCCCTACTTCGCGTTGAGTAATAATACTTTTACGATGCTCATGAACAAATTCAATCGGATCTTCAATAGTCAGTATATGACCACGTTGATGTCGGTTACGGTAACCAATAAGTGCGGCTAGCGAGGTTGATTTACCCGTGCCAGTACCACCGACGAACAAAACAAGGCCACGCTTAGACATAATTACATCGGTAAGAATAGAAGGAAGACCTAGCTCACTCACATCAGGTATTTGCGTAACAATACGGCGAATAACCATACCTGCTTTATCGCGTTGCCAAAAGGCAGAAATACGAAAGCGCCCTTCGTCGGTGGCAATCGCAAAGTTACATTCTTTCGTTGTATGAAACTCTGCTTTTTGCTTTTCGCTCATTGCAGATTCAACTAACTCAAGCGATTGCTCATCTGTAAGCCTATCGTCACTGAGGGCTGTTAGCTCGCCGTTTATTTTTGCACTTACAGGTAGCTGACTCGATACAAATAAGTCAGAGCCTTTTTTCTCAATCATGATGAGTAAAAAGTCGTTTAAAGATAAAGCCATAATAGTTTCTTACCCGCCAAATTGTGTTTTGTCTTGTGCTTTTTCTTTCGCTGCCGCATTTGTAACAATGCCGTGATTAACTAAATTAGTTAAACATTGATCCATTGTTTGCATGCCCACAGACGCACCGGTTTGAATAGACGAGTACATTTGTGCAATTTTATCTTCACGAATTAAGTTACGAATAGCAGGTACTGCAATCATAATTTCGTGTGCTGCAACTCGCCCGCCACCAATCTTTTTAAGCAGTGTTTGCGAGATAACAGCACGCAAAGATTCAGATAACATTGAACGTACCATTGATTTTTCTTCACCTGGGAATACATCAATAATACGGTCAATGGTTTTTGGTGCAGATGTTGTATGCAACGTGCCAAACACTAAGTGACCCGTTTCAGCAGCGGTCATTGCAAGACGAATTGTTTCTAAATCACGTAACTCACCGACCAATATTACATCTGGATCTTCACGCAATGCACTACGTAGCGCGTTTGAAAAGCTATGAGTATCGCGATGTACCTCACGTTGATTAATAAGGCTTAATTTATTATCGTGAACAAACTCGATTGGATCTTCTATTGTTAGAATATGGTGATGTTTATTTTGATTTATATAATCGACCATAGCGGCAAGTGTTGTTGATTTACCAGAGCCCGTTGGGCCTGTCACTAACACGAGTCCACGTGGGGTATCGGAGATTGTTTTAAAAATATCTGGCGCACCTAAATCATCAAGCGTTAACACTTCACTTGGTATGGTACGAAATACCGCAGCAGGCCCGCGATTAGAGTTAAACGCATTCACACGAAAACGTGCTAAATTAGGCACTTCAAACGAAAAATCCACTTCGAGATTTTGTTCATAGTCCTTGCGTTGATTATCGTTCATAATATCGTAAACCAGACTGTTTACGTCTTTGTCTGCAAGGGCTGGTATATTAATGCGGCGAACATCACCGTCTACGCGTATCATAGGTGAAACACCCGACGATAAATGTAAATCGGATGCTTTGTGTTGCACACTAAACGCTAATAATTCGGTAATATCCATTTATGACTCCACAACTAACTGATAAATATATGGTTACAATAGCAGAACGACTCACATCCGCCTACGCTAGAATTGCAGACGCGGCAAAAATTGCACAACGAAACACTAACGAAGTCACTCTGCTGGCAGTGTCTAAAACTAAACCAAGCGAAGATGTTATTGCAGCTTATGAGCATGGTCAGCGCGAATTTGGTGAATCTTATGTTCAAGAGGCTATAGATAAAATAGCTCAACTACAGTCATATAGCGACATCATTTGGCATTTCATTGGCCCTATTCAATCTAATAAAAGTGCTTTAGTGGCTGCCAACTTTGATTGGGTGCAAAGTGTTGATCGCATAAAAATAGCGAAACGATTAGATTCCCAGCGCCCAGACGATAAACAGCCTCTTAATATACTTATTCAAGTAAATATAAGTAATGAGGAAGCGAAGTCGGGTTGCCACCGCGATGAAATAGATGAACTTGCCGATTTTATTAACCAATGTGAGCACTTAACACTTCGAGGTTTAATGGCAATTCCCGCTAAAAGCAATGATCTGGATACGCAAATTCAATCTTTTGAGCAATTACAAACTTGCTTTGATAAACTAAAGACCCAATATCCTCAAGTAGATACTTTGTCGATGGGTATGAGTAACGATGTTGAAGCTGCCATTAGTGCAGGCTCAACCATGGTAAGGATCGGCACAGACATTTTTGGAACACGAACTTAAAAGGTGATAACAGATTTATGTCAGATAAAAAAATCGCATTTATAGGCACAGGTAATATGAGCTACGCCATTATTGGTGGCATGGTAAAAAACGGTTTTAACGCAAGTAACATTATTGCGACTAATCGCAACCAAGAAAAGCTTGAAAAGGTAGCCTTTGATTTCAAGGTGCAAACCACCAGTGACAATAACGAAGCCCTGCGCGATGCTGATGTAATTGTTTTGTCTGTTAAACCACAAATGATGGGCGATTTATGTAAATCGTTTCAAGAGTCGGGCGTAGATTTTAGCGATAAACTGTTTATTTCTGTTGCTGCTGGCTTAACTGTAAAACGTTTACGTGAAATGCTAGGTCAAGACGTTAAAATGGTACGTTGTATGCCAAATACACCGTCTTTATTAGGCCGTGGTGTATCAGGTTTATATGGCGCGGGCGAAACACAAAGCGAACACGAGTTTGTACAACAAGTTTTTGAATGCACTGGCATTGTTGTATGGGTCGAAAAAGAATCACAAATTAACGATATTATTGCTGTGACCGGCTCATCACCAGCTTACTTTTTCTTATTTATGGAAGCCATAGAAGAAAAAGCTAAAGCGCTGGGCTTTAATGATGAAGACGCTCGTCGTTTAGTACAACAAACAGCTCTTGGCGCTGCTGAAATGGCACTTAGCCAGCCTGATATTACTATTTCGCAACTACGTTCAAACGTAACATCTAAAGGCGGTACGACTCACGCAGCTGTTGAGCACTTAAAAGATGAAGGCTTAACTAAAACCGTTGGCGATGCAATGGATGCGTGTATTGCGCGTGCAGAGCAAATGGAAAAAGAACTTTAAAACCACTTTTTTATTGAAGGTTACACTATGAATGCCATGCAATTTTTAATCAGTACCCTGTTTGATTTGTTTTTAATGGTGGTATTACTGCGCTTTTGGCTGCAGTGGGCAAAAGCCGACTTTTATAATCCAATGAGCCAGTTTGTGGTTAAAGCCACTTCGTTTGCGGTAAAACCACTGCGTAAAATCATTCCGGGATTTGGCGGACTTGATTTAGCATCTCTGTTGCTGGCATTTATAGTGGCTGTAGCCAAAATTAGTACTTTAATGCTTGTTATATATAATGCGTGGGCAATACAGCCTGTAATTATACAAGCACTTATAACGGTACTAAAAGAAGGCCTTAACTTAGTTTTTTGGGTACTTATTATTCGCGCTATTTTAAGTTGGGTTAGCCAAGGTTATAACCCTATAGAAGCGGTTTTCCATCAGCTTACTGAACCAATGCTAAAACCAATTCGTAAAATATTGCCATCAATGGGTGGCTTAGATTTATCAGTTTTAGTACTTATTATTGGTATTCAGTTTTTGCAAATGCTGCTTATGGATTTTTTAGTCTAATATGGATTTTTTAATTAGAGGCCCAAAGGCCTCTTTTTTATATGTTTTGAGGAATACATAATGAACCGTTTAATTAAGTTTTGTTTTATTGCTTGTTTAGCATTTGCATTTAACGCGCAAAGCGAAGAAATGCAAGGCGCACAATATAAAGAGCTTGGCCCTTGGCAAGTGCATTACATCGCCTTTCCTTCTACTTTTATTCAGCCAAAAATAGCAAAAGCGTATGGCCTTGAGCGAAGCGGATACAAAGGCATTGTGAATATTTCTGTTTTAAAAAATGATGCCGAAAATACAGCCCAAACAGCAAAGCTTACTGGCACAGCTAGAAACCTACTTGGCAATAAACAAACGCTTACTTTTAAAGAAGTAAAAGAAGGTGATTCAATTTATTACCTTGCCCAAGTTGATTATACCAACGAAGAGATTTTACGCTTTGAGATTGAAATACAACAAAGTAATCAATTTCAAAAATTACAGTTTCAGCAAAAATTTTACGTAGATTAATAACATGACCAAAACTTTAGTACTTGCTACAGGTAACCCTGGCAAAGTAAATGAGCTAGCTAACATGCTAAGCCCTCTGAATATCAATGTAGTTCCACAGAGCGATTTTAACGTAGATGAAGTTGCCGAAACCGGCACTACCTTTGTTGAAAATGCCATTATTAAAGCGCGTCATGCCGCTAAAATTACTGGCATGCCTGCTATTGCCGATGACTCAGGTTTAGAAGTTGATGGCCTAAATGGAGCCCCTGGTGTTTACTCAGCCCGTTTTGCAGGCCCAGGTGCCAGCGATCAAGATAACATTGATAAATTACTCGTTGATTTAGGCGACAACCCTATTCGCAGTGCGCGCTTTTGGTGTGTACTGGTATTAATGCGCCATGCAGATGACCCTACCCCCCTTATTTGCAGTGCAAGCTGGGAAGGCGAAATTACGCTCACTCAAAATGGCAGCGGTGGCTTTGGTTACGACCCTGTATTTTTTGTAGCAGAGAAAAATTGTACCAGTGCTGAGCTTACAAAAGAGCAAAAAAATGCAGTGAGTCATCGCGGCCAAGCACTACAAAAACTATTGCTAGAGCTACAGCAAAAAGGCGGCCTGTGAACCTTCCACCACTGAGCTTATATGTGCACGTACCTTGGTGCGTGCAAAAATGTCCGTACTGCGATTTTAATAGCCACGGACAAAAAGGTGAAATACCTGAAGCTGAATATGTTCAGCATTTAATTGATGATTTAAAAGCAGATTTGCACTTAGTGCAAGGACGTAAAATTCACAGTATCTTTATTGGTGGCGGTACTCCGAGCTTATTAACTGGTGCGGCTTATACTCGTTTATTAAATGAAGTCGACAACCTAATTGGTCTTGAAGAACACTGCGAAATTACCCTTGAAGCTAACCCTGGTACAGTAGAAACAGGTCGCTTTAAAGATTACGTAAAAGCAGGCATTAACCGTATTTCTATCGGTGTGCAAAGCATGCAAAACGACAAGTTAAAAGCACTTGGTCGGATTCATGGCAGCGACGAGGCTAATTATGCTGCGCAACAAGCTAAGGAAGCTGGTTTAAATAGCTTTAACCTTGATTTAATGCATGGCTTACCAGGGCAAACACTTGACGATGCACTGAGCGATTTAAAGCAAATAATAGCGCTCGATCCACCGCATATATCTTGGTATCAACTAACTATTGAACCCAATACTCAGTTTGCTTCAAAACCACCTACCTTGCCACAAGACGAAATACTGTGGGACATTCAAGAGCAAGGGGTCGAGTTACTAGCTCAAGCAGGTTACATACAATACGAAATATCGGGTTATGCAAAACCAGGCTATCAGTGCCAACATAACTTGAATTATTGGCGTTTTGGCGATTATCTCGGTATTGGCTGCGGCGCGCATGGTAAGGTTACTGATGCAAATACAGGGCTTATTACGCGTACTGAAAAGGTTAAACACCCACGCGGCTATATGGATTTAATTAAACCGTATATGTATAAAAGCTGGCATGTAGAGCAAGACGATTTAGCGTTTGAATTTTTTATGAATCGCTTTCGCCTTGTTGAGCCTTGCCCAATTAATGATTTTAATAAACTTACAACACTGCCACTGCAAAGTCAGCAAAGTGCATTAAACCAAGCAATTAATAAAGGTTTATTGACTCAAACAGACAGCCATTGGCAGGTAAGCTTAAAAGGTCATCGCTTTTTAAATGACCTGCTAGAATTATTTGTGTAGCCCCCAGCGCTACACAAAAAATAAATATAAAACACCCTAATGGGTTTCTAACAACAAAAGGGAAAACAATGCGTAAACTTACTTTTATTGCGGCCGCAGTAAGCGTTGCACTACTTGCTGGTTGCCAGCAAACAACACAACAAGCGACTTCGGCTCCTATTGCACAAGCAGTTCAATCACAACAAAGTGAAATAGACAAAGCCAATGCATTTTTTGAAGATACATTTAACCGCGACGTAATGAGCAGTCCTGTATATCAAACATACATGGGTATTAAGCAAGATTACGATAAGTGGGATGATGGCAGCGAAGAAAGACAGCTTAAAGATTTAGCGCAAACAAAAGCTGACCTAGTTGCACTAAAAGCAATCAGCCGTGATTTATTAGATGATGCAACAAAAGTTAGCTACGACTTAAAAAAACAAGATCTTGAAAGCTCAATTGCTGACTTTAAATGGCGTTACCATAACTACCCTGTGAACCAAATGTTTGGTACGCATTCTATGATCCCTGCGTTTTTAATTAATCAGCACTCAATTAGTAATGTAAAAGAAGCTAAAGACTACATTTCTCGTTTAAATGGTGTAACTGGTGTTATTGATCAGCTTATTATTGATTTAACTGTACGTGCAGAAAAAGGCATCATTGCCCCTAAATTTGTATTCCCGCATGTTATTGATTCAAGCAAAAACATTATTCACGGTGCACCGTTTGAAAAAGGCGATGATTCTACATTGCTTGCTGACTTTAAACGTAAAGTAACAGCGCTTGAAATTAGCCAAGACGAAAAAGACTCGTTAATCAGCGATGCATCAGATGCATTAAAATCGGCTGTTAAACCATCTTACTCTAAACTAATTAATTACCTTGCACAGCTTGAAAAACGCGCAGATGATCGCGATGGCGCATGGAAATTACCTGATGGCGAAGCGTTTTATAACAACGCACTTAAGCGCACAACTACAACAGATTTAACTGCTAAAGAAATTCATGCAATTGGTCTATCTGAAGTGACACGTATTCATGATGAAATGCGTGAGATTAAAGACAAAGTTGGCTTTAAAGGCGACTTAAAAGCGTTTATGCAGTTTATGAAAACTGACAAGCAATTTTACTACCCTAATGATGCACAAGGTAAACAACGCTACCTTGATGAAGCCACTGGGCTTATTGATACAATGAAAACGCGTTTAGATGAATTATTCATTGTTAAACCAAAAGCAGGTTTAAAAGTAAAAGCGGTTGAAGCATTCCGTGAAAAAGCAGCAGGTAAAGCATTTTACCAACAGCCAGCTCCTGATGGTTCACGCCCAGGTGTTTACTACGCTAACCTTTACGATATGGAAGCAATGCCAACGTATCAAATGGAAGCGCTGGCATACCACGAAGGTATTCCGGGACACCACATGCAAATAGCTATTTCGCAAGAACTAGAAGGTATTCCTAAGTTCCGTAAATTTGGTGGCTACACAGCGTATATTGAAGGCTGGGGTTTATACTCAGAGTTCATTCCTAAAGAAATGGGCATGTACTCAGACCCTTACTCAGATTTTGGTCGTCTTTCAATGGAATTATGGCGCGCATGTCGCTTAGTTGTTGATACGGGGATTCACGCAATGAAGTGGACTCGCCAAGAAGGTATTGATTACTACGTAAATAACACGCCAAATGCAACATCTGACGGTGTTAAAATGGTTGAGCGTCACATTGTAATGCCTTCACAAGCAACAGCTTATAAAGTGGGTATGCTTAAGATTTTAGAGCTTCGTGAAGAAGCTAAAAAGCAACTTGGTGATAAATTTGATATTCGCCAGTTCCACGACGTAGTGCTTAAAAATGGTCCTGTACCACTTAATGTACTAGAAAACTTTGTTAATGAATGGGTAGCAAGCAAAAAGGCTTAAAACCAATTTAAACAATTGCTTTAAATATGAAAAGGTCGCATTTGCGACCTTTTTTGTTTTATAGTAGTAAAAAAGATTTTGGAAATAATAATGGATTTAAGCATACAACTACTTAATGCGCGTATTTCAAAGCAGCAGTTAAATGAGCTCGATAACGACTTTAGGCAGTTAAGCCCTGCTCAGCAAACTTTGCAGCTTAACCATTTATATGACAGCGCCCAACGGTTGAGTGTTAAGTATGACTTTATGCAAAACATAGCAATCCGTATATTAAGTACTAATACAGCACCTTCTCTATTTATTAACCAACTCACTAATATTGACGCATTGAGCTTTTTCACCCCAGCGCTGAGAGTAAATAAAGGCTTTTTAGTACAAGATACTCAAGGAAATAACGTACTGCATAATGTGTTTAAGCATGCCGATGCTACAAAGCTGCCATTTAACTATGTACGCTCTTTAATGTTGTTTGAATCAAATGATGACTTAGTTAAAGCGTTGGCGCAGCCCAACTCTCACGGATTAACACCAGTTGCCTGCTACATTGCCTATGCAAATAAATCGAGCACACCGGTAAAGCATGAATTCTCAGCTTTGTTAGCATTAATGGAAATAGAGCAAAAACAAAATCCTAACGCAAAACAGCAGCTTGCCAACGTACTAAAAGGGCAAAAAGTTAACGAGACCACAATTTTACTGAGCGCCGCTTACTTGCAACGCTCAACGGCGCAAGTTGCTCACTTAATCAAGGCGCTTTAATTCACTCACGACTTCTGTACGCACACTGTCTATGGCATGTGTAATAGATTGCGCAGCACTTTGGTGATCAACCATATTTGGCCAATTTGTTTGCCAGACCTTTTGTAAGTCTTTTGTTTTTAAATGTACTTTATCAACGGCTAAGTAGCTTAAGTCATGAATTAAGTTAACTTTAACCCAGCCTTTTCTAGGGCTGCCATCTATTTTGTTATTATCGTAATGTGCGGCAAATACAATAAGCTCAAGCTCGGCTAGTTCTTGTAATATTTGAAAGCTAGCAATGCGTGTATTGTTGTTCTCTTCACTTGCCTCCATTCGCCATGCATTATAACTAAAGCCTATAAATGCAAACACTACGCTCGCTATAGCAGTAAAAAAATACGAACGGGGCGCCAGCACAAACTGACCATATTTAGACTCTGACATATTATTTCCTAGGGCCTGTTTATCTTTCGAGGTTAAATTTACAGCAGTATGTTTGGTATTTAGTCAAGGCAGAGCCTATGCAGTGTGGTTATTCCCCATAAATAGGCGATAACGTGGAATAAATGCCAAACATGCGCTGCCCGAAGGGTTCTGCCTAGGGGCAATTTACTCTTTGTTGCTCGGTTTTTACTTAGCCCGCTAGGTTACAAACCTCACGCCGCGATTAAATCGGCCCCTAGATTGAACAAATTTTAATCCTGAAAGGTCAACAGGCCCTAGTCATTTAAATAATATTCAACACTGGTTACCACTCTTATATTTTTTATTTGCGGTGTGTTTGAATCTCGATTACTGATACTAAATTGTCCTTGGCGAGCTGTTTTTATTTTGCCTAATTTTGAATTAGAGTCTTTAGCAAATTTATTAGCGACTTCACGCGCTTTTTCAGTTGCTTCTTGCACCATCGCAGGTTTTACATCATTGAGGCCAGTAAAAATATATTCAACTTTTGTTTCGTAGCTATCCTGCACTATTGCGATATCTTGTTTAGCAAGCTGGCTTACTTTACTCAGCGCGTTTTGTACTTTATCTGGCGCATAAGAATAAACAATAATATTTGAGCGCACTATGTATCTAAATTGCTGATTTTCATTACTGTATTCACGTGCTTGCTTATCAATAACTGACTGACTGCCTATTGTTATTTCATCGTCGTCAAAACCATGCAGTTTTAAAAAAGCAGTTACCGCATCATTTTTTTTCTCAACTCGGCTTACTAATTTTTCAAGATTATTGTCGGCATCACTAAATTGCAGAGGCCAAATTACCGTGTCGGCTATAACTTCTCGCTCGGCCAATCCCTTAACCTGCACAGTACGTTCCATCTCTTTTACACTGAGAGCTGTGCTCTTTAAAATAAACCCTAAGCTAATTAAGCCTATACTTAAACAAATAGCCGCTATAACAATGTAAAAACCGGGGGTTTTATTCACAATAATCTCCTTGATTGATATCAATAATAAGCATCTAGACGCTCGAAATAACACAGTAAACAGGGTACATTGAGACTATAAATAACGCAAAATTTAATCAGCCTAGGAAAAACCATGAGCCTTAAGCGCATTACCCAGTTTTTTAACCCAAGCTCAGTGGCCGTTATTGGTGCCTCTAATATATCAACTCGTGCTGGTTTTGTGGTTATGCGCAACTTACTTCAGGGCGGTTTTAAAGGGCCGATAATGCCCGTTACTCCAAGCCATAGCGCAGTACATGGCGTACTTGCTTACCCCTCTATTGCTGACTTACCAAAAGTACCCGACCTAGCTGTTATTTGTACTAACAAAAATACCTTAATTGATATTATTGAGCAGCTTGGAGAGCTTGGCTGTAAAACGGCTATTGTTATTGCAGATGGGCTTTCTGGAGAGCAAAAAAGCGCACTTAAAGCATGCGCTCAAGCCAAACAGGTTACTTTGCTTGGACCCAATTGTTTAGGCTTGCTGATCCCTCATATTGGTTTAAATGCGAGCTTTTCACATACAGTAGCAAGCCCTGGTAAAATTGCATTTGTATCGCAATCAGCAGCAGTATGCTCAACCATTTTAGATTGGGCTAAAAACAAAGAAATTGGCTTTTCATATTTTGTATCAGTAGGCGATTGCCTTGATATAAACTTTAATGAACTACTCGACTTTTTAGGTCGTGATGCTAAAACCAAAGCTATTTTACTCTACATTGATAACATTGAAGATATTCGTGGCTTTATATCAGCAGCAAGAGCTGCGGCCTTTAGTAAACCTGTAATTGCAATTAAAACAGGTAAAACAAGTGCAGGCGCACTTGCAGCCGAAATTCACACCGGAGGAAAGCAAAGCTCTGATGCTGTTTACGATGCGTTATTTCAACGAGCGGGTATGCTGCGCGTAAATGATTTACGAGAGCTATTTGCAGCGACACAAACACTCGCCATGCATCCAAAATTATTAAAAGTAGAGCAACTAACAATTTTAACTAATGGTGGCGGCCCGGGTGTTATGGCCGTTGATGAGCTAATTCAAAGCTCCGGTAAATTAGCCGAGTTGAGCGCTGAAACCCGAAATGCGCTAAATAAAGTAATTCCGCAATCAGAAACCACCTCAAACCCTGTGGATATTTTTGGCGATTCAGCACCTGCGCGTTATAAGCAAGCATTAGAAATTTTACTGCACGCAAAAGAAGTTAAAAACTTACTGATTATCCATACTCCCTCAGCGCTTGCGCCCAGCGAAGACTACGCCAACATTATTGTAGAAACCTTACAAACATTACCTAAAATGGCGCGCCCTTACGTTATAACTAATTTTATGGGTGAAGACGCATCTTACGCCGCCAGAAAAGTGTGCTCAAACAACGCAATACCAACTTATAGAACACCAGAGGGTGCTGTTGGCGCGTTTATGCACTTGGTAACGTATCGCCGTAACCAAAAGCATTTAACGCAAACACCTGAGTCGAATACAGATGACGCAAAAATAAATAAAGTAGCAGCTAAAGCGCTTATTAATGAGTTTTTAGATGACGGACAAAGCTACTTACCTACCCATCAGGCAAGCCAAGTATTAAATCACTATGGTATTACATGCATTCAAACTGAGGTGGCTTACACCCCAACAGAAGCCAGAGAGCAAGCCATAGAACTTGGTTTTCCGGTCGCGTTAAAACTTATTAGCCCAAGTATTGCTTCAAAGTCTGAAGTAGGTGGTGTGGTGCTTAACTTAAACGACGCGAACGAGGTTGAACAAACTGCTTTTGCAATGCTTATCCGTATTAAAAACACTTATCCGGATGCTGTTATTGAAGGATTTTCATTGCAAAAAATGGCGCCGCGAGCAGGCGCAAATGAGCTGCGAATTGCGATTAAAACTGAGCCTAATTTTGGTCCTGTTATATTATTAGGTGAAGCAGGAACCGGCCTTGAATATGCGCAAGCCGCTGTTGCTCTGCCTCCACTAAATATGAACTTAGCAAAGTATTTAATTGCCGCAGCGCACGATAAAGGCGTACTAAAGGAGCGCATATTACCCGAAAAAGTTGATAAGTATCGTTTATGTGCACTGCTAACGCGTATTTCTCAGTTAGTTATTGATCAACCTGACATAAGCTCAATGGAACTTAATCCTATACTTGCCAGTAATGGACAGTTTTTAGTGCTCGATGCCACCATGACACTTAGCCGTTATCAAGCTCAGAGCAATCGTAAGCGCTTATCTATTCGTCCCTACCCTATTGAACTTGTTGAAGTGGTAACACTTAAAAACAACACCCAAGCTACGCTCAGACCAATAAAGCCAGAAGATGAACAAGCTCATAAAGCATTTGACGAGTCACTTAATAAAGAAGACAGATATAAACGCTTTTTTGGCGAACTACCACAATTTAACCACGATCAACTCGCTAAAATGACGCAAATTGATTACGACCGTGAAATGGCGTTTATTGTTTGCCAACGCTTTGAAGGTAAAACTCGCACATTAGGTGTGTCTCGCGTCATTATGGACCCCGATAACCTGCATGCTGAGTTTGCCATTGTAGTACGCTCAGATTGCCAAGGTTTAGGGCTTGGTCGCATACTAATGAGTGCAGCAATTAACCACTGTAAACGTCAAGGTGTGGAATCGATTGAAGGCATAACCTTACCAGAGAATACAGGGATGATTGAGCTTGCCCGTAAGTTAGGTTTTAAAATTAGTCGCGACTTTGAAGAAGGCAGTATTAACATGGTACTTAAACTTAAATAATGAATGAACCACACACTTTAAGACAAAAAATGGCTTGCCTGTTTGAAGGCACAGGCCAGTACCATCGAGCGGGACATATTCTTGATATTGCACTCATTAGCTTAATAATGATCAACGTTGTAGCCATTGTTATTGAATCAATCCCAAGTGTGGCAGAGCAGTATTACAACGAATTCTTAGTTTTAGAAATTGTCTCGGTCGCTATTTTTGCTATTGAGTACTTAGCCAGGCTTTGGGCTTGCGTAGATAAAACACGATATGCAGCAATGGAAGGGTCTCATACCAAACGTCGGCTTAGCTATTTTTTCTCTCCTTTGGCAATTGTTGATTTAATTGCGATTTTACCAAGCTTAATGATGTTTTTATTTCCTCTCGATTTACGTTTTTTACGCGTGCTCCGACTATTAAGGGTATTTAAACTCACTCGCTACTCACGCGCCATGCAGCTACTTTTAAAAGCCTTTAACGATGAAGGTAGTTCATTAATGGCTGCTTTTTTTATTATGGCCGTCGTGCTTATTTTAGCTTCATGCGGAATTTACTTAATTGAGCACGACATACAACCCGATAAATTTGGCTCTATTCCTGCGGCTATGTGGTGGGCAATGGCAACACTAACAACCGTTGGTTATGGCGATGTAGTACCTATAACGCCATTGGGTAAGTTTTTCGGCGGGGTTATCACACTACTGAGCATGGGAATGGTTGCAATACCTACCGGTTTACTGGCGTCTAGTTTTTCAGAACAAATACGTAAACGCCGCCAATTTTTTGAAGATGCCGTACATGAACAAATTCAAGATGGCACTCTTAATGATACTCAACAAGAACACCTAGAAGAACTACGCTATAAATTAGGCTTGAGTAAACTAGAAGCTAATAAGGCCATTAAAACGCAGTTGAATGAGCATAATAGCCATTTGTTTTGCAGGCACTGCGGTAAAAGGCCTTAAATAAGTACTGCTATTATTAATTAAATATATCACTCCAATTGCGATTAATAAGCGGGAGTACTTCGGTATTAGGTACCGGTTTACTAAATAAGTACCCTTGAAAATGCATGCATCCTCGCGCCTTTAAAAAGGCGAGTTGGTGCGAGCTTTCTACGCCTTCAGCTACACATTCTTTACCTAAACTATCCGCAAGCGCGAGTATTGATTGAATAATAGCTTCATCGTCAGAATCTATGCCTATGTCTTGTACAAAGCTTCTATCTATTTTTAATACATCAATAGGAAAACGCTTTAAATAAGTAAGCGATGCGTAACCCGTACCAAAATCATCCATATACAATCTACAGCCCAACTTTTTAAGTTGTTCCATGCTGTGTAGCGCTTCTTTTGAATCGCGCATTAATATTGATTCGGTTATTTCAAAAACAATTGCCTCAGACGATACTCCTGAATTACTTAACGCTTTTTTAATTTCAGGAACAAGGTCTTTAAACTCAAAATCAAGAGCCGATAAATTAATAGATAAATACAGGCTAGGTGAGGCTTTTCGCCACTCTTTTAGCTCTAATAAAGCGCGCGCAAAAGTCTGCAGCATAATTTTTGTAATTAGGCCTATACCTTCTGCTGCCACCGAAAACTCTTGAGTTTGCACAAGCTTATTTTCAGGCCAACGCAGCAGTACTTCAAAGCCTTCTGTTTTTTGACTTTCAGCGTTAATGATAGGCTGGTAGTAATTACAAAATTCTTCTTCTTGATACGCTTTAGTTAGCTGAGACTCAAGATGCAGCGCTCTTTGAACATGCTGATTCATCTCTTGCTTATAAAACTGATAACGCCCCTCTAAAGAGTCTTTTGCATGATATAACGCTATGCTCGCAGCTTTTAAAAGCGCAGAGCCTTGCTGTGCATCATCTGGTGATATAGACACACCAATACTTAAATTAACGTTTACAACTTGGCCATTAATCGTAATATTTTGATTCACACAATCCATCAACTTAGTGCATATAATGAGTACTTGTTCGATTTGCTGAATATCTTCCACCAGTACTACAAATTCATCGCCACCAAATCGAGCAACACTATCAGATGGACGCAAGGAGCACTTTAAACGCTCAGCAACTTCTTTAATTAGCTCATCAGCAACTGCATGCCCCAAAGAGTCATTAAAGTATTTAAAACGCTTAATATTTATATGTAATAAAGCGACTTTACATTCGTGAAATTTTGCTTGCTCAAGGGCGTGTTCAACGCGGTCATTAAATAACGTACGATTTGGCAACCCTGTTAAGGCATCGTAGTTGGCCAATAAGTGCAGCTCGTTTTCGGCTGATTTTTGTGCATTTATATCGGTTAAAATAATGACATAGCTATTAAGGCGCTGTTCGTTATCCGCCACTGCACTTATTTTCACAAGTACATGACGCGACTCACCACTTGCTAAAACTACACTGTCTTCACACGAAAAGTGCTCTCCAATAGATAGCTTTTGCATTATGCGTAAATAATCAAAACGATTGCTGCGCGATATACCTAAATTTAATGCTCGACTAGATAACGACTCAGCAGAGAAGTTAAAGGCGGTTTGCAGTGATTTATTAGAAGCCCGAATATTTAAATTTTTATCGAGGATAAACACCCAATCACGTGTTTGCTCAAATGCTGCCGTAAATAGTAAAGCGTGTTCTTCAAACACCATCTCACGGGTCATATTTGTGTAGGTACCCGCTACTTTTTGTGGCGTTTTATCATCCCATTCAACGACTTTTCCAAAATCCTTATACCAGCGCCAATAGCCTTTTGCATGGCGCAGGCGGTAGGTACAATTAAAGTAACCTTTATCGGTAGATAAAAACTCAAGCCACTCTAAGCGAAATAGCTGTTTATCTTGCGGATGAATTTTAGATAAATATTCATCAAGGCTCACGGTTTCATTTTCGTAGCCTAACTCACTCGCTAAGCGAGGTTGGTAAATACTTGGATTGCTTGATTCCCAATCCCAAACACCCGATTCGCTACCTTCAAGCGCTAGCTTTAGACGGGCTTCGCTTTCTTTACTTTCTTTATTTGCTGCCAATAAAATACGCTGAATTTTATTACGGCGCATAACCCACATAGCAACAAAGCCAATAAACAGCATGCCGTAAAGCACCATAAAATAAGGTGCACGCCAAAGCGGATACTTTACTTTTATTTTTAAAATAGCAGGCGAGGTATATTCGCCAGTCAGCGGATCTTTAGCCCAAACTTTTAATTGATAATTACCTGGATTCAATTTTGGAAACAATACACGGTTGTTATTTCGGGTATAACTTTTTTGTCCGTTATCGAGTTGATACTCATAAATGATGCGTTCTTGATTACTAAATGCCATGGCCGAAAATGCAACTTCAAGCCCTATATCATCATGGTTTAAAACAACCTCGTTGAGCGGTTGTTTTAAATCAAGCGATAAATCTCGTGACATTAAATCTACTCGCGTAATATTTACGTGATCAATAAGCGACTGATAGTTTTGGTTTTCCATTGGATGAAAATAAGTAAAACCTTTTAAGCTACCATACGCAATATGGCCATCTTTGAGCTGTGCCATGGCGTTGCTATTAAACTCAGCAGAGAGTAGCCCTTCTGATGTAGAAAATTGCTGAAAATGAAGTGTTTCTGGGTTTAATCGCCAAATGCCTTTATGGCTACTCATCCAGATCATGCCATCATCATCTAGCACCATATCGTATAGCAGAGTGCCTAATTTATTCCTTTCTAAATCAATTGTATGGACTAATTGATAGGTAGATGCGTCAAGGCCTATTAAACCGAAATTAGAAAGTGATATCCACAATATATTGTTGTTATCTATTAAGTAAGAAAGCACACTAATGGCTACGTTTTCATGCTGTTTTGGCACTTTATAAATCATTTTAAGTGCTAAATCACTTGGGTTTACTTGGTATAAAATACCGGCATTAAAAAATAATGGTGAATCTGGTTTATTGCTCAGCGCAGGTAAAAAGCCATGAGCTAAAAAGGGTTCAAACTGATCAAACTGGCCACCCAAACGCGTTATTACTTGAGAATCTATATTGTATATAAATACCCCATGATCTGAGTGTACAAAGTATAGATCGCCATTTGGCATTAGTGTTACGCCATGCACCCTACCGGTAATTAACTCCTGATTAGCAGGGTTATGCACTTTAGGTTCGCTAACTTGATGCGTTACAGGGTCAAAAATAAACAAACCACGGTTCGTATAAAGCCATAAATTATTTTTATAAGGCGTTATTTCATATACGGTAAACTCAGTGGTGAGTAAGTCGACTTTGTAATCTTTTAAATAAGCTTTACCAATATTTGTTTTTAAATCAACCTCGGTAATACCGTTATGCGTTGCAAGCCAAAGCTTGTCTTTATATTCGGTAATCCCCCAGATAGAGTGATGCGATAAACCATCCCCCCCGAGCAAAGTGCCATCGACATTATTAAAATGATAGCTGTCGTGAGATAAGTAAAACGCACCATCAGTCTTAGTCGCAACCCACGTACCACCCGATTTGTCTTTAGCCATATCAATAATACTGGTATCGGCAAGTGTGTACTTACTTTGGGCTATTCGAGTATTTTTAATCATCTCTCCGGTGTTTAAATCAAATTTAAACAAGCCTTTGTCGGTAGCTAAATCTATTGTTCCGTGTTCGTTTACTATGCTCCACACATTTAGGTCACTTAGTAATACTTTACTTTGAAAAGGTAAATCTGGGCGTTCAAACATTTTTGATAAGTTACTAATATCAACTTCGTATAAGCCTTGTACCGCCCCTACTAACAACTGTTTATTTTCACCTAATGCGAACGACTTAACATTATTTTGGTAAATATGTTCAGCTTCACCTTTTAAATGCTGTAGAGGTCTAACTTGCTCTGTGGCAATATCAAATACGTATGCACCATGGCTTGTACCTATAAATATATAACCATTGTAAGCAAATAGCTTTCTCACAAGGGTATTTTTATATTTAGCCGGAAGCTCAAAAATAGTTGTGATTTTTCCGGTTGCTATATCAAGCTTTGCAAAGTCGCGGCCTCGCCCAATCCAAAGTGTTTTTTTATCAACGGCCACCATACTAAAAACAGACTGATTGATAATTTCTTCTTCACTGGTAGGTTTTTCTAGAAATTGCTGATATGAATCTGTTACGGGGTCGTATCTAAATAGGCCTGCAAGTAACGAGGCTATCCAAATGTGCCCTTGAGGGTCTTGGTAAATACGATCAATGATCGCCTCTTCTAACTCACCATTAGGGCCATTTATTGGAATAACTTGATAGCCATCATAACGATTAAGCCCGGCCTCAGTAGAAAGCCAAAGGTAACCATTAGTGTCGATAAGCATTGTATTAACGTAGCTTTGCGATAAGCCTTCGCTTGGAGATAAACGTTTTACTTGTGCGCCTACTTGGCAACTTAGGATAGTTATTAAAACTACAAAGCAACTAATGATCCCATTAACGCATTTACTCATGCTTATTCCATATTATTATTTATTATTATGGGTACTCTAGAGCGACTATATTTCGATGTTTGTAAGTATCAAAAAGTACTTGTAAAGCAAGAGTATATGTTAACACCTGGTTAAAACCAATAGCACAATATAAATCAACTACGTTTTTATATGCGAAGGTATTAATCACCTTATCTTGCGACTTTAAGAGTGTTGATAATAGCTGTTTAGCAACACCTTTACCGCGATGTTCCAGTGCAACAAACACGGTAGATAAAAATAAAAACTCTGTTTTATCTTGCAGCCTACATGCTGCAACTATTTCATTATTATAGTAAGTAACCCATACCTTATCTTGTTTATTAGCCCGCCCTCTTACATTATGTTTTTTATAAAATTTATTAACGAGTGGAACTTTTAGCCCATCCAGCAACTCAACTGTATACATTTTTATATCAACACTTAGCTAAGCATTAGCGCTAAATATTGCTCAAATTTTTGCTTCAAAACCATTTGTTCAGCCATTGGACGGCTATGGATTGTATTATAAACTTGCTCTCTCGTTTTTTTATTTCGCTTAATTTGATACGCCCAAAAAGACGCTTCATAATCTAACTGAATTTGGTATTTTTCTTCACGTGGCAATAGGCATAAATTAAAACTCACAATACTTCCTCATTCGCTTTTAAAATTATTTGATTAACCCCGAAACTGGGCAAGAGGTAATCTCCTTGTTATTATACGCGTCTTATTTTATTTATTTCTGTAGTAATTGGAACTGATAATGAATAGACATTTTAGTATCTTGTTATTATTGGTAAATTTATTTTTTAGTGCCTCTTGTTTTAGTCATCAATACAACCTCACTTTTAATCGTCCGCAAAGTACACCACAAGCTGATTATGCCTTAGAGTTATTAAAGTTAGCATACGCAGATATCGGTTTTAAAATACATATAATCGATTTTAGCCACCAAAATGCTTTGCTAGCTGCAAATAATGGCGTACTTGATGGGCAGTTAGGAAGAGATGCAAGTGTTGAAAAAAATTACGAAAACTTAATTAGGGTCGATTATGAGCTCTTTAAGTTTGACTTAGTATTGTATAAAAACTGTTTACCTAGCAGTTTAGAACAGCTCGATAGCGTCGCAATTGTTGATGGCTACCCTGTCCAAGAACATTATTTAGCAAGCACACAGTTTGCAGGGAATATTATTAAAGTTAAAAGCATGAATACCCAACTTAATTTGCTTGCTCAGAAAAAAGTACAGGGAGCTTTAATGATTAATTTTATAATGCAAAACAATGAGCTACCTTCACCTCAAGGTTGCTTTGTAAAAGAAGTGCTGAATACTTATCCGCTTTATCATTATTTAAATAAGCGTAATGAAAACTTGGTAGAAAAGCTTAAAATGTCATTAATTAACTTAACTAACAATGGCACTGTGTACGCACTAAGAGCCAAGTATGGATTAAGCTTTTAAAAGTCGAACCCTTGCTGCTGCGCCTGTGTGCTTGGCACTGCATTTTGCTGCTTTTTTTGAAGATAACGTTTGTAGCGCTGCTGGCACAAACTAAGCACCTTCTTTTTTTGGTCGTTCGTTAAGGTATTCCACGAAAAGCGTTCATCCCGACTACGATAACACCCTTTGCAATACCCTCTGTTATTAACTAAGCAAATACTCTTGCAAGGACTTGGAATATCAAATATTTCAATTTGTTGCATGCATAAGTACCGCCCAGTTGAAGAGGAGGTATTAGTATAGCGTTATTTTTGAGCAAAAAAAAAGCAGCAATTTAATTGCTGCTTAATTTCATTGAGCTGTGAGTATTAATGTTCACAGCTATTAGTATTTATCTCTGTTTTACGGTGAAATGGCTTAGCGTACATAGCTAGCACTAATGGTTTTAACTCTTCAGGTACACAAGCTAAACGTTGTTCAAATGTCGCTGTATCAGGAGAGTCTATTACCGCATCTTTACAACCACCAGCGATGTAATTGCCTGGGTGTAAATAAAACGAATCAACAATTTGCCTATCAATTGTTTTAGCAAGCTCTTCAGCACTATCACATTTAGATTCAATTGGTTGCCCAAATGCTAAATGCACGTGCCCTTTAGCAGTACTAAAGCCTTCAACAATGCTCGCAATATCTTCACCAGCCGATTTAACGTACTCACCATGATGTTGCTTGTGGTAAAGCTCTTTGGCTTTAGCAATTGCACACGGCTCATATTGATAAGAAATAGAAACAGGCACTATTTTTAACTCTTTAATATAATCGCCAAACTCTTTCTTTTGTTTACGCCCATTTAATTGCAGCATTTTTAAAAGCGCAGGATCAGTTTGATCAAAACCGTCTTTTGCACGCCCTTCTTTTTGCGCAATCCAAATAGAATTTCCACCGACCACAGAATCGTAAATGTATGACGATAATTGAGTCAGTGCTTTTAACATCTCTTTTGGTGCTTTAGCAGAGCGCTTAACTATAAAGCTTTTATTTAGACGCATAAGCTCAGTAATGTAAGGTATTTGCAATAAATTATCGCCAATAGCAATACGCACTGTTTTCATTTTATGTTGGTATAAACCCCAGTTAACTAATGCAGGATCAAGCACTATGTCTCTGTGGTTTGAAATAAATAAATAGGCCTGGTTAGCATCTAACTGTTCTAACCCAGAAAAGGTAACCTTTGATGTGGTGCGTTTCACTAGTTTATCTAAGTATTGTGCCACTTCATTTTGCACATCTTCAACGGTGCTTACTTTGCCCCATTTTTTGCGTAACTGACTTCTTACCATTGGACGCGCAATAAAAGGCACTGCCGATAAAAAGCGCGGTAAATTATACTTTGCTATTACATCAATAAACGCATCATCGTTAATTAAACGTGTAAGCGACACCGCAACTTCGTCGTCGTTGTATGGGCGTATATCTGCGTATTTATCTTCTAATTCACTCATTACTACATCTACAATGTTAAAAAACGGTACGCCAAAGCGCACCGTTTATGTCTATATCCGATTATAACTCAGCCAATCTAAAATGCGAAATAACCAAAAAAACGATTTTTATTTTTAGCAACTTGCTTTAAAGCCGAGTTTAATTACCTTCTATGACCATGAGCTTGCTTAAAAGTGCAAAAATCTGATCAGTCTAGCAAAATACCATGTTCTCAATCTGCTAGTGGGCAGACCACTAATACAAAGCCCTCTAATCATTTGGTAGTAATACCATTAACAAAGCCTTTCTTTCGTAGTACCTTAAGCTCGTATTTTAGATTTTTGATGGATCGTAGGCATCTTTTTACGATTTTAACTCTTTCAGATCCACTTATTTTAGGGCTCATAATGAACATTACTATTATTGATAACGCAACGTTAGCTAAAACGTCTCTTACTGGTATTGAACAACTTGGTAAATTAACGACTTATGAACTTACTAGCCCAGAGCAAGTTATTGAACATTGCCAAGGTGCTGATGTATTAATCACTAATAAAGCCGTTTTAAATCGCGACACTATTAGCAAACTTACACAGCTTAAATTAATTTGTGTAAGTGCAACTGGTACTAATAATGTTGATCTAGAAGCCGCTAAAGAATTTGGTATTGCCGTAACTAATGTAGCTGGCTATTCAACACCTTCTGTTGTTCAACATACGTTTTCTTTAATTACTAACTTACTGGGTAACACACACCGCTATCAGGCGGATTGCCAGCAAGGCGCGTGGCAAAAAAGTGAAATGTTTTGCATACTCGATTACAGCTTTAACGACTTACAAGGTAAAACATTTGCCATTATAGGCGGTGGTACGCTAGGTAAAGGCGTTGCTAAAGTGGCTGAGGCATTTGGCGCAAATGTTATTGTTGCAGAGCGCAAAGGTGTTGCATGTCGTGATGGTCGTACGCCTTTTGAAGACGTCATTAAAACAGCCGATATAATCAGCGTACACTGTCCGCTAACAGATGAAACACGTGATTTAATTGCACTTAATGAGCTTAAAATGATGAAGCCAAGCGCTATAATCATTAATACAGCACGTGGTGGAATTATTAACGAATCCGACTTAGCTACAGCGCTTGAGCAAAACCTAATTGCTGGAGCCGGTGTTGATGTACTAACTAAAGAACCAGCTGAGCTTTCAAACCCACTTGCTAATTACAAAGGTAATAACCTTTTACTTACTCCACATATAGCATGGGCAAGCACCGAATCTATTGTGCGTTTAATTAATGAAGTAAGTTTAAATATTGCTGCATTTAATAAAGGCGAATCACGTAACCGCTTGGTGTAGTGATTTTATTGTAGTAATCAAATAAGCTAAAAAATGGCTGTTTTTACTAATACATTTAATATTTTATTAGATAAAAACAGCTTAACCCACTTAACAAACTGATTAATAACAACTTAAAAATATGGTCTACTCTTTGCTTTAATACAGCTAATAACCAATTAAAAATCTTATTAAGGTAAATAAAAATGAAAAAATCACTTTTAGCAGCCGCTTTAATCGCTCCATTTTTAACAGGCTGTGTTATTGCCGTATCAGATGGTGAAGCTGAGACTCATTGGGCTGGTAAGAATTCATCTAGCTGGCAAGCACAACATAAAAATAATCGTGAAGTTATATCAGAGCTAAAAATGGATAGCAGTTACCAATCTGTTTTAACGCAATTAAAAACGCCTAATTTCACAGAGCTATTAAAAAAAGATGACGATGTATACCAAGTACTTTTTTATGTAACTCATAGCAAGCATTCAGATTCTAAAACAACGAAAGATGAATGTACGCCACTTGTATTTAAAAATGATAAGTTAGTGGGCATTGGTGAAACCGCTTTAGGTATGATCACGCAGTAACCAATAAAAAGTGTTTAATACGAAAAATGCCAATATATGAATATTGGCGTTTTTGTATATTAAGTTTTTAGAGTGCAACTATTCTATCTCGCCCTGCATCTTTAGCGGCATATAGGCCTAAATCGGCCTCTTCTAATAACGCTTGCTCAGCATACACTTTTCCACTTTGAGTAGTGGCAATACCTATACTAATAGTGATGTGGTCTGCATTTAATGAGCCTTTATGTTCTATATTCAAAGCATTTACAGCATTGCGTAATTTGTTAGCAAACTCCATAGCTTCATGCCTATTCATTCCAGGTAATACAGCTGCAAATTCTTCACCACCATAACGAGCTATAAAGTCACTACCACGTTCACATTGAGCTGCGAGTGCTTGTGCAACATCCTTTAAACATTCATCGCCAGCACGATGTCCGTAGCAATCGTTGTAACGCTTAAAGTGGTCTATATCCATAAGTAACACCGATAGCGGGGTTCCACTGCGTTTACTTCGGCGCCATTCACGAGCTAAGTTTTCGTCTAGGTAGCGTCTATTTGGGATTTCAGTTAAGCCGTCGATTGAGGCTAGCATCTCTAACAGATCATTTTTTTGCTTTATAAGTAATTGGTTACGAACCCTAACACGCACAATAGAAGGGCTAAATGGCTTGGTGATATAATCCATAGCACCGAGCTCTAGGCCCTTAGCTTCGTCGTCATGGCTACGATTAGCTGATATAAATATAACGGGGATCGATTGAGTTATCGGATTTTCTTTAAGTTGCACAAGCACTTCATAGCCGTCAATTCCTGGCATAATCACATCAAGGATAATTAAATCAACTTGCGCAGTTTTTACAAAGGTCAGTGCTTTTTCACCACTTTCAACTAAGAATACGTCGTGTTCTACTTTAAGTGTTTTTTCAAGTACTAATCTGTTGATTGGATCATCATCTACAATAAGTACTTTAGCTCTTTTCGACATCCCTAGCCCCTACCCCTTTTATAAAAACAATTACCTGTTCTAACTGCATAATAAGCTCTTTCAGTGTTATTTCAACAGGCTTGTTAGTTGTTTTAAGTGTTCTTTCACACAATAAAGCGCAGTGAGACAATCGTCTAAAGCCTAAATTACCTGCTACACCTTTTATACTATGCACTAAGCGTACCAAATCATCCTTATTGGTTGTTTCTTCTATTTGCAATAGCTGGGTTTCGCATAAATTAGCAAATTTACCAATCATTGTATTGAGGAGTTTTTCATCCATACTAAACTGCGTTAATGCGAATGATTTTTCAAAAAAGCTTGGTTTAACTAAGTTTAAATCGGCAATTGCATCAATAAGTACCTTAGCAACAACCGGTTTAGTTAAATGCTTATTCATACCGCACTTTAAAGAACGTTCAATATCAGCGGGTTCACAATGAGCCGTTAAAGCAAAAATAGGCAGTTGCTTTGCGTCAAACTGTTGACGAATTAATGCCGTAGCTTGGCAGCCATCTATTTGCGGCATTTGCACATCCATCAATATTAAGTCAGGCTTTAAAACTTGCAATAATTCCATGCCGATAGATGCGCTTAAAGCGGTAACAACACTTACGTTTGCTTGACGTAATACACTGCTAATTATTTCTAAATTAAGTTGATTATCATCAATGGCTAATACAAGTAGACCCGATATATCAACTTTAGTTTCAGCAGTATTATATATTACGGCATTGGTACTAGCTTTAGGCTGTTGCTGAGAGTTCAAGCTAAATAGCCTTTGTCCCAATGCAGAGGCTTTAACGTGATGCGCAGCTAAATGCTCACTTGTTGGTAAATTAAGTGTGTGCTGATGATTAATAATAATTACCGATGTTTCTTTAGCTGATAACGAATCATTAATTGCTTCAACATTTAAAAGTGCAGGTAAATCGGCCGCATCGATTATTATTTGCTGAGTATTAGAGAGCTTAATTGGGTATTTGAGTACTTCATCTAAATTAATATTAGCAAGCTCTGTATAAGCATTTGTTACTTGCTTAAGCTCTTTACTTTGATCCGATAAAATAGCCAATGTATTAGTCGGTAACATCGTATTTTTAGTGGTATCAACCAAAAAACTAACGCTGAAGTAAAACTCACAGCCATGACCTTTTTTACTCTTTAAAGCAATCTCCCCTCCCATTAATGACACCGCATGTTTAACAATCGCTAAACCTAACCCAACACCATGATGTATACGTGTTGAAGACTCATCACCTTGCGTAAAGGCGTCAAATAAACGCCTCTGATCGGCTTCATCTATGCCCATACCGGTATCAATTACTTTAAAGCAAATATGCTGTTGCTCTAGGCTATCGCTTTCAATAAGTTCCATTTTTAAAGTGATAGAACCTGTTTTTGTAAACTTAACAGCATTTGTTAATAAATTACCTAATATTTGCTGTAAGCGAATACTGTCGCATATCAAATCAGGCGCTATTAACGGGTCAATATCAATAACAAATTCAATACCTTTTCCTTCGCACAATGGAGCCGTTAAACTTTCGCAGATATCCACCAGCTCAACCATGCTAAAAGATGCTTGTTTTAAATCGGTTTGCGAACTTTCTATGCGTGCAAAATCAAGCATTCTATTGAGCATTAGCAACAAGCTTTGTGCTGCATGCTTAGCTTGATCCGTTTGTTGTAATTGCTTTTGCGTTAATCCTTGCTCAATAAGCATATCGAGCAGCCCTAAAACAGCATTAAGAGGAGTGCGTATTTCATGACTTAAATTGGCTATAAAGCGACTTTTAGCAAGGGTTGCTCGTTCGGCATCTAGTTTCGATTTAGTTAATGCACTCACATCCTGAATGTGAATAACATAATAAGCTGGGTCGCGGTTTTCATCCCATACAAGCGATACACTCAATTGCAACCAACTTGTTAAGCGCCCTTGAGCAAGCGTTAAGTGGTATACGCGTTTTTTGTCATCTAGCAATTGCGCTAAAGTGCTTTTTATTTGCTGCCATTGAGTATCGTCAAACAATGCTTTTAACTGCTCACCAACCAGTACTGGCTGTTCAGAAAACTGCTTTCTTGCCGCTTTATTTACTTGTAATATTGTGTGCTCAAGCGAGAGTAAAACCACACAGTTAGCCGCAAATTCAATCGCACTTCTAAATTTAGATTCTGATGCTTTTAAGGCCAATAATGCTTGTTGCTGTTCGGTAATATCGCGACCAATACCCATAGTCCCCAACAGATGTTGGTGCTCGTTATAAAAAGGTGCAATAGTAAGTTGATACGTTTTTTTATCGGTTTCTATTCGCTGTTCGACACTGTTTCTATTTTGTAATACTTGTTTTTCAAGCGCATTTATTTGTTGATCGTTATCACCTAAATCATCTACATATTTACCGACTAATGCAGTTTGATCTTTACCGATGTACGCCTCAAATGCTTTATTGCATCCTAAGAATGATCCATCAATATTTTTAAAATAAATAAGATCTGGCACACTGTTTAGCATAGTGTTGAGCAAAGCCAAGTGGCGCTCTTTTGCTTCGTAACTGCGGCTTAGTTTTTCTGATTGCAACTGAACCTGGTCGTCCAGAGCTTTATTTGCACTTTGTAATGAATCAACTAACTGTTTGTTTTTAGTAAATACACGCTTCACTTTAGAAAACCAAGGCTGCCAGCTCAGCGGTACTTTATAATCGAGCTGCACTTCTTGCTGTGTACCGTTACTCTCTAGGTACGACATTAAGTGAGTCATTGGCTTAATAAAAATGCGCTGACTTAACCAAAAAAACACGCCAAACATAATACTTAAAAATAGCGTTAAAAATGCAAACTCTAATAGTATTTCATACTTAATTGGGCTGATTAGTTGGGGTTTGTGCTCGTAAAATGCTGCGTGAATAGGTAACTCATCCATTGGCTGCATAAAGTAATTACTATCACTAGTTAAGACTGTTTTTTTACTATGGTGCTGGGCCAAATCAGGCCAATAATTTTTTAATGCTGTTGCTTGCTCTATTAACTGTTTAGAGCTGGCGATAACTTGATGTGATTGGTTCATAAAAACGTATTCACCACTGTTCGGTGAAACCTTTTTTAACCACCCAGAAATTGCCTGAACATCATAAATCAAAATAATGTAATCGGCTGAGCCGGTGCTTCGTTGTCGGCCAATAGCAAAATACGATTTATCATTCACTTTAACAATGGGACTTGAAGTAAGTTTGTTTGGTGAAAATTTTGGCTTGAATTTTCCATTTAGAATTTCAGTAAGCATTAAACTTTGGCTTTTGTTGCGCCTGCTTACATAAGCAAAGCCATTATTATCAACATATGCTACAGCAGACAACGACTGCATTAATGCAAGCGTTGTATTAAACGAAGGCCCTAATGTAATAGCCTGCTGCCACTGCATTAATGCCTTAGCAGATAACGCAAACTCCCCCTTACCTACAATTTCAGTGCCTTGCTCACTAAAGTGACGGTAATAGTAACCATCATATTGATTTATGCCCTCGAGTAAGCTTTGGTTTACTTTTGGATAGGTCGTTTGTTCGTATAAGCTAAACATGGTGGTGAGTAGATTACTCACCGACTCCATCCCGTGAGTAACCTGTGCTGAAACATTCGTAAAATCGGCTTCGCGTTTTTCAACCGCCCGCTCAAGCTTTATATTATATAAGTGCAAGCACAGTAAAAAAGCGACAATCAATGGCACTAAAAGCGCAATAAATAATGAACGATAATAATGCTTCAGAGGTAAAAAATTCAATGTACTGCCTGCCATTTGGCTCGAAAATCAATCGATAGACTATCGAGCCAATTTGTTAAGCGCAAGTTATAAATTTTCTTCTGCAAATGACGCTAAGCGACTACGTACAACACCGTTGAGGTTTATAGTTGCGCTGCCTTCAAAGTTTTTAAAGCGCTCTACTATGTACGTTAAGCCCGATGTTACTGGCGTTAAATAGTTACTATCTATTTGCGCCAAGTTACCCGTACAAATTAATTTAGTACCTTCGCCGCAGCGAGTAATGATCGTTTTAAGTTGAGATGCCGTTAAATTTTGGCTCTCATCTAGAATTACCACCGCATTTTGTATGCTACGCCCACGCATAAAGTTAACCGATTTAAACTGAACATTAGCCTTCTCCATAATGTAGTTTCGGCTTGATATCGGATTTTCGTCGCCTTTGTGCAATACCTCCAGCGTATCGGTAATGGCTGCAAGCCACGGCGCCATTTTTTCCTCTTCAGTGCCTGGTAAAAAGCCAATGGACTCTGCTATTTCTGGGGTATTACGAGTGACTATTACTTTATCGTAAATACCTTTTTCGATGACCATTTCAAGAGCGCTGGCAAGTGCTAACAAGGTTTTACCGCACCCTGCTGGTCCTGTTAAAATAACAAGTTCAATACTTGTATCTAGCAGCGCATCAAGCGCCATTCCCTGATAAATATTTTTGGGCTTAACGCCCCATGCTTGTTGATGCATTAAACGCTCAACACCAATATCTTTTAGCGTTATGTGCTCGTCATCGTACGATTTAACACGCGCCGCAAACTGATCCCCTCCATCAAGTAAATATTCATTACAAAATACATCAGGTATTAAATTTTTAGGCACATGATGAAAGGTATCTCGTCCGTGTTGCTCGGTATTACACTCCCCTACATGGTCCCAAAAATCACCTTCAATTTTTTTATAACCACTAGTGAGTAAGCTGATATCGTCAATAAGTTGGTCGGTACGATAATCCTCAACATATTTAAGCCCGGCGCCTTTGGCCTTTAAACGCATGTTTATGTCTTTTGTTACTAATATAACTTTTGAATCACTGTGCTGCTTTTGTAAATACACGGCGCAATTAATAATACGATGGTCGTTTTCGTTACCAGGCAAACCAGAAATGGAGTCGGCAAATAAATGGTCGTTTACAATAATGAGGGTACCTGCAGAGCTCGCTTTTGCCTTTTTGTTACTCGGCAGCGCCACGCCTTGTAGCATTTGCTCGGGCGTTGCATTTTTAAGTACTTCATCTAATCCACGAATAGCGACGCGCGCATCGCGGCTTACGTCGTGTTTTCTGTCTTTTATGTGGTCAAGCTCTTCAAGCACTGTCATCGGAATTACAACGTCATGTTCTTGAAAAGACAAATAAGCGAGGGGTTCGTGAAGTAGTACGTTGGTATCTAGCACATACATTTTACTTTCAAGGTTCGAAGCTTTTTCCATAGCACTTTCCTTACGTTTTATGATTTTTATGCTATACCAAAATAACTAAGTAAAACGGGCAAAACTTAAACCTGCAATACTTAATTGCCAAGGCATAATGTAAGTTTAGTCTATTTGTCATAAAAGTCCGTTTTATTACAAACTGTAATTAGTTTTGATTTACCTAAAAAAGAGTCATAAACAAGTTGTTTTAATAGTAATAATTAACACTTACAAAATTAATTAAAAGTGAGCCAAATAGCGCCTTGCAGTGGTGTTAGCTTACAGGTAACATAGCCGCCTTTTTCATCATAGACGAGACATACATGAATTTTTCCTTAGGTCAGCGTTGGATCAGTGATACAGAGTCAGATTTAGGATTAGGCACCGTTGTTGCCATTGAAGGCCGTCAGGTCAGCATATTATTTCCTGCCAGTGGTGAGAGCCGTGTTTATTCTTCGGCAGAAGCACCTGTTACCCGTGTGGCATTTAATCCTGGCGATGTGATCAAAAGCGTTGAAGAATGGGAATTAGAAGTAGAGTCTATTGAAGTACAAGGCGAATTACTGTGTTATCACGGCACCCGTGTTGATAACGGCGAAACAGCCAAGCTTAAAGAAACCTTTTTAGATCATTTTATTAAATTCAATAAACCACAAGATCGTTTATTTGCAGGCCAAGTAGATCGTTTTGATCGCTATACACTTCGCTACCAAACGTGGTTACATAAATTTGAACGTGAACAATCGCCTATTAAGGGCTTAATTGGTCAGCGTGCTAATCTTATTCCGCACCAGCTTTATATTGCCCAAGAAGTGGGTAAACGTTTTGCACCACGCGTACTTTTATCAGATGAAGTAGGCCTTGGTAAAACAATTGAAGCGGGCATGATTTTACATCAACAAATTATTAGTGGTCGTGCAAGCCGCGTATTAATCGTTGTACCAGAAAATCTACAACACCAATGGTTAGTAGAAATGCTACGCCGCTTTAACTTACATTTTTCTATTTTTGATGAAGAGCGCTGCGACGAAGCGTTTGCAGATTCTCCAAACGTGTTCGATACAGAGCAACTAGTACTTACCAGCCTTGAGTTTTTAACCAAGAAAAAACGTTGGTTTGAACAAGCAACACTTGCTGATTGGGACTTACTAGTTATAGATGAAGCCCATCATCTAAGCATCAATAACGGCAAGCCAAGCTCAGAGTACCAACGTATGGCAGAGCTTAGCCAAGATATTCCGGGCCTTATTTTACTTACCGCAACGCCTGATCAACTTGGTCACAGCAGTCACTTTGCACGTTTGCAGTTACTCGATCCTGACCGCTTTTACGACTACGACGTGTTTAAAGAAGAAGAAGCAAATTATAAAGACGTTGCTGAAGCTGCAAATCAATTACTGCAAGAGCAAGGGCTAGACGACACAGCCAAAGCCACGCTAATTGAGCTATTAAAAGAAACCGATATTACTGATATTCTTGAAAAAGCACAGCAAGGTGATTTACCAGCGCGTAAAGAAATACTTAACATGCTGCTCGATCGCCATGGCACAGGTCGCATATTATTCAGAAATAGCCGCAGCGGCATTGATGGCTACCCAAGTCGTAAATTACACGCCTACCCTATGGCACTGCCAAAACAGTATAAAACGGCTATGTCGGTTCTCGGTAATATGGGCGGCATTCAAAACCCTGAACTAAGTGCACACCGCGCTCTTTTTCCTGAAAAAATATTTCAAGAGTTTGAAGGCGAAAGCGCAAGCTGGGGTTTATTTGACCCACGTGTAGATTGGTTAATCGACACTCTTAAAACGCTTAAGCGCGAAAAAGTACTACTTATATGTGCTAAAGCTGAAACAGCTATCAGCCTTGAGCAAATACTGCGTGAGCGCGAAGCAATTAAAGCATCGGTATTTCACGAAGGTATGTCTATTATTGAGCGTGACCGCGCTGCTGCATTTTTTGCAGACGAGTACGATAATGCACAAATATTATTGTGTTCAGAAATTGGCTCAGAAGGTCGTAACTTCCAGTTCTCGCATCACTTAGTGTTGTTTGATTTACCATTGAACCCAGATTTACTAGAGCAGCGTATTGGTCGATTAGACCGTATAGGTCAAACACAAGATGTGAACATTCATGTGCCATATTTTGAAAACACCGCTCAAGAAGTATTGCTACGTTGGTACAACGAAGGTCTAGATGCATTCGAATCTACCTCGTCAACAGGCCAAATGCTTTATAAAGAGTTCCGTGATGATCTACTTGAATATATTTCTGCGCATAACTGCGATGAAGACGAACTCGATCCATTACTTGAGCAAGTAGCACAGCAAAATGCAGTACTGCGTAAAAAAATGGAAAGCGGACGAGATCGTTTACTAGAGCTACATTCATCGGGTCAAGGTGCTGCAGATTCACTTGTAGCTGAAATCGAAAAACTCGACAATCAGTTTGAATTACCAAGCTACATGATCAACGTGTTCGACACATTTGGCGTAAGCCAAGAAGATAAAGGCGAAAATACCATTATCTTAAAGCCAACTGAGCATATGTTAAACCCATCATTCCCATCGCTTAAAGAAGACGGTATGACCGTCACCTTTGATCGCGATACGGCACTTTCACAAGAAGACGTGCACTTTGTTAGTTGGGATCACCCAATGGTGCAAGGCACCATGGATATGATTTGTGACGACGACTTTGGTAGCGCATCGGTTGCATTGCTTAAAAACAAAAAGTTACCGCCTGGTACCTTTTTTGTTGAGCTTATTTTTGTTGCAGAAGCAATGGCACCAAAAGTATTACAGGTTGGTCGCTTTTTACCGCCTACACCAATTCGTATATTGCTTGATAAAGCAGGTAATAATTTAGGTGAGAATGTGGCATTTGAAGGCTTTAATCAGCAGTTATCAGCCGTTGGCCGCCAAACAGCAAGTAAACTTGCAGGTGCATTGCAAAGTGCTGTTCACCCTATGATTACTACCGCTAAAGATATGGCACAAGAAAAACTTGAAGTTATTCGTGCAGCGTCGCTTGTTAAAATGCAAACGTCACTCAGTGAAGAGCAAGAGCGACTTGTTGCCCTTAAGCAGATTAACCCGAATATTCGCCAAGAAGAAATTACCTTCTACGATAAGCAACGCAACGACCTAACTACGTATATTGAAAAAACGCAGTTACAACTTGATGCAATTCGATTAATAGTAGTTTCACACTAGAGATTTTGGCTTTTAACCGCTAGCCTTTTAAGCTGACTCCAGAGTAAATTTGGAGTCAGCTATTAAAAGCTTAATTAACAAAATAGCTGTATCTTTTTAAACTTCATTTTTAAAACCACGTGTTCTTATTTAGATGTGAGCTAACACTACCTCTTTAGCTTTATACTAAGTCCTTTGTTGTGCTATCTATTTTTCTCAACATAGCCGTATCTAAAAACTCAAGCTGCGCTCTATACAGCTATTGTGTGAGATAGTTGATAGGTTTATTTTCCCTTGCATAAAGTTGTTTTTTTGTTAACCTACTCGCCTTCCATTTTAGTCTTTTTGAGGTGTTTATGGCGTTTCTATCTCGTTCGATATTGGCGTTGTCCATAGCGCTCTCAAGCAGCAGTGTCTTTGCTCAAGCCCAATGCGATGTTGAATTACGTCATGGTTTAATTATTACTGACGATGCGATTCGCATATTAGATAAAGGCCAGACTCGTGTACAAATTAATAACAATAACCAACTATTTATTCGCGGTTATTGGGTTGATTTAAGCGATGACGAAAGCAAAGTACTCGAACAGTTTAGTAATGGTATTCGCCACACAGTCCCCGAATTAGTAAACCTTGCTACCGATGGTGTTAACTTAGGTTTAAGCGCTATTGAACACGTAGTTGAAGGTATGTCAGATAAAGAGCCTGAAGTACTAAAAACACAACTAAAGTATGTAGAGCGCGCGCTAATGGATAAGTTTAAGCGCGGCGATGACTTCTTTTTTATAGCCCCTCAATCACTTTCGCAAATAGATGATTTTTTTACTAAAGAGATCAGCCAGCAAATTCACTCTGCAGTGCATGGATCGTTAGGTGCTATTTTGGTATCACTCGGAGATGCGTTTAAATCGCGCGAAGGTAATATAGAAGATCGTATTAACGACATGGGCCAACGCATGGATATTATCTCAAGAGAAATTGATAAGTCGCTACAAAAAAAGGCGCATCAATTAGAGCTTAAAGCTTCTGAGTATTGCGAATGTTTAAATGCACTCGATGTAACCGAGTCTCGCTTACAGGCAATAGTACCTGGTATGGCCGATTACGATTTAGTGCAAATAAAGTCTTAGTGTACGTATTCGTTTTTAGAATAAAATAACACCGAGTATAAATATACTCGGTGTTTTGCTTTATGATTGATTAAATGATTGATTTAAAATAAGCGCTTCTACTTTTTATTCTAAATTGGTGAGCCCGGTGGGATTGGCAGTACTTTAAAGTTATTTGGCCATTGCCCTTTAATTAAAAACTGATTTACTTGCTCAGCTAAATATTGCTTAAACGCACTCTCGCCAGTACTTGTATGGCTCAGCATTGAGTTTTGGTTAAAGTCTTCACTCAACTTAACTAAGTAGTAACGTAACTGCGCTTGCACTTCAGGGCTTGCACTATCGCTTGCTACTAAATCAGCCATGGTTTTTGCAGTTAAAAATTGCACGCGCTGAGTGATTTTACCTGTCATTGTATTAGGTGATGACACGTTAAACACTTGGCTATATAGCTCCTCAAGTAACTCATCTAAACTATAAAAGTCATTACTACGCGCTTGTTGCTGCGCTAAGCGATTTAAACGCTGTGCATTTAATAAAAGCGACAAGCTGTGCTGCACTGCAACCTCGGGTAATGCCATTGCATCGAGCGTTAACCCTGTGCGCCCAACTATGCTCTCGCGCGATTTAGACTCGCCATATGCTTTTGGCGGAATTAGCGATAACACAGATTCAGGAAGTAATAAGTTACTTGGCTTAAGCGTTGCAAAAATAGCGTTTACTGCTTCTTGCTGTGTTTTTTTATTAACGACTTGTGCGCCTTTTACGGGTGAGTTACCGCGTGTTTCGTATTCATAATCAACACCGGCTATAAGCTTAACCGCAGCCTCAACCTGAAAACGGTGAAACAGATAAAGCGGAACTAGTTTTTCCTCTAATTGCGATAATGAATCGCCCGTTTTAATATTATTAATACCAAACTGCGAAAGCGCTTTTTTACGTACGTCGAGTACTCGTAAAAGCTCCTGAGAAGGATTAGTGCCGTTATCCCATAGATGAGCTGTTGGATGTGCGCCACCTTTAGCACGAGCATCACTATCTGATATAAACTCAAGGCCTTTGGCTTTGTTCTCTTTTAAAATAGCAGCAAGTTCTGCGCTTTCATCTTGGTTAGTAAAATCGCTATAGCCATATTTAATTACTTGGGTATCCCACACGCCCATGCCTGTTGCATAGCCGCGCGTTACATCAAGCTTACCTTGTTCATTAAAACTAAGTAGCGGATGTGGGTAATCCATTACTGAGGCTCTATCCCCTACCGATGCTGCAAAGTTATGAGAAATACCTAACGTGTGGCCAATTTCATGTGCGCTTAATTGGCGAATACGATCAAGCGCCATTGCTTGCAAGTTTTTAGCAACTTCATTGCCTTTTAAATAAGGAGCAGCGAGTGCTTCGGCTATTAAAATATCTTGGCGAACACGCAATGAGCCGAGTGTTACGTGCCCTTTAAGTATTTCACCTGTACGTGGGTCGATTACCGAACTACCGTATGACCAACCACGCGTTGCACGGTGTACCCATTGAATGACGTTGTAACGAATATCCATAGGGTCGGCGCTACTTGGCAGCACTTTTACTATAAATGCATTTTTATATCCTGCAGCAGTAAATGCGTCGTTCCACCACTTTCCACCTTCAAGCAAAGCGCTTTTAACGGGCTCTGGAACACCAGGATCAAGGTAATAAACAATTGGTTTAACAGGTTCACTAATAGGTAAACTTGAGTCTTTTTTATTTAGACGATGACGCGGTATATAACGCACATACATAGACTCACCAAGCGGCGCTGCGTAATCTTTATGTTCTATACTCCAAAAACCTGATTGCGGATTAAACTTACGAGGCGTGTAGTTATCATCTGGTAATTGAATAAGTGAATGATGCATATGAACAGTAAGCGCATAAGGGTCGGCACTTACTTGGCGAACAAATTCACCTGGTTTTGTGCCTTTAAATGTAAGTACAGCTTCAAGCTCGGTGTTTTTTACAAATGCTTTTGAGCGATTCATATAAACGGCGCTACGTGATTCATCAAGGCTAAAGTTGCCTTGCTTACGTGCAGCAAGTGTGCGGCTTACGCCGTGTACATCACTTAATAAGTAAGGCGTGTAATCAATAAGTGCTGTGACTTTATCTTCTGCGACTACTTTAAAACCAGCAAGTATACTTGATGCAAACGCTTCTTTAATACTTTGCTGTTCGGCCTTGTTACTTGTGTTGGCACGATAGTAAGTATTTACAGCCCGCAGCATTACTTTGTCGCCAAAACGCTCAAACTGCACAAGGTGAGTATTACCAAGCTGACCTCTATCAAGGCCTATGTCGTTAGAGCCAATACCGTAAGGCAAGCTTTGCTGCAGTAAAAATTGCTGTTCAAACTTATCAACTTTTAAATATACTTTTCCGTTTTGGGTATCGTAAAAAAACGAATAATAGCCCGGAAAATGATTCATTTGCGTAGTAAATTCATCAATTGACTTAATTGCTGCGTGCGCTTGAGTTATGATAGAGCACAGCACAGTAAAGAATATGTAACTTAGTAGTGGTATTTTTTTCATAATCTTATCTTTGTTATTTGTGTTTTAAGTACGATTAGGTGGTCCCATTATAGGGTGCTATTTAAACAATACAGTTATTTAAGACGAATTTCAGCGCTCTAAGCTAATCTCTCTCACATTATGATTGGTTTTAACACGTTATCAGGAAAATAGAATGCGTAGACTCCCTCCAGTATTACTAGAAGATGGTTGTTCAAGAGAACTTTTATCATTAATTCGAACAATTTTAGCGGCATGTAAAGAAATTTCGTTTCGCGTTGGTCAAGGCGCGCTTTCTGGCGTATTAGGCTCAACCCTTGATGAAAACATTCAAGGTGAAACTCAAAAAAAGCTCGATGTATTATCTAATCAGCTGTTAAAAGATATTTTACTGGAATCAGGTACGGTTAAAGCAATCGCTTCTGAAGAAGAAGACTACACAGTAGCAGGTAACCCAGACGCTAAATTTATAGTGGCATTTGACCCACTCGATGGCTCGTCAAATACCGATATTAACTCTCTTGTCGGTACTATATTTTCTATTATGGAAGCGCCTGAAGGTTCCGACGCTGCTGATGAAAGCATTTTTATGCAGCCAGGTCATAAGCAAGTTGCAGCAGGTTACGTACTTTACGGCCCGTCAACAATGCTTGCGCTGACTACAGGTAAAGGCACGCGCATGTTTACCCTTGATAAAACACAAGGCAGCTTTTTACTTACACAAGATTTTGCCGAAATCCCTGCTGATACAAACGAATTTGCCATTAATACGTCTAACCAACGCCATTGGCAACCAGCGATGCAAAACTACATCGATGATTTGCTAGCAGGCGATACAGGCCCGCGCGCTAAAAACTTTAATATGCGCTGGATTGCAGCAATGGTGGGCGATGTACATCGCGTGCTTAGCCGTGGCGGTTTATTTACTTACCCTACCGACACCAAAGATCCTAAAAAGCCAAATAAATTACGCCTACTTTACGAAGCAAACCCAATGGCTATGTTAGTAGAGCAAGCTGGCGGTATAGCATCAACCGGTACCGAACGTATTATGGATATTCAGCCTGATGCAATCCACCAGCGTGTAGCCGTTATTTTAGGTTCTAAAAACGAAGTCGAAACGTGCTTGGGATATCATAAATAATCGCTTAAAACGATTGTCTTCAATTTAAAAAATCGCATTCAATTGAAATGCGGTTTTTTATTAGGTGAGGTTTTACACTTCGCTTTTTAAACACCAAAGCCACGTTACATGAGCGCGAAGTAAATTCGCACCTACAAGTTTATGTTTCATATTGTAGGTGAGGTTTTACACCTCGCTTTTTAAACAAATCAAATTTTTACTAACGCAACTATTTGAGCAAGCTTTTGATGATTAAGCTCTCCCATTTGCTCGCTATTACTGAGCGCATAAATAAAACCTTCATGCTCTGCACAATCAATGTCATCTCGCGATTCAATTACGTTTGCCCAAAGCTCTAAATCATCTAAGTCTATTTCGTTACTTAAACAGCGCTTAAGAACATCAATTAAAACCTTGGTTGAGAGAGTATAATGAGTTTTATTGCTATCAGCAGGGCTTGAAACGATAACCGATATAGCTTCGTCCCTTTGCTCACCAAATGTAATAAATTCAGCTAATGCTTTTTGTGTATTCATAATATTTGTTATTCTTGGCTCACTGTTACTAAAAAGAATTATAATGACTGAACTTAACTGCACTCAATGCCACAGTACTCTAACGTGTAATGTAGACGATATATCAGCGTGTTGGTGCAATGAGCTGCCGGCTATTTTACCGCTTGATATCACAGCAACAAGTTGTTTATGCCGCAAGTGCACGCTTAATAAAATAAATACTTTTTTAAAGGGTGTTTATACACAACCTATTAAAACTCAAATAGACTTTGCAAAACAATTTAGAGGTAACGACAATTTAATTGAAGGGCTCGACTACACCATGCAAAGTGGTTACATGATATTTAGTAAGTGGTTTTTTTTAAAGCGTGGTTCGTGCTGCAAAAATGGTTGTAAAAATTGCCCTTATGGTTTTAGAAAATAAAAACCATTTAATACAAATACGAGCAAACATTGGTTTTTACCTTCTCATTTTCTTCTCTTTCACTTCTTCTTGTGAATAATATTTTTAAGTACTGTTATTCACAAAGAGGTTTAGAGGCGCTGCGCTTTTAGAGTAAGTTATTGTATAAAAATAGTATTCAAATACGAGTAAGCACTGGTTTTTACCTTCTCACTTTCTTCTCTTTCACTTCTCCTTGTGAGTAATATTTTTAAGTACTGTTATTCACAAAGAGGTTTAGAGGCGCTGCGCTTTTAGAGTAAGTGATTGTATAAAAATAGTATTCAAATACGAGTAAGCACTGGTTTTTACCTTCTCATTTTCTTCTCTTTCACTTCTCCTTGTGAGTAATATTTTTAAATGCTGTTATTCACAAAGAGGTTTAGAGGCGCTGCGCTTTTAACGTGAGCAAGCTTTACATATCCAACACGTCTACTTTTCTCCCGTGGCGATGGGCAATGAATCACTTGCGCCCCACTCACTCCACGAGCCATCAAAAACACTTAAATTACTGTAACCACATTCAGTAGCAAATAACGCTAAAACACAGGCTGTAATACCTGAGCCACAGCTAAATTGTAGCTGCTGTGCATCCCCGACCACGTCATTAAATATCGCTTTAATTTCAGTAAGTGGTTTGGCTTCACCTTTATTAAGTAAATCCATAAAAGGTAACGAGCGACTATTTGGGATATGCCCGCTACGCATGCCTTTTCGGGGTTCACTTTCTTCGCCTGTAAAACGCTTATAAGCACGTGCATCTAGCAATGCAGTGCTGGGCTCATCGATTACGTCAACCACTTGTTGGCTATTAATAAAATACGCAGAGTTATAGTTTGCCGTAAAATCACCTTTACCTGACGCTTTGCTATAACCTTGTTGTGTGGCGTAATCGCTCTCTAACCACTTTTTAAGGCCACCACTGAGTACTTTAACATTGTGATGCCCCATAGCTTTAAACATCCACCACGCTCTTGCTGCGCTAAATAAACCGCCATCTTCGTATACAACTATAAACGAGTCGTTATGTACGCCTGCATTTTGCATCATGTGGGTAAACTGCTGCTCGCTGCATACCGTACTTGGTAAGGGATTTGATCTATCGGCTAATTCGTTTTTTATGTCAAAACGTTTAGCGTTAGGCAGCATTGCTTGCGGCGAATAAGTACCCAAAACACCTGGGCGCAGCATACCTGCATCAAATATCACTAATGCAGGATTATTAAGTTGATCGTGTAATTGCTGACAGCTAATTAGGTTTTTCACTACGATTCCTTATCACCATGATACTTAGCAAACTCGTCATTACCCGTAAAACGCGCTTCAATCGCTTTAATGTGTTTATCTTCAGTGTGTTTCCAAACGCCAGGAATACAATATACATGTTCAATAAAGCTAAAAAACTTATCCTTTAATAATGTATTTGGTTGCCAGCCCTGCACTACTTCGTTCATATTCTCTGCTAGCTGCTCTGCAGTGCTTGCATGCTTTACCAAACCCTCAATGTTGTAACAGGCTTGTCCAAGAGTTAAAACTCGTTTATTTAGCAGCAATGCTTCTAAGCCGACCGTTGAATTAATCGTTAATACGGCTTCAGCGCACTTAATCAAATCACTTGTTTGATTTCCATTAGCAAAAATTGCAATCGGATCTTTTTCATAAAGATGAGCGTAATGTTTATGCCACGACGGATGCTCTTTAAAAACCACTTTTAAACTTGGATCGTTTAAGCTTTTGACCGCTTTAATCACCTCGTCGTAAAACATGTCCATAGAGTTTATCCACGGAGAAAAGCTAGCTAATTGAGTATCGTGAGGTACTTGAAAAGGCGCAAATATATAGCGTTCTGGCACATCGGCGCATTCAAATTCACAGCGCTTTTTATGATCAGCTCTTGGAATTAAATCCGGCGCACAAAAATTTAACTTATTTTGTGGGTCAAAATTTAGGTAAAAAGAAGGGTTACGGCTTAACGACGCATTATAGTTAATACCGCTAGGGTCCAAGCTACTTGTATCGGGTAGTAAACCATTTTCATAATAAAACTGCTTAACACCTAATGCTTTTGCAGCCATAGCAACGGTCGTATTTGGAAGTTTATTGCCGTTCCAAATAACAATGCACTCAGGATTAGTCTCGGTTAATAAGGCTAAATACTTAGCGTATCGTAATCGTTCAAATAAAACTAACCCAGCACTGTAAACAGCAGTAATGATAGAATTATTCCAGATAGCATTACGTGCTCTTTTGCGTTTTAGCTGAGAGTTAACTACATCAGTAAAATTAACTTGAAACGCATCTTTTAAATACTTAACAGCAGAAAGCTTAGGGGCTCCCATGATATGTAATTGGCAATCCATCGACAATTTTTTGATTATTTTTCTATAGTATTTTGCGTGTACATTTTTGCGAGAGATAAATAGGTAAGCCATACAAGCTATATTTGCCAATTATTGTTTTTATGAAATAATTCTAAGTGGACAATGACATCAAAGCAAGGTTCCCTTTACTTAATAATTACTTTAAAGCCTTTATGGCTACATTTTTATAATTTCACCACGAAGTGGTGCCATTCTAGAGAGAATATCGTTTTGCAAACTATGGCTAATGTTCTGCTCATTCATTGCATTTATAAGTAAATCAACCACATGATTAAAGTCTTTCTCTGTAATATGCATACCTGTATGGATTGCTACCATAGAGTCGCCATCGTATGTACATGGGCCTTCTACTAACATACACATATGAGTAATAAACCCTTGGCGAAAGTACGCTATATTGCTGTGTTCAAAGTAATGAATTATCTGCTCGTCATTACCTATTTGATAGATAAAGCTATCAACAATTCTGCCTATCCCCGCTTTACCATCGAGCTTTTGATAAAGCGATAATTGTGTTGAGCTAGCACAACTACAAAGCAATCCTACGCATACTATAAAAATACCAACGCTTTTCATTACCAATACCCTGTTACCGATAAATACCAACCTGTTTGATCGTCAGCTCCTGCAATGCTTCCTAAATCAAGGTAAGCCGCTGTCACACTTACGTGCTTATTAGGCATCCATGCTACAAATAAGTCTTTCCAATCTTGTTCGCCTAAGTTTAAGTTATTTGATTTTTGACGATACTCAACACCTACGGCGACTTCACGACTAAAAAATAGTGCTGTGCTGCCTTCAAATAGCACTTTACCACTACCATTTTCTCCACCGTAGCCAAGCAAACCAAGTTGATTAGCTTCGCTGTATCGTGTAGTTACGTTCCAAAACCAGTTATAACCAGCAATGGCCCCTAAATGTAATTTACTAGCAGCGAGGTAGTAGTCAGTGCCGCTAGTATCTTCTGCGCCTACAAGTGTTGCAATACTGCCATCATCCAGTGATTTATGCTGAATACCTAAGCTAAGTTGTGGCCAATCACTGTAAACAATATCACCATATAAACGTATTTTAGCACCTGTAATTGATTGCTCTATTTCAGCATCAAGTGCTGGTACATCAAAGCGCTGTTGGGCATAACTGAGCTCAACGCGATTAAATAAATTAAGTTGTGCACCACATACGTCAAGTGTGTAGTCGGTTACATCTGCGCGGCTACAAAAGCCATTTACCGAAAATTCGTCATCACTTGCGTACCCAGCAAGTTGTGCCCACGGTACAATACCACCGCCGCCACTGCCTTCAATTTGAGAAACTCCCGGCGTAGCTAGCAGTTTTCCATTGCTTGCAATGCTCGGTACACTAATTATTAAAAACAAACTTGCTAATAAGTATTTAATTTTTTTCATAGTATTCCTCCAGCCATTCTTCTAATAGTTCTGCTTTTAAAGGCCTACTTAAGTAATAGCCTTGTGCATGGTCACACTGCATACTTCTAAGTAAATTTAATGAGCCAAGTGTTTCAACCCCCTCAGCTACAACCGAGAAACCTAGCTGATGCCCCAACGTAATTGATGATTGCACTATAAATTGATCTTTTTGCGATTCATCAAGTTTTAGGATAAAGCACTTATCTAGCTTAAGCTCATCAATCGGTAACATTTTTAATCGACCAAGTGATGTTTGCCCTACACCATAATCATCTAATGATATTTTAACGCCAATTGCCTTTAGGTTTTCGAGCGCTTTGATACCTTTTTCTTCGTTTTCGATCATATCGCGCTCAGTAAGCTCAATAGTGATCAGCTTAGGATCTACTTTGTACTTTTTAAGCGTACGAACTAATGCAGCATGAAAGCCCGGAAATGCTATGTCTTGCGCAGATACATTTATTGCAGCCTGTAAGTTTATATTTTTAAACTGCCAATCAGCTACTTGTGCTACAACCGTATTAACAACCCACCCAGTAAGCTCAACAATAAGCCCCGACTGCTCAGCTAAGTCAATAAACAGTTCAGGATTAACCCAGCTACCATCTTTTCGCTGCCAGCGAATAAGTGACTCAACTTTATCTATTTTTTGCGTTTTCATGTGTAATTTTGGCTGATAGGTCATAAATAGCTGACCATCATCATCACTAATAGCCTGCTTTAATTCATCAAGCATTATTAAGCGCTCTAAGTGCGCCTCGTCTTCACCATTTTGATAATAATGTATGCTCTCTTGTGTGTTTGCAGCACTTTCAACAGCAATTAGCACGCGGCGCATTAAGTCATCACTTGCAATTCCTTGGGTAGGATACTGCACAATGCCCGCACTAAAGCGTAAGTTAATTTTTAGTTTTTGAATGGTGTAGCACGCTTGTAATTGTGCCATTAAGCCAACAATCCCGCTTTTGTGTTCGCGCGCTGCAGCCGTCGGAAACACAGTTAAAAACTCATCGCCGCCAATACGAGCATGAAAGCCCCCTAACTCATCCGAAAACTCACTTATTCTGCAAGCAACCGCCTTTAGGCAGTCATCACCAATACGCGGACCGAGCTTATCGTTTATATGGCGAAGACCCTTTATGTCTATTGCAACGAGCGTGTACTCGGCTGATGAATCTAACTCATCATCAAGCACCTCAAGCATGGCTGAGCGGTTATAAAAGCCTGTTAAGGAGTCGTGTCTGGCTTGAAAGCTAATTTGTTGCTCGCGCTGATTAATATCATTACCCATGCTATCAAACGCTGCGACTAGCGTGTCTATTTCGGTACTTTGCCTTCGCCCTTTAAATTCAAAAGTATAATTACCTTGTGCAAATTGCCTTGCTATTACAGCTAGTTGAGTAAGTGGCGTAGTTAAGTTATTTGCAAATATGCTGCTCGTAATAACACCTACAAACATAGTTAAAATAGCTAAAATAATAAGTGTAAAAAGAAGTTTTTCGAAGTCACTATAACTTTGTGTTAAATCGGCGCTCAGTAAAATAATTATAGGATGGGTCAACAACGATGGTAAATCTATATCTCGGTTACGATACACCAAATACTCACCAAAAAAACGCGATGTGGTTACCGTACTAAAATAGCTAACAGGTTCAAATTGCTCAGGGCGATTAGCTAATGAACTAATAACAATATCGTCAGCGCTACCTATAAAGCTCACATCCATGCCTGTTAAGCTTTTTAGTTCATGGGCTACATTGTCATCAATTTTAAAACCCACCAAACTATAGGCCACTGTACGTGGCGCTCTTACGGGTAATAAAATAATTTGGTAAAGCTCGTTATTTAGCACCACAAAACTAGACTCTTCTGGCGCACTTAAAAGCTCTTCCATTAACGGCTTTAAGTTATGTGCAAAAGCGTCTTCGTCAGTATTGGCGGAAATTAGCCTACCCGATAAATCAAGTAGCAGCATTAATTCGGCATCAATACGCTGACTATGATTAAACAACACACTGCTTATTGTCCCGGCATCCCGCGTTGCTACAGCTTGCTTAAAACCAAAGTCGGAGGTGAGTACTTTTGCTGCGGTTAGTAGTAGGCTTTCTTTTGATTTTAAATATTGCTTATAAACATTTTGCGCTACGGTAATGTCTTGATTTACTTTTTCTTCTTGAAACTTACTCGTAGACCACCAAAAACTAAACAAGCTGACCATAGTGGTTAATAACACTAAGCCAACACATAAAATGGTTATGCGATTTCGTAAACTATTAGTCATTACCAGCCTTAAACTTACTACCAAAGGTATTTCTAGGTGCTGGGGTCGATGTGTTTACTGTTATCTGTAACTGTTTTTGAGAATTAATTGTTATCATTTTTTTATTCTCCAATGGCGCTGTTTGTAAAGGGTGCCACACACTCACTTGTGCAGGCAGCGTATTAATAGGCAAACTAACATAGCCTTTTTTATCTGTTTTATATACGGATTCACTACTCGCTACATAGATATAGCCAACCATAGAGTCATGAATATTACACCCTAAAACAACAACCCCTTGTTGCTCAAACGTAATGGGCTCTTTTGGTTGCCCTGAATATAATCTTAGTTGAAAAGGCTTAGCTTGTGAAAAAGAATAAACATGATGGCGAATATTATCGCTGTTAGGAAAGTTAACTTTTTGACCCTGTTGTACAACTAATAATTCGGGTAAAAACTGCTTATGGACTTGATCCATTATAGCAATGGGCAAATTTGATGGTGTGGCTTGTTTGTCAGCAATATTAAGCTCAACCACTGCACCTGATAACTTTTGGCCGTGTTGATCTTCTATTACTAATTCAATATTCGCACTTAAAGCAAACTGACTAAAAAACAAACCTATAGCTAAAAAGTAATGACTTTTAGCAAACTTTTGCAATGCCCGCTCAAACATAACAACACCTAAATATTAATGTTAGGTTAAGTTAATTAGAGACGAGCACTAATTGCAAGAATTATAGCCCAGTAACTAAAAATAAAGACTTAGTTACTGGCTTTGTTAGCACTTAAGTGCTGCTATTTAACAATTAATCCGTAATCGTTATCTAAAATAGTAATTACTTCTTGGCGAGGATTCTCTGGGATCACAATATCTTTACCTACAATTTTGCTCGCTATGCCAACATAGGTATTTGACACTTCAAGCATTACTGATTCTGGTAAAATATAATCTTTTGCTAATTGCTCACGCTCACTCATGCGATCTTTATTTAATAATACGTCGCTCTCTGGCACATTATTAATAAGTAATTGGCGAAAACCTTCTTTAGAATTTTCAACAATTTTACCATTTTTGTATGCAGCTTCATCCCAAATACGTGACGAATCAGGCGTGCCTACTTCATCAATATATATAAGCTGTTGCGCGCCATTTAAATCCTCTACATAACCAAACTCAAATTTTGTATCTACAAAAATTTGGTTAAGCTTCGCTAGCTCATCACTAATTAATTTAAAACCTTCAACTAACAGTTTTTCGTATTTGGTTACGTCATCTGCCGATTTAAAGTTAAATACATCTAAGTTATTAGTAATGTTAGCGCGAGTTATATTTACATCATCAACTGGCGGAATATCAGCAACGCCTTCAATAATACCTTTTGTTGATGGCGTAATTAAAACGTTATCAAGCTTTTGGTTCGCTTTTAAGCCTTCTGGTAAGTCAATACCACAAAAGTTACGTATGCCTTTAGCGTAGTCACGCCACATGCTGCCCGTAATATATTGGCGAGCAATTGCCTCTACTTTTACGGTACTGGCTTTGCGTACAATCCACACATACGGATGCGGAATATCAACAATATGATTACCCGCAAGACCCGCTTTATCAAATAACTTAAACCAATGGGCTGCCACTGAGTTTAACGCTATACCTTTACCTGGCACGCCATTTAAACCATTTTCGCCTTGCCAAATGCAATCAAATGCAGAAATTCGGTCTGAAATAACCATAATCGCAAGCTCAGTACCTGTCGGTACTTGGTAGCCTTTGTCTTTAATTAATCGTGCGCTGTCTTCATCAGTTAACCAATAAACTGAACGAACTTTACCGCTGTGTACTTCACCTTTGGTACGAATGGGTAAATCATCGTTTACGTCTAAAACTTTATAGCTAGTCATGCTATCTCCGGGGTTAGGGATGCTCTTTGAGCAAAGTATGGTATGGGGTTATATGGGCTGTATAATAATCTAGCCAACCTCAAAGCTCAATCGGATGCTTAAAACAAATAAAGGCATATATTTATAAGCGAGTCGCAATGGGGTAAACTTAATGTGCCAACCAGCCTGAGGAGATAGCTTGAACTACTTAACTGCCACTAAAAATAAAAAATACTTGATGTATATCTCTCAAAATTATTCGTACGCTATCTTGAGGCCTATTCAGGCTGCAGTACTAGCTAATGGTGGCGAAGTGCGCTGGTTTTTACAAGGTTTGGCAGTCAATCCTAATTTTTTAAAAAAAGAAGAAAAACGGCTTAATACAATAGAAGATATTCACGAATGGAAACCCGATGCAACGTTTGCACCGGCTAATTTAATACCCACTTTTTTCCCTGGTATCAAAGTAGGTGTGTTTCATGGCTTTGATGCAGGTAAGCTAGATAAAAAAGGGAATAACGATCATCTTAAAGCTAGAGGTTGTTTCGACCTGTATTGTACACAAGGCCCAAATACAACAATCCCCTTTAAAGCCTTACAAAGAAAACTAGGCTATTTCAAGGTAACAGAAACTGGCTGGCCTCCTCTTGACCGATTATTTGATGGCATCACCGAAACGCCTTATACAAATAAATCAGACACCCGACCAACCTTATTAATCTGCTCTACATTTTCAAAGCGACTATCGCTTGCACCAAAGCTATATGAGCAAATAAAACATTTTAGTGAAACCGGAAAATGGCGAATTTTAATGCAATTCCATCCAAAAATGCCAACTGAATTGGTGAGCAAATATAAGGCATTAAGCAATCAAAATTTAACGTTTATTGAGACCGACGACGTAGTCCCTTTATTAAAATCAGCCGATGTTATGTTATGCGATACATCATCAGTACTTTTAATGTTTTTAGTCCAACGAAAACCTGTGGTCACCTTTTGTAATAATGCTCCTGAGAAACACCTACTTAATGTAACAGACCCTAATAAAGTTGAAGAAGCCTTAGAGCAGGCTTTCACGTACCCTAAAACACTTATGAAAAACATTGAAAACTATTGCCAAGAGCTTCATCCATATACTGATGGGCAGTCGAGTGAACGTGTAGTTGCTGCAACAAATGAGTTTTTATTAAGTGAAGATAAACTAAAACCTAAGCCATTTAATATTATTAGGCAATTTAAAACGCGCAGAAACCTCAATTATTGGAAATGGTAAAATAAAGTAATGATCAACCTAAAAAACGTAACTTTTAAGTGGCATAAAAGCGATAGCTCACCCACGCTCAACATAAAAGAGTTAGTTATAGAAAAAGGTGTGCATATTTTTTTACACGGTCCTAGTGGCTCAGGTAAATCGACATTGTTAGCGATTCTTGCTGGCATTAATACAGCCACCAGCGGTGAGGTATCAATTTTAGACCAAAATCTAACTACATTAAGCAATACTACCCGTGATGTTTTTAGAGCGGATCACATTGGCTACATTTTTCAAAACTTTAACCTGCTTCCTTATTTAACTCCTATTGAAAATATAACGCTTGGGTGTGAGTTTTCAAAAAGCCGAAAACAAAAAATATTAAAGCAATCATCAAATAAAAACTCTGCCTTACAAAAAGAAGCGATGCGGTTATTAAATGCTTTAGGCCTTACTGCGCAGTATCACCATAAAGATGTAGCGACATTAAGTATTGGACAGCAACAGCGCGTTGCTGCAGCTCGCGCATTTATAGGCAGCCCTGAATTAATAATTGCTGATGAGCCCACATCTGCACTCGATACAAATAACCGTGAAAGCTTTATAAACCTACTGTTTGAGCAGGCAAAGCTATCTGATAGTACGCTGGTATTTGTGAGCCACGATGAAACACTAAAGCCTTTATTTGACCGCTCCATTGACCTTATAAGCTTGCAGGAACAAGTATGATTCTCGCTAAACTTGCTTACAAAAGCTTATTAAACCGCCGCGCAAGTGTACTGCTTACATTATTTACTATCGCAATTAGTGTAATGTTACTTTTAAGTATTGAGCGAGTACGAATTGATGCTAAAAGTAGTTTTAGTAATACTATTTCGGGCACTGATTTAATTGTTGGTGCGCGTACCGGCGACATACAGTTGCTGCTTTCGTCAGTATTTAGAATTGGCCATACTAATAACGGCGTAAGCTGGAAAAGTTATGAATACATAACAAGTCAGCGAGGCGTAAAATGGAGCATACCTATAAGCCTAGGCGACAGCCATAAAGGCCAAGCGGTACTAGGCACAACACTTGATTACTTTAGCCATTATCGCTTTGCAAAAAAACAAAACTTAACCTTTAACAAAGGCCACCCTTTTGCTGCAATTAACGAAGTGGTGCTAGGTAGTGAAGTTGCAAATAAATTAGGTTATAAACTTAACGACTCTATTGTTATATCGCACGGTATGGGGAACACCAGCTTTCATCATCATGACGATAACCCATTTAAAGTCGTCGGTATTTTAAACCCTACTGGCACGCCTGTTGATAAAACGCTGCATATCCCTTTGGCTGCAATCGATTTAATTCACGGCGGTAAAGCGAGCCTTGAGCATGAGCATGACGGACATAACAACCTAGTTGGGCATCCAAAACAAATTACGGCATTTTTAATGGGATTCAAATCGCCTTTATACACGCTACAAATTAGGCGCAATATAAATCAATATAAGCCAGAAGCCCTGCTTGGGATTATGCCAACCGTAACACTTAAAGAGTTATGGGAAATGCTCGCCATAGTAGAAAAAATACTTTTGCTATTCTCAGCTGTTGTCGTGTTAGTAAGCCTACTTGGCATGCTAACGACATTGCTTGCAAATTTAAGTCAGCGTCGTCGCGAACTTGCTATATTACGTTCGGTAGGCGCTCGCCCTTGGCATTTATTTACACTTATAAGTATTGAGTCACTACTGACCACTTTACTTGGTTGCCTAGTAGGTAGTGTGCTTTACTATTTAGTTATTTTTTCAGCCAGCGGTTACTTACAAAGCCATGCCGGTATAAGCGTAAATATCACAATACTCTCTTACTATGAACTGGGCTTAATCGGCGTTATTATGGCAGCCGGTTTTATTATTGGCTTAATACCCGCTACTCGCGCTTATTTTTATTCACTCAGCGATGGTATGAGTATAAAAGCATAATTTTTAGGTATTTTATGACATTTTTTAAAACAGCTTTTCAGTACATTGCTGCTATTGGCTTATTATTTATAAGCGTAGCGAGTTATGCTAATCCACCAAAAGAAATTTTTTGGGAAGACTTAATCCCTAAAAACCACGTGCAGATAGACACTCAAGCACAAGCTAATCACGAAGGTAGTGATCAAAACTGGGTGCAACCCGATTTAGATGCTCCAGTGGTAAAGGCACTTGATGGCCAATCGGTGAGTTTGCCTGGTTTTGTTGTGCCACTTGAGGGCGATAGCGAAGTAATTACCGAGTTTTTACTCGTGCCTTATTTTGGCGCCTGTATACACGTACCACCACCACCGCCAAATCAAATAGTCCATGTAACGATTAAAGGTGGTGTGCCTATAGATAGTCTGTACGACGCAATCGTTGTAACCGGAATAATAAGTACAGAAACATGGTCGGGCGAAATCGCGCAGGTAGGATATAAAATGAAAGCGGTCGGTGTAGCACCGTTCGAGCTTTAAAATAAAGGACCCGCTTTTAAAGCTGGCCCTTAAATATCATTAAATTTAGAATCGATAAAATTTAAATAACTGAATATTCAAATAACTAGGGCGTGTTGATCTTTGTGGATTGAAATTTGTTCAATCTAGGGGCGATTTAATCGCGGCGCGAGGTTTGTAACCTAGCGGGCTAAGTAAAAATCGAGCAACAAAGAGTTAATCGCCCCTAGAAAGAACCCAAAGGGCAGCGCATGTTTGGCATTTATGCTGCGTTATCGCCAATTTATGGGGAATAACCACATTACATAGGCTCTGCCTTGCCTAAATACCAAACAGTCTGCTGCAAAATCAATCACGAAAGGTCAACACGCCCTGGATAACTACTTTTGGCAATTTGAGCAAAAAATAGTACTGCGCTGCCCCAATCTAATTTCTTCCAATTCGTTTTCACACGTCATACATGGCTTGCCTTTGCGCCCATATACTAATAACTCTTGAGCAAAATACCCGGGCTTACCATCACTTTGTGCAAAGTCTTTAAGCGTTGTACCACCTTGCATAATGGCCGCAGCAAGCGTGTCTTTTATAATAGAGATAAGTGCTTGATAACGTTTGAGCGATACTTTTCCCGCTTCTCGCTTTGGATGTATACCCGCTTTAAATAACGATTCATTCGCGTAAATATTACCAACACCAACCACCACTGCGTTATCCATAATAAATTGCTTTACGGGTACTTTTTTATTGCGCGACTGTTCGTACACGCGTTTAGCAAAAAAATCATCGGTAAGCGGCTCAGGACCAAGCTTAGAGAGTAGCTTATGCACTTCACCTGGCTCTTGCCATAAGCAGCAACCAAAGCGACGAGGATCATTTAAGCGCAGTGCTTTACCGTTACCAAAAATAAACTCTACGTGGTCATGCTTTTTAAGCGGCTCACTTTTATCTACAACACGTAAATTACCTGACATACCCAAATGTAAAATAGTGCTCCCAAGTTCACAGTGTAAAAGTAAGTATTTAGCTCGTCGTTCAATACTAGTAACAATTAGCCCTTCAAGTTGATACACGTCATCTGGCACTGGCCAGCGCATACTGGCATTGTAAATATTTACCTTTGTAACAACTTGGTTTTGTACGTGGGGAGTGATGCCCATTCGGCTCACTTCTACCTCTGGTAATTCAGGCATTAATTAGACTCACTTTGTGAAAAATCAAAACTAGGAAATAACTGCTGTGCAGTTTTTAAATCGAGTGCGAGTATTCGTTGGCTACTCTTTTCGAGTAAGTAATATTGCCCATCGCCTTTATAAAGCAAATAAACCCAAGGTAAACTCTCGCCAGCCAACTCAAATGTAGCAACATATAAAGGTGCATTAGGATTAAAAACAACAGATTCGTTAACACCCATTAACTGCGCGCTTTGCCATTGGTTAATTAAATCACTAAGTTGCTGCTCAGATGCTTGCCACACAAGCGGTATGTCTTTTTGTAGTGGGGTTGTACGCCAGCTTGTTCCTATTCGCTCAATTTTTTGATCAACAAATTGCAGTGTCAGTACAAAACTTTGCTGGGGGAGTACGGCTTGTAATGTTGGTTTATCCTCCCCTCCCAAAAGTTGCTTATGCCAGCCATTTAAGAAGAAGATCATAATCAACATCGAAAATATTATAACGTTGTTCCAACCTTTACGGCCCAGTCGCATATTAATACACCTAGTAAATTCAAGATTTTAAAGTGTAACTAAAACTTAATTGCGCTGTCTATATGTTAAAGGCCGCAGACTTTGTTAGAATATCGGCAAATTTAAAGGAGTTCCGTCAATGTCTATGTATGTAGTGGGCCATAAAATCCCAGATTCAGATTCTATTTGTGGTGCAATTGCACTGGCTTATTTAAAAAACCAAATCGATGAGCCTGCAATTCCAACTCGTCTTGGTGAAATTTCACCTGAAACTCAATTTATCCTTGATAAATTTGGCTTCGAAGCACCAGAGCTTAAATTAAGCTACGCGGGTGAAGATGTGTATATTGTAGATCACACAGAAAAAACACAAGCACCCGATGATATCGACCAAGCTCGCGTTGTTGGCGTGGTAGATCACCACAAATTAGGTGACTTAACATCATCTACTCCGCTTGAATGTTGGATTCGTCCTGTTGGTTGTTCAAACACCATTATTAAAATGATGTACGACTTCTACAGCGTAGAAATCCCTAAAGACATCGCGGGCATTATGATGTGTGCAATTTTAAGCGACACAGTCATATTTAAATCACCAACATGTACCACTGCCGATATTAAATGTGTTGAAGCGCTAGCTGAAATTGCAGGCATCGAAGACTTTAAAGAACTTGGTATGGATATGTTCCGCGTTAAATCTGCGGTAGAAAACACACCAGCACGTGATTTAGTAATGCGTGACTTTAAAGATTTCAACATGAACGGTAACCTAGTAGGCATTGGCCAACTAGAAGTAATCGACCTTGCTGTTTTTGACGATATTAAAGCAGACCTTGCAGCCGATATTGCTAAGCTAAAAGTTGAGGGTAATCGCCACTCTGTATTTTTACTGCTTACCGATATAATGAAAGAAGGCTCAGAAATGCTAATTGTATCTGACGATGCAAACTTAGTTGAGCAGGCTTACGGTGTAAAACCAGAGAATGATAAAGTATGGTTAGATGGTGTACTGAGCCGTAAAAAGCAAGTAGTACCACCACTACAAGATGCATTCACAAAAATCTAATGATACCAAGTTTATTAAAAACATGATTATTTTATCGCATTAAATAGCTCACTAATTTAATGCTATTGGTATAACGTTTTTTGATTTAAAAGCCTTGTTGGTTATGCCAACGAGGTTTTTTATATCAATTCACTAGTCATATTTTTAAAAACAAAAAACCCAGCCTAAGCTGGGTTTTTAAATTCTAAAAGAACTAAAATTACTTAATTTTAGCTTCTTTAAAAAGAACATGTTTACGAATCTTTGGATCAAACTTTTTGATTTCCATCTTCTCAGGCATGTTACGTTTGTTTTTGTCAGTAGTGTAGAAAAAACCAGTACCGGCAGTTGAAACTAAACGGATTTTATCGCGCATGATTCAGATCCTTAAACTTTAACGCCGCGAGCACGGATTTCTGTAAGAACCGTGTCGATGCCTTTTTTATCGATAATACGCATACCTTTAGTAGTAGTGCGTAATGTTACAAAACGTTTTTCACTTTCAACCCAAAAACGGTGTGTTTGTAGGTTAGGTAGGAAACGACGTCTAGTCGCGTTTCTCGCGTGTGAACGGTGATTACCAACCGCAGGACGCTTACCTGTAACTTGACATACTTTAGACATGTCTATATATCTCCAATAACTTCGCTCGAGCTTAATTTAATCTAAGGCCGTGTATTTCCGCCCTAGAGATAAATCGAAGGGCGCTCTTTATACAGCTTTTACAGGCAAAGATCAAACACTGATCTATCCAATCAGCTCATATATGTAAATTTGATAGCGGCTAATTATAAAGATCGAATGCCCTTAGGGAAAGTAAAAACTGCATTTAAATTAAACTAATTTGCCAAAACACGTTAAACCGCTCATTTTTAACACACTTCTGTATCTAACAAAGCTAAATCAGGCCTCGCTCGGCAAACGAAACACACGTTTCTCCACCAACAATGATGTGATCGAGCACACTTATGTCGACCAATTGCAGTGCTTGCTGCAATTTATTAGTAATAAGTTTGTCTGCTTGGCTCGGTTCTGCAATACCACTTGGATGATTATGCGCAAAAATAACAGCGGCTGCATTATTTTTAAGGGCAGCCTTTACAACTTCACGCGGATAAACACTGGCAGAATTAATTGTGCCATAAAAAAGTATTTCATCTTTTACTAATCTATTTTGGCTATCTAGGTATAACACCATAAATACTTCTTGTTGTAAGCCCCGCATTTGAATTGTTAGGTAATCGTAAACTGAGTTTGGCGAATTAAACACGGCGTCTCGTTGGCAACGCTCCTGCATATAACGTTGGCTTAGCTCTAACACAGCTTGTAGCTGAACATACTTAGCGGTCCCTAACCCCTTTTGAGAGCAAAACTCCTCAATGCTGGCATTAAACAAATTATGAAGTGTTTTATTCTCGTTTAATAAATGCTGAGCCAACTCAATTACATTCATTCCTGGCAACCCTGTTCGTAAAAATATGGCAAGAAGCTCTGCGTCAGTCAGCGCCTTAGCCCCCTTTGCTATGAGCTTTTCACGAGGTCGAAGTGAGTTTGGTAGTGAAGTAAGTTGCATTATTCATCCTTGAGAGGCGAAAGTGTCTTATAAATGTAATGCAAATTTGAAATTTAGCCTGTTATTTCGAATTAAAAAACTTCGCTGTATGGGTAAAGATTTGTTATTTTAAGCCCAATATTTAATAAAAACTGATGAACATCCATGACTAACTTAACAAACAAAAAAATTGTACTAGGTATTACCGGCGGTATTGCAGCTTATAAATGTGCAGAACTCGTTAGGCGATTAAAAGACTCTGGTTGTGAAGTAAAAGTAGTTATGACCGAATCAGCTAAACACTTTATTACACCACTGACCATGCAAGCCGTTAGTGGAGAAACAGTCTCTGACTCATTACTAGACCCTTCTGCTGAAGCTTCAATGGGGCATATTGAATTTGCAAAATGGGCTGACTTAATTTTAGTTGCTCCAGCGACGTGTAATATTATTGCTAAAATGGCAGCCGGCATTGCTGACGACCTACTAACGACGTTACTGCTAGCAACGCCTGCAAAAGTCGCAGTTGCACCAGCCATGAACCAGCAAATGTATGCACACGCAGCAACACAAGCTAATTTAGCCACATTAAAAGCACGTAACGTACTTATTTGGGGCCCGGGTAAAGGTGAGCAAGCGTGTGGTGATATAGGCGCTGGACGCATGTTAGAGCCTCATGAGCTAGTTGCGCTATGTATAGCAAAAGAGCAACCGCAATTACTTGCAGGAAAAACAATTACAATAACAGCAGGCCCAACGCGTGAGCCTCTCGATCCGGTACGTTTTATATCAAATCACAGCTCTGGAAAAATGGGTTATGCACTGGCAGAAGCCGCTTTGCAACTCGGTGCTAAGGTTAATTTAATTTCGGGTCCGGTCACTATAAAAGCCCCTACTGGCGTAAACCTTATCAATATAGAAAGCGCTGAGGAGCTATTAACTGAGTCACTTACCTATGCACCACAATCAGATGCATTTATTGGCTGCGCTGCTGTAGCAGATTATCGAGCTGCAAACATTGCGACTCAAAAAATGAAAAAGCAAGGCGACGAACTCACTCTTACTTTAACTAAAAACCCTGACGTAATTGCAGCTATTGCCAACCTTAAACAAAACCGTCCTTATACTGTGGGGTTTGCCGCCGAAACTCAAAATGTAGAAAGCTACGCTAAAGGTAAACTAAAGAATAAAAATCTAGATATGATTTGCGCTAATGACGTATCAAAAAGTGGCTTAGGGTTTAATTCCGATCATAATGCTTTAACACTGTACTGGCACAATGAACAACTAGAATTACCAACTACAAGTAAAATAGAAATAGCTCGCAAGGTGATCGAACAGCTGGCTAAACATCTATAAAAGGCTGGAAACAAACTGAATAAAACATTAACATACGCCAATCATTTGAACAAAAAATGACTAGGGTTCTTAACTGCGCCACTAAGAATAACTAATAAAAAGGAATGTTCATGCCTGCGACAAAAAGAAGTAATCGCAAAGAGCAAATACTGCAAGCACTCGCTCAAATGTTAGAAACTAATTTAGGACAACGCATCACCACAGCAAAACTAGCTGCTGAGGTGGGTGTGTCTGAAGCCGCGCTATACCGTCATTTTCCGAGCAAAGCGCGTATGTTTGAGGGCTTAATTGAGTTTATTGAAGATACCCTTTTATCTCGTATAAATATTATTATTGAAAACGAAAAAGAAAGCCAAACGCGCATTTATAACATTCTATTATTACTTCTAACCTTTGCTGAAAAAAACCCAGGCATTACTCGTATTTTAACTGGCGACGCATTACAAGGTGAGCAGGAACGTTTACGCGAGCGGGTACAAAGTCTGTTTGAAAAATTAGAAACTCAGTTTAAACAAGTACTTCGTGAGCGTAAATTACGTGAAGGTAAAAACTTTCAAAGTGATGAGCTTACACTTGCAAACTTTTTACTTGCCTACGTTGAAGGCAAAATGAATCAGTTTGTACGTAGCGACTTTAAAGCAAAGCCAAGTGTTCAATTTGAAAAACAATGGCTTGAGCTACAAAAAATTTGGCTGTAATTACTGCTCAATTAATAAATTAAATACCAAAAAACGACCTGCGGGTCGTTTTGTCGTATGTAGCTGCCATTTATCTGATCTGCTCGAATTATGAACCAAACTCGTTACAATGAAACAATGTCATAATACGAGAATCAATAATGAAAACAAAACTCACCTTATTAAGCACGGCACTCGTTGCCAGCTTAACTAGCACCGGCATACACGCCAAAGAATCGCTACAATTTAAAGACGTTTTTAGTTTTAAATCAGCTAAAAGCACGCAACTATCTGACAATGGTCAAGTACTCACTTTTAGTGCAACGCCGTATCGTGGAAGTGCAACTGGCCAAGTTTACTCACTACAAAGCAATACTCTCATCGCCGAAGTAGAGCGCGGCACTAAGCCTCATATTAATAAAGCCGCTAACTGGGTCGCTTTTACACAAGTACCTACCTTACTTGAAAAAGAAACAACCAAAAAAAAAGACACATTTAAAAACAATCTGGTACTCGTAAACACACAATCAGGTGCTCAACAAAGCTTTGCTGATGTAAAAGATTACACGTTATCTGATGACGGTATGTGGCTTGCTTATCGTTTAAATAAAAAAGACGATGACGCAAAAGTAGAAGATAAAACCGATAGCACTAAAAACGAAGAAGACAACGCTATCACGCCCGATAAAAAAGATAAGAGCTATGCGCTTGTTATCGTAAATTTATCTGATAAACGCTCCCATACAATAGAAAACGTATTTAGCTACGCTATTAACTCAGCTAACAGCCAGCTATTAGTGAGTCAAAGTTACAGCGATGGTAATAACAACCAAATAGCGTTAATTGAGCTCAGTGACTTTAATAGCAGCGTATTAATTGATGAACCGGGCGTAATCGCAAATAAAATAGCGTGGCACCCAACTGACAATATTGCAGCGTTTACATTGGGTAACTATGTAAATGATGACACCCGCCGTCGAAGCTACACTTTACAGCTATATAAAAACGAGAAGCTCTCAACTATAGATTCACCTAATAAAACCTGGGTTTTAGGGAAAACAGCCACCCTTGAATGGTCAGAAAATGGCGAGCGCTTATATTTTGAAAACCATCCAAAATTAGCAGCCAAAGTAAAAACTAAAGAATATACCGACGAAGCCTCACTGTATGATTTTGACACCATTGTTGAACACAAAGGCCTTAATGTATGGCACAACAACGATGCGCAAATAAAACCACGTGAAGAGCAGCAATGGAACGAAGTTAATAAAAATCGCCATTACAGTGCGGTGTATCACGTTAACTCGCAAAAAGTTGCGCAACTTAGTACACCAAACATGCCTGAGGTTGCACTAAACCCTCAGCGAGATGTGTCTTTACTTGGCTCATCTAACATCCCCTACCTAGAAAAAATAATGTACGGCGGTTTTTTTGCTGATTACTTTGCAGTAAATATAAATACCGGTAAACAAACTCCAATTATAAGTAACTACCCGTTTAGACCGAGCCTTGCCCCTAATGGTGAGTTTGCGGCTTATTTTAGCGATAGCCAAATACAGTTAAAAGATTTAAAAAATAATAAAGTAACATCGCTTACAAAAGCGATTCAGGCAACCTTTGCTGATGATAAACACGACTACCCATCTACTCAACCTGGTTATGGTTTTGCTGGTTGGATGACCGATAGCAGCCAAGTGCTTGCTTATAGTAAATACGATATTTGGGCATTTGACGTAAAAACTAAGCAAGCTAAACGCCTAACTAATGGTAAGCAAAGCAATACGCAGTACCGTGTTATTAAGCTTGATAAAACCCAAGTGGGCTTTAAAAAAGGCGATACATTACTTGTCTCTGCTATTAACTTACAAACTAAACAAAGCGAAGTTGCAAAGCTCGACTTAACCACTAACACAATAACTAAGGTGCTTAGCGATAATAAACGCTTTGATATGGTTAAAAAAGCCAAAAAGGCTGACAAGTACTTATTTACCTCGCAAACTTATAGCCAATTTCCTGATTACTACCAAACAGATTTTAGCTTTAGCGCACCAAAACAAGTGACTACCCTAAACCCACAAATTAGTAATTTTGCCTGGGGCGAAAAGCCAGAACTAATAAGCTATAAAGGCTTTGACAGCGAAGATTTACAAGGCGTACTAATAAAACCAGCGGGATATAAAAAAGGCGATAAAGTACCTGTGGTTGTGTATTTTTATCGTTACATGAGTCAGCGCATGTTTGATTTTCCAAAAATGGAATTAAACCATCGCCCTAACTTCCCTATGTTTACCTCAAACGGTTATGCGGTATTTTTACCTGATATTCGTTTTGAAATAGGTCACCCTGGTAAATCGTCAACGCAAACCATGATAAACGCCACCCAAAAATTAATAGATTTAGGCATAGCCGACCCAGATAAAATAGGCTTACAAGGTCACTCTTGGGCAGGTTATCAAAGTGCGTTTATGATAACCCAAACAGATATGTTTAAAGCGGTTGTATCTGGCGCTCCAGTATCAAACATGACAAGTGCTTACAGTGGCATACGTTTAAAATCGGGCCTTGCTCGTCAATTTCAATACGAAACAGGACAAAGCCGTATTGGCAAAAACTTATTTGAAGCACCAGAACTTTATATAGAAAACTCACCAGTATTTTTTGCAGACAAAGTTAATACGCCTATCTTAATAATGTCTGGCGACAAAGACGATGCAGTACCTTGGCATGAGAGCGTGCAGTACTACTTAGCTCTGCGCCGTGCAGGAAAAGATGCTACATTTTTACAATACGAAGGTGAACCACACCACTTGAAAAAGTTTCCTAATCAGGTCGATTTTTCAGTACGTATGATGCAGTACTTTGATCATTACTTAAAAGGCAAACCAGCTGCGAAGTGGATGACACAAGGCGAGGCATTCGTTGAAGAGTAAATAACCCACACAAAAAAAGCCGATATTACATAAAACAATATCGGCTTTTTTGTTTTTAAAATGTGTATTTTTTACCCTACAAACACAACTCTCTAAATGGCAATGTGGCTGCGCCAATTGATACCGGAAAATTATCAATATTAGAAACCACCAGCTTTGGCATAGGGCGTTTAGCGCCACGTCTAAATTGTGCATAAACCTCAGTTCGTGCAATAACTTTTTCAGCCAACTCTTTTGGAATATGGCCACCAATAATAATCGCTTCAGCATCTAATAATGCAGAGCAACAGGTTGCCACTAAATCAAATGAGTCTTGAACCTTAAACAGCCACTCTTCAACGCCAGGCCAATCGGGGTCAAAGTTGTCATGCAGGTCGTAAATAGAAGTAACCGCTACGCCATTTTTTTTCAAAATACGTTTTAGTAATTCAAGATTAGGGTGGGCATATAATTTAGGCGGTAGCATGTCGCCAAGCTCACCTGCGTTTCCGTATGTACCGCGCAGTACGTCGCCATTATTTACAATACCACCACCAAATGCGGCCGACACAAACATATAAACAAAGTTTTTATATTCACGACCAATACCAGCAACACCTTCACCTGCGGCTGCGCCTGTAGCATCGTTAACAACCCAAGTTGGGAGCTGAAAATGCTGCGACACAATATCGATAATATCAACCTGCGACCACTCTTCTAGCATATGGTGGGTATTCATTTTCCCATCCATTGAGCTAAAAAAGCCAGAGATACCCACGCCCATTCCCAGTACTTTTTCACTTGGAATGTCACGCTCAGCGCTTATTTCTTCCACCAGCTTTTGTGCACATTTAAGCACATTATTAATGCTCATATCCGACATTAGCTGCATATGGGTGTAAACCACCTTTCCCGTAAAATCCATTACAGCAAGCGAAATAGCATCAAGTAAAATAGCTAAGCCAAAGGTAAATCCGTAATCGGGGTTAAGGGCAATGCCAAACCCCGGCTTACCTTTTTTATTAGGAATAAGCGTATCGCTTTGTACAATTACACCGTGCTGGGTTAACGACTTAAGTAAACGCGACACAGTTTGCTGTGGAATACGAGTTGCGCTCACAATATGACTTTGAGTTACGCACTTTTCCCAAAACACCACTTTTATAATATCGCGCTCAATATCTTGAAATAGCTTTTCGCCTTTTCCAAGCTCAAAACCAGAGCGTAATAAGTTACTGTTGTTTAACGAAAACATAGGTATTAACCCTAACAAAATTGGAGCACAAGATTACGTGAAACCATTATAAAGAACAAGTGGGCAAACTGCGCCTACTCAATCACTATCACTCTAAAATCGTTCACATTTGTGTTAGTTGGCCCAGTAATAATTAAATCATCAATTGCTTTAAAAAACTGATGGCTATTATGCCCTTCTAATTGCGCTTGAAGGCTCTCTCCTGCGCTTTGTGCCCGTATAACCGTTGTGCTATTTATGTAAGCACCCGCTACATCTTTACTACCATCTACACCATCTGTATCACAAGCAAGTGCGTAAATACCCGCTTCGCCATTAAGTGCCTCAGCCAACGCCATTAAGTATTCTTGATTGGGCCCGCCATCGCCATAAACATCAGCAACGGTTACTGTAAGCTCGCCACCTGAGAACAACATAACGCGCTTGCCTTGGGCTTTTTGCTCAAGAGCGATAGCCGCATGTTGCTTTGCAACTTCTTTAGCCTCGCCTTGAATATCATACCCTAGTACCTGGGTTTCCCAGCTTTCGTGCTGTGCAACACTTATAGCACTATCAATAGCATGCTGCGCATTTGCAACAATAAAGTACTCACCCACGGTGTCAGCAACTCGTTCTTGCTCTGGTTTTAATAAATGCGCTTCAACCTCTGCAATTACCGGCCAATTGTACTTTTGTAAAATAGCCAGTGCATCGGCTTTAGTACTGCCATCGCTAATGGTAGGGCCTGATGCTATATCACTTGGTTTGTCCCCTACTACATCTGAAATAATAAGCGTAACGTAATCCGACTTAGCGGCCTGCGCTAACTTACCGCCTTTAACAAGTGACAACTGCTTACGCACTACATTTATTTCATCAACGCTTGCACCACTTCTAAGTAAAAACTGATTAAGCTTTTGCTTTTGTGAAAAAGGCACATCATCAACAGGTAGGCACATCAACGACGAACCGCCCCCCGAAATAATAAACAAAATAGGAATATCAGCCGGATTATTTTTTACAAGCTCCAATAACTCTTTGCCAGCAGCTAAGCTGTTATCGTCTGGTGTTGGGTGGTTTGCACTAAGCACTTTAATTCGCCCAGTATCGCCGCTACTTTCGTAGCCATAACGCGTTACCACTGCGCCAAAACATTTATCACCATAAAAGCGATTAACTTCGGCGGCCATTTCAGCGGCGGCTTTACCCGCCCCTACTACACACAAACCTTTGCTTGCATCTATATTTTCTAAATACTTACTCATGCAAGCACTTGGTTTACAGGCATTTACCGCAGTGGTAAATAAATCAATTAAAAACGACTTTTTAGAATCCATTAGTCACAGCTCACGAAAAAATTGAAGGAATAGCTAAACAAATTAATATCATCACAATAAACATGCTAAGTAGCATAACGATATCTTTGCCAGTTAAAATTGAGTTTGATACTGTCTCGGCATTTTGTACTTTTGTTACTTCGTTTACCTCTCTTGGAATTAAACGACTCGTAACATAAATAATCACAGCAGCGCTTACAAAACCGATAAAATTCCACCAAAACCAGAAAATATCAGGCGCAAATACCGACACCAACAAGTTAATTAATACACCACTAATTAAGCCAATATTGGCATGCAATGCAGCACTGCGTTTACTTAGTACAGCAACTAAAAATACTGCCAGTATTGGGCCATAAAATAACGAGCCGACTTTGTTAATAGCTTCAATAATGGTCGGCGCTATGTCACCGGCAAAAAGTGATAGTACTAAGGTAATTGCGCCCCATGCTAAACCTAAGTATTTAGCTAACTTTAAGTAAGATGGTTGGTCTAGCTCTTTATTAGATATACGGCTGTAATCTTCAATACTTACCGCCGAAAGTGAATTAATTGCAGAGCTAAGTGACGACATCGCTGCCGACAAAATAGCGACAACCAATAAACCAATTAAGCCATGCGGTAGGTAATCTAAAATAAATATAGGCATCATCCAATCAGGGTTATCTGCTGGAATTTTTGCTAAAAATTCAGGGTTACTCATTGCCAGAGTGCCAACAATTAAACCCGACACGCAATATAAAATAGTAATAGGAAAGCGCACTACACCATTTGCTAAAATCATGTAGCGTAGGTTTTTAGGATCTTTTGCACTGAGCGCACGTTGCGCTTGCGTTTGGTCACACCCATAGTAAGAAGCGTAAAGTACCACACCACCAAAAATCATCGGTAAAAAGCCAAAGCCATCATCACTAAAACCAAATGAATCAAACTTAATCGCTTCTAATCGGCTCGAATCAACATTGGCAATAAAGGTATCAACCCCACCCAAGTGATATAGTCCAAACCCAATACAAGCAATAGTACCCAATACAATGATGATCATTTGAATCGCATCACCGTACACTACGGCTTTCATCCCGCCTTGCAGTGAATATAAAACGGTTATAACGCCTGTTAGTACAATAGCTTGCCATGCTTCTATTCCCATGGTGCCTTGTAAAATAAGCGATACCGCGTAAATCATAATGCCGGTCGCAAACGCACGGCTAAATTGAAAAACCACACTAATAAGTACACGGGTTGAGCGCCCAAAGCGCATCTCTAGATAGTCGTAAATACTGACAATGCCGCTTTTATAAAGCTTGGGTAAAATAGTCGCTAAAATTAAAATCATCGCCAGCGGAACACCCAGCTCATACGAGAGCCATTGCATACCACCACCTTCACGCAAACCAACAAATGCAGGAGCCGAAATAAAGCTAATAGCCGAAAGCTGAGTGGCCATTACCGACAAAGCCAAAGGTTTCCAACCTAAGCTTTTACCTCCTAAAAAGTAATCATTTTTATTGGTTTGTTCGCGTAGCATAAATCCCATTACCAATAAGGCACCAAGATAAAGAGCAACTATTGAAAAATCTAATATATTCATAATTAATTCGCGTATTCACAATATGAAAACACTGCGCCTTTTCAAAAATAAAATACCAAATGGCTACCTGCCCTTATCTTTTTAATAAACGAGCCTAGTTAAAAAGATAAACCTGTAGCTAACTTAGCTGAAAAATGCATCACAATGCAAAAAGCCTATTAACCCCAAAGTGAGTTAATAGGCATAAAGCATTTATTTAAAAGTCGTATTTAACTCTTAAAGTAACGCGTCGTGGGAGAATTGGGCGACCGACAAAGTATGGGTTATCTGCCGTTTGGCTATTACCTAGACGAGGTGAACCTTCAGTAACACCGTCAGAATCAAACAGGTTAAATACCCCAACGCTTAAGCGTACTGTTTGCTCTGGTGCAACTTGCCAGTTATAGCCTGCATCAAATCTAAATAAGTGGAATGAATCAAGTTCTACAGAGTTTGCATCGTTAGCAAAGTTTTTACCTGTAAAGTTATGATAAATAGAAGCATCCCAGTTATCTGCGGTGTAGCTAATAGATGAGTTAAATAATATTTTTGGTTTACGACGTAATTCGTTACCAATAATAGAAGGGTCTGAGTCAAATTCAGTAAATTCGTGATCGGTATAGGTCATATTGGCATCAACAGCCCACTCATCGGTAATATCGTAACGACCGGTAAGCTCAACACCCGTTGCTTTAGTTGATTGCATAACTGGCAGCTCTAATACACCCCCATTACCATCATTTACAAAGTCTACGCTGCGTCTGTCTTTTAAGTCAGTTCTAAATAACGCAATGCTACCGCTAAAGTCGTTATCAAAAAACTTAATACCAAGCTCGCCTTGCTCAACAATTTCGGCTTCGTAGCTGGCAGGCTCGCCTAAATCATTAAACTGAATACCTCTAATTTCTGGGAAGAAAAACCCGCGAGATGCATTGGCATATACATTTAAATTATCAGTTAAGCGATATAACGCCGCCCCTGATACAGCAAATTCAGACGTGTCGACTTCGCCGTAAGTCATTACACCACTGCCCGTAGTGTTAACTTGTAAGTTAGGTGCAAGCGTTGGATCATCTGAAATCTGAACTACTTGGCTGCCTTCGCGACTAATTTTGCCTTCAATTTCTTCGTAGCGAACACCAAAGTCAAAAATCCAGTCGTCACTTTCCATTTGATCCGCTACGTACAATGCTCGGCGGGTAGCGCTAATGGTTTGATTAGTATAAGAAATGCCTGGACCACTAATACCATTTTGAGTGTACTGAACCTCGTCGCCATTAACATCTGTATACGTTAAGTTGATTAAGCGAGGGTTGTTATTAAATTCACCTAAATAAGTTGTAATAACGTTATCGTCGTCGGCTTCACTGTGCGAGAAAAATGTACCAACTGTAATATCGTGGCTAAAATCACCTACAAAAATACTTTTGATGATATTAAACTCTGCAGAAAAATCTTCAGCTGGGCGATCGCGGTCTAAAATACGGTTAGCAAATAGTAAGTCATCACTTGCAAGTGCGACACCTGAATTAACATAAGAAAACTCAGCACCGCTTGCATCACCTAGCCCTCTATTAGCTAAAAAGTCGTCTTGGCTTTCAGGTACATTAATAATACCGTCGCCGTCTAAAAATAGATTAAATTCGTGTTGGTATTTAGCGTATTTACTGCGCATATTAATGGCAAAATCGTTAGCGAGCTCTTTTTCAAACACCACTGAAATAGAGCCACCTTTAGTAACTACACCATCGCTGATTGGCGATTCATAACGACCATTTGCTGTATCGTACGTTAAGTTAGATACTTGCGCCGTTTGCAGTGATTCGACTTCACGACCATCGTTACCAATTAAGCGCTCGCGGCTGTCGCCATCAAGTGGAATAGGTAAGTAAAACTGCGCTTGGTCGTCAATGTACTGTCCGTAAACAGTAAATGAGCCAGAGCCATCATCAAATTCTTTACGAATATTACCACGCAACTGTGTACCTTTAGTCTCAAGGCCTGTATCTAAAGGGCCCTCGTCGTAACGGTAAAAACCAGAAAGCGCATAATATAAGCCGTCTTCGTTAAGCGGGCCGCTCGTTGCAAAATCTAAGCGAGTACGCCCTTGATCAGAAAGCTCCATTTGTACGTTGCTTTGCGGATCGTCACTGCCCGTTTTAGAAATATAGTTAATAATGCCGGCCACAGAGCCTTGGCCAAATAAATTAGATACACCACCACGCACAAACTCTACGCGTTCAATACCCAAATCATTACGGTAATACACATCAAACGCCGATGAGTTCAAACCAAAAACACTCAGCGTAGGTGAACCATCATAAGATAGCGGCGTAAATTGAAACTGACCCGATGAAGGTAATCCTCTTACTTGTAGGTTAGTAGCGACTTCACCGCCACCGCCTTCTACTTTAATACCCGGAATATAGCGAAGCACATCCGCTTGGCTACTTGAGGACAGCTTTACCAGCTCGTCTTCGCTAATAGATGTTACTGATTGTGGAGTGTCTGAAATAACACGCCCTTTACTGGTACCAGAGACGATAATACGCTCAACGTTGTTAGCTTTTTTTGCTGTATCTGGTGCAGCTTCTTCTGCTGCATAAGCGCCCTGTGCAAGGCATAAAGATACAATAGAGGCGATCGTTGTTTTATTCACGGGTATTCTCCAATTGTGCTAGTTGTCTGTGTGTATTTACTTAGAGTGTGGCTAAGCAAAGCCGAAATAATCAAGTAAACATGTTAGTTTTTTGTTACTTCGAACAGGATTTAAGCACAGAAAAAAAACATTTACAACCCATAATGAGTGCTTTAATATTGTCCAAATCGGAAATAACACACAAAGAGCACCCAATATGACTACTATAAACAGCGGTAAAATTGACTCAGCAACGGCTTCATCGCTTGCAGACCTTGCTACTAAAACACTTATAGCAAACGACTTAGGTGGCTATACAGTACCAACACATGGCCTATACCCGTTTCAGTGGAACTGGGATTCAGCCATTACAGCGCTAGGCTGGATGAAATCAGACGAAAGCCGCGCATGGCAAGAAATTGATGTGTTATTTTCAGGCCAATGGGATGATGGCATGGTGCCGCACATCTTGTTTCATAAAGATTCTGATACTTATTTCCCTGGCCCTGACGTATGGGGTTCGGATAAAAAAATTAAAAGTACGTCTATTTCACAGCCGCCAGTAGTCGCCACCGTAATGAAAGAAATGCTTGCCAGCGCTAAAGATAAAGCACTTGCAGAACAAAAAGTTAAAGCGTTATTTTCACAAGTAGTTGATTATCATTTATGGTGGTACAACGACCGAGATCCTGAAAAAACAGGCTTAGTAGTAACCTACCACCCGTGGGAATCGGGCATGGATAACAGCCCATCATGGGATGACGCTCTTCATGCTGTGCCATGTGTAGATTGGGAATATACGCGCCGTGATACAAGTCATGTAGATTCTTCTCAGCGTCCACATAAAAGTGAGTACGACCGCTTTTTATACCTTGTAGACTTTTTCAAACGTAACAATTTTGACAGCAAAGTAATTTACGAAACCTGTCCGTACAAAATGAATGACCTAGGTATTATTGCTATTTTGCATCGTGCAACCAAAGATTTACTCAAAATGGGTGAACAACTTGGCTTAATCGATGCTCGCACTGATTACTTAGCACAGCGTTTACAAATAACAGAGCAAGCCATAAATACTTTATGGTGTGAACAAAGCCAGTACTTTTATTGCAGAGATGTTTTAACTAACAGCTTGGCTAAAGTTAAAACATCAGCCGCGCTATTAACTGTATATGCAGGTTTAACAAGCGATGAGCAAACTAAAATAATTAATACAGCCACCAAAGACTTTATTGAGTCGAGCCAATTTAGTGTGGCTTCTACTCACCCTAAAGAAGAAAAATACGAGCCACAACGCTACTGGCGTGGCCCGATTTGGTTACACATCAACTGGATGATAGCCATAGGCCTTAAAGAAGCCGGCTTTGTAACAACCGCCGAAAAAATTCAAGATGATACGCGCAACCTAGTTGTTAAGTCAGGCTACTACGAATATTTTAACCCAGAAACAGGTGCAGGCTGTGGTGGTAAAGATTTCTCGTGGACAGCTGCAATAGCATTACATTGGCTACTTGACTAACAACTAAGGCAAGATCATGAAACACACAATATGCTTTGGTGAAGTACTGGTTGATTTACTTTCAAATAAATTGAGCCAAAACAGCAACGAACACGAAGCGTTTACAAAGTTTGCAGGCGGTGCGCCTGCAAACGTAAGCGTTGCCATTGCAAAGCTAGGCGGTAATGCCTACTTTGCAGGAATGCTAAGCACTGATAGCTTTGGCGACTTTTTACATAATGCATTAAAAGAGCAAGGTGTAAAAACCGACTTTATGCGTTTTACCAACCAAGCCAAAACCGCCCTCGCGTTTGTATCACTCGATAACGATGGCGATCGCACGTTTGAGTTTTACCGTGATAACACCGCCGATTTGCACTTTAGTAACGATGACTTTAGTAGCGAATGGTTTGAGCAATGCGATATTTTTCATATTTGCTCAAACACATTAACCGACAAAAACATCAGAAACACCACCGCTTACGGTGTTAAATTTGCAAAACAAAATAACTCAATTGTGAGCTTTGATATTAACTTGCGCCTCAATTTATGGCCAAGCGATGCCAACCCTCGCGAGTATATTTTACCGTTATTAAAAGACTGCTCAATTATTAAAGCCTCAAAAGAAGAGCTTGAATACTTAGCGGGTGAGCAATCGAGCGATGAGTTTATTGCACAAACACTTAATAACGGTTGCGAGCTATTTGTAGTTACCGATGCATGCAACCCTATGCATTGGTATACAAAAAATGCCAAGCAAACGCTTCACCCTAAAAAGGTTACTATGGTTGATGCCACTGCTGCAGGAGATGCGTTTGTTGGTGGTTTACTATACCAGCTTGGTTTACACGCATTAACACCAGCGAGCTTTAGTACCCTTTGTGAAAATAATGCAAAGCTAAATACTATTTTTGAATTTGCTTCGTTATGTGGTGCCCATGCCGCATCTTACAAAGGGGCATTTAACTCCCTACCTAACCAAAAGTCTCTATACGATTTTAGGAGCGAACTATGAAAAGCACACCTGACAACTTTAAAAGCCGTGAATTTTTAACGCAGCACATTAGCGACACGTTAGCGTTTTATGAGCCAAATATTGACGATGAACACGGTGGTTTTTACCAAAACTTTTCTGATAACGGTGAGGTATTTGATAAACACACGCGCCACTTAGTAAGCTCTACTCGTTTTGTATTTAACTATGCGCGTGCGTACCAAACCTTTAATGACGAAAAGTACCTAAACCGTGTTAAATCGGGGATTGAGTTTATTCGTAAGCATCACCTTGTTGAGCAAACTGGTGGCTACAACTGGTTATTAAAAGTTGAAAACGGTCAAGCTACCGTGCTTGATAACACCAATCATTGCTATGGCTTTGCATTTGTTATTTTAGCGTACAGCTGGGCATATCGCGCAGGTGTTACAGAGGCGCGCGAATACCTAAACGATACATTTCAAACAATGGAAACACATTTTTGGGATGCAAAAGCCGGTTTATATAAAGATCAGCATAACAGCGACTTCACAAAATGTGATTCATACCGCGGCCAAAATGCCAATATGCATACTTGTGAAGCACTTATTGCCGCTTATGAAGCCATAAAAGACGAAATATTTTTAAACCGTGCGCTCACACTTGCCGACAACATGGTTAACCGCCAAGCTAGTTTAATGGGCGGATTAATCTGGGAGCATTACGATATAAATTGGCAGGTCGATTTAGAGTACAACAAAGACGATCCTAAAAATTTATTTCGTCCGTGGGGCTTTCAACCTGGCCATCAAACAGAGTGGTCAAAACTGCTTATGTTTTTAAATAAGCATAAGCCACAAAAATGGCTTATTGAACGCGCTCAAGCCTTATTTGATAACTCAATAAATGTAGCGTGGGATAAAAAACACGGCGGTATTTGCTACGGCTTTGCCCCTGATAAAACTATTTGCGATGACGATAAATACTTTTGGGTGCAAGCCGAAACTCTGTGTTGTGCCGCGTATCTTTATCAAGCAACAGGGGATGAAAAATATCAGCAATGGTATGACAAAATTTGGCAGTATTCGTGGCAGCATTTAGTCGATCATAAATACGGAGCTTGGTTTAGAATTTTAACCGCTGACAATAAAAAAATAGACGCTATGAAAAGCCCAATAGGTAAAACTGATTACCATACAATGGGTGCCTGTTTTGATGTGCTCGAACTATTAAAGTAACTATGTAGTTATAACTTTTACAGTATTGTGTAGACCTTTTAACCGCCAGTTTGGCGGTTTTTTTTGCGCTGGATTTAATTCACCTCAAAAAGGGTTATCAACTTAACAAAATAATATTTTTTTACAGCCATTTTTTAAACCTAATCTTTTGAATACCACACCAATAATAGAAAATTTTGCACGCCAGCAGCGTATAGTAATATTAAAGATATAAAAATAAGAGAACAGGTAATGCCCAACGAGAAAGATCCCCACGCCATATGCACAAGCGAACAAGTTGCTTGGCCACGTATTGCCGCAATTGCTGCAATGCTAAGCTTTTCATTACCCACATTTATAACCGGCTTAGAAATTCATCAAAGTTCAAGTGTGAGTAATACACTTTGGGCGTTAGTCATTGGATCTATCATTTTAACCGTAATTGGCGGTGCGATGGGTACGATAGGTGTAAAAAGCCGCTTAAGCTCTTATCTGTTAGTAAAAATAGCGTTTGGTAATGCAGGTGCTGGCATTGTAAATATAGCTTTTGCTTTGTCATTAATTGGCTGGTTTGGAGTAAATATTGACTTATTTTCGAATGCAGTAATACGCCTACTGAGCGCTGAATTTAATATTATTATGCCTGAGTGGCCAATTGATATAGCTGCTGGCTGCGCCATGCTCATAACGACGTTATACGGATTTAAAGCTATTAATGTACTAGCCTCTATTATGATCCCCATTTTAGCTGTTGTGACTGCAATGATGCTATTTGGCGCATTAGATAACATGCCATTTATTGATTTTATTAATTTAGAAAAGTCGGCAGACTTATCACTTGAAGATGGTGTAGCCGCTATTGTTGGTGGCGTTATTATTGGCGCAATTATCTTGCCCGATATAACCCGTTTTTCTAAACAAAAACGTGGCGGCATATACACCTCTTTTATTGCTTATATGATTATTGAACTGCTCGTTATTTTTGTAGCTGTATTTGCAGCAGCTGCCATGCAAGAAACCGAAATATTGAGTTTAATGCTTGCGCTCAACCTAGGATTTTCGGCTTTTTTTATTGTGATTGCAGGAAGTTGGATTTTAAATTCACTAAACTTATACAGTACCGCACTCAGTGTAGAGGCAACTTTTCCGCATTGGCATAAAAAGTGGGTTATTGTTTTATTAGGGCTAGTAGGAGTTGGCGCGGCATTTATAAATATTTTAGATATGTTTATTAGCTTTTTAGCATTTTTGTCAGATATTTTTGTGCCCGTTGCAGGCGTTATTATTGTTGATGCATTATTTATAAAGCCTGACGCGTATAACGCCAGTACGCTTACTAATAACGCGCGCTTTTCGGTACCTGCATTTACGGCTTGGTTTGTAGGTGCGGCATTTGCTGTGTGTAATGGGGCGATATTTAACGTGTCATTGAGTGGCATTACTGTTATTGATGCCATTATTTTAACCGCAATTATTTATACTTTTTTTGTAAAGTTAATTAAGCCAAAACCAGTTGATAAGCACTTATAACTAATCAAGGCGCTAATCAGCGCCTTGTTCGTCTTCTTCTATTTTCATTTCGTCTCGCCATCTTAGCTTTTCAAGCGGGTAGCCTAAAAAGAACTTGGCTCGCTCAAGCACGATACGTGTGGTTAATTTTTTAATCGTATAATTACTACTGCCCGTTAACCTATCGCACATTGCGTTAAGCGCCTGAATATCTGCAAAACAACAAAACGAAATATAATCAATATCACCACTTAACTGCATGCAATCCATTATTTCAGGGATATCGTGTATTTCAGCTAAAAACTTACGCCTAGCAGCTAAATTATTGTCCTCAAGAGTAAACTCCATATAGGCAAACACATGCTCACATATTTGTTCAAGATTAATATCGGCATGAAATGTACGAAAATACCCAGCTTCTTTTAATGCTTTAACGCGTTGAAAACAAGCGCTGGGAGAAAGGTTTACTCGCTCTGCTAACTCTATATTAGTGAGATCAGCAGTAAGATGCACTATTGCTAATATTTTTTGGTTATATCTGTCTATTTTTATCGTTTTTTTCATAACTGGTTTCACATTGAAAAATAATTAATTTTGTAAACCTATTGTCAAAATGTACATAAAACTTAGCGCCTGCTAGATATTTTCACAATATGTTTGTGCTCATTTGAGGTTTTACAAAATATTATTTTGTCTGAAAAAGCGACAATGTTTGTACGTTAAAAACATTACCTTAGTCGTGACATTAGGACATATAACATGAGCAGATACAATAGAACAAAATTCCATAAAACGCTTTTAGCATCGGCGGTGAGTTTATCGTGCTTGTCACACGTTAATGCACAAGAACAAAATAATACAGCTAACACTATCGAAAAAATTTCTGTTATCTCTCGAGGACGTGTTGAGTCAATTCAAAACGTGCCAGACTCTGTTACCGCCTTTAGCGCCGATACGATTGAAAAATCTCGTATTACCAGCTTTCGTGATGTTGCTAATTTAACGCCTAATCTATCGCAACTTGATAACTTTAGACCCGGCCTTGCGCGCATAACTATTCGAGGGTTAATTACACCGCAAGTAGGCGATCCGCCACTCGCATTTGTTGTTGATGGTGTAACCGCCCCCGATTTAGAGTTTATTAACCAAGACTTAGTAGATATTGAGCGCATTGAAGTTATGCGTGGTGCGCAAGGCGCGTTGTACGGTAGAGGCGCTATTGGTGGCGCGGTTATTGTTACGACAAAAAAACCTATTGAAGACTTTGAAGGTAAAGTTAAAGGCTCAATTGGTAATGGTAATACCTATAACCTAAATGCGGTTGTATCAGGGTCTTTAAATGATGAAAACACAGCTTATTTTAGAGCCGGTGGTTATATAAAAGATACCGATGGCCTTATTAAAAATACTTATACGGGCGATAAAGCCGATCCATTAAAAGAACAATCTGTATTTTCGCAATTAGAATTTGAATTGACTGAAGACACATCAATAAACCTTAGAGGTAAATACACGTCAAGCGAAGCAGGTTTTGCTTACTATCAAAGCGTAAACAATGACACCATTGAAGACTTCTCTATTAATACCTCACAAAATATTATTAACGAAGATGAGCGTGATGTATATGAGCTAAGCGCTAAGCTGACGCAACATTACGATTTAGGTAAGTTTGAGTTTGTAACTGCCTACAGCAATTCAGAAAACGAGCACTTTTACGATGGCGACTACTCTGCCGATGCAACTTTTATTGACGAAGACGGTTTTTTTAGAGCACCGTTTGGTACTGAGGGATTATACGATGTTGAATCGTTAACTGTTGAGTCTCGATTTATATCTCAGTCAGATCAGGAGTTTAGATGGTCTGTGTCGGCATTTTATCAACAGCGTGACCGCGACACTGCGGTACTTTTTTATGATGACTTTACGGATGCACAAATACTCACCCGTAAAGACTTTGTAAACGATGAACCTTACTTATCTATTATCGATAATAACAGCAGTGATGCGTGGGCTCTTGCGGGGCAATTTAACTACGATATTACCTCGCAGTTAGAGCTAACCGGCGCACTACGTTACGATCACGATACTCGCGAGTCGTTTGACCCAACTAATAAAATAGATACTTACGCTAAAAAGTCGTTTAGCCAACTACAGCCAAAAGTAACTTTAGGATACCAAGTTACGGATGATTTTTTACTTTATACGGGTTATTCGCACGGATTTAGAAGTGGCGGCTTTAATGAGCCTGCAGAAGGAATTAGCCGTACCTTTGATCAAGAAGTGTCTGATAGCTACGAAATGGGTTTTAAAACATCTTTGTTTGATAGCAAAGTAACCCTTAATGGAGCTGCGTTTATTATTGACCAAGACGATGCTCAGTTTACGCAATTTAATGTAGATACCTTCACCCTCGAAAATCTATCAATTGATGAAGTACAAACCAAAGGCTTAGAGCTAGAAGCCGCCTATGCAGCCACCAGCAATTTAAGCATAAACCTAAGCGCCGGTATTATTGATTCAGAAATAAAAAGCTTTGCACTGCGCCCTGAGCTTACTGGCAGACCACAGTTTTGGGTTCCTGAATACAACTACAGCATATCGGCCAATCATAATACGCAATTAAACGGCCAGTGGTCACTGTTTTCCCGCGCTGAGGTATTAATAGAAGGGCCTAAAACCTTCAGCATTGATATTCCAGATGTAGAGTCATCACGCTACACCTACTTAAATGCGGGGGTTGGTGTTAAATCTGAGCAATGGACAGTGCAAGTTTACGTAGACAACCTCACTGATGAGCGTGCCATTGAAGATATATTTTTATATGGCGATGGGATTACTGAACTTGCGCGCCAACCTAATAAACCACGTAGTTACGGCGTAGAGCTAAGCTACGACTTTTAATTTCAACTCTCAAATAGCTGCTTTAAACAATCTTAAGGCAGCCTCTTTTTTTAGATAACCAATAGCGATACACACATGCAAATTCTTAATCGTGAACAACTAATTGATATTTTATACGGCTGCGCCATTTTAGGTACCGGTGGTGGCGGTGAGCTAAGTGAAGGCATAAATTACATTGACGAAGCCCTTGCACTAGGTAAAACGTTTAAACTTATTAGCGCAGATGAAGTACCCGCAGGCGAACTTGTATGCACACCTTATATTTTAGGGGCAATCTCGCCACTAACAGATACGGAAGAGCGCGCTTACGCTAATCTCCCACGTACAGGTAAGCATTCTATTTTAGCGGCCTACGATCGCGCCCTTGAGTACATGAATAAAGAATCTATTTACGGAACGATTTGTTGCGAACTAGGTGGCGCTAACACTGCGGTATCGTTTTATTTAGCGGCTATGTTTGACGGCTACATTATTGATGCCGACCCTGCTGGACGAGCAGTTCCTGAAATTACCCACTCAACCTATTATTTAAATAATTTACCCGCAGCACCAATTATTACCACGAACGAATTTGGCGAATGCTTTATTTGTGAAAACGTTATGGATGACTTACGCGCTGAAACCGTAGTGCGTGCCCTTGCCAAAATAAGCCGTAACGACATCGCAGCCATTGATCATATTCTTCCTATTGAACAGATGAAAGATGCGGTTATCCACGGCACGATAAGTAAAGCATTAAAGCTTGGAAGAGCCATGCGTGAAGCCAACAACTCAAATGAAAACACTATTAATGTAGTTGCCGAGCAAGGTAATGGATTTGTCGCGTTTGAAGGAATTGTTAGTGAGTTTGAATTTAAAACACTTGAAGGCTTTACCATAGGGGAAGTTATGCTTGCTGGTACTGGCGGGTTTGCTGGTAACAGTTATAAAATTACGGTTAAAAACGAAAATATGGCTGCGTTTTTAAATGGAGAAGTACACGTTACCATCCCTGATTTAATTTGTTGCCTAAACACACAAGCGGGTACGCCAATCACCAACCCAAATTATGAAATAGGTATGCCTGTATCCGTTATTATTTTGCCAGCACCTGTTGAGTTTACAACGCCAAAAGGACTTTCTATATTTGGCCCTAATTACGCAGGCGTTAAGAGTGATTATCGCCCTGCTATAAAGAGTTAACTATTCAGCTATAACCTGAATTATTATAAAGCTTAGCGTGGTTAGCGCTTAACTCGTTAAGCTTTTATATAAATAATTGACTTCCAACCTGCAATACTCTTTTTAATCAAAGTTAAAAAGCTATAGTAAAAATCTTATATAGGTAATAATCACTAAATTCAGAGGTTAAAGAGTCGTTCATTATGCTAGGTTTTTGGTACAAAGAGTTTCCACAATACCCTAAAGATCATAAGGATTTTTGGCGTACTCGCTTAATAGCTCACTCTTTACTAATAACTACATGTTACTTTTTAGTTTTAACACTCCTCAATCTTTTTTATTTTGAAAGCTATGACATTGCTTTAATTGATGCCTTAGGACTTACGATATCGTTAGGTATTTATACTTAGTTTAATAAAACAGCCAACGTAAATGCAGCAGCGTGGGCTGTTACCCTTATGGTTATTAGCTTAATAATGATGTTTGTGATTTCTGTAGGCGGACATGCGCATTCTTTATTTTGGGCAACGTTAATCCCGCCTTTTAGCTTTTTTTTAGTTGGAAGAAACTGGGGAAGCCTATTTAGTACAGTCGCTTTTGCTATTTGTGCGTATCTTGTGTATTTACAACAACAGCAAACCGTAACAATTGGCTTAGGCTCTTTATTTAATTTTATAGAGGTAAGTCTTGCTCATATTTTAATTTTTAGATTTTACGAAAAAACACGATTTTCGGCATACACTCGATTATCTATCCGTAACTTAGAAATTCAACACTTAGCAGAAACCGATAAGTTAACGGGGCTTTATAACAGGCAAAAATTTGATTTTGAATTATCACAGTTAATTGCTAAAAATGACGTTTTTAAAACCCCGTATTGCTTACTTATTTGCGATATAGACCACTTCAAAAATATAAACGATACCTACGGGCATTTAGTTGGCGATAACGTACTCACTGAATTTTCTAAAATATTAAAAATGCGTATGGGAAATGATGCACTTATTGCGCGATGGGGCGGAGAAGAATTCACTATTATTTTATCGAACACCTCTTTAAATGATAGCGCTAAAAAAGCTGATGACCTGAGAAAATATATTGCCGAAAACACCATTACAAATATAGCATTTACTATAAGTATTGGGTTAGCAACGATACAAAAAGACGATACAGTGCTAAAACTATTGGAGCGGGCTGATACAGCGCTATATAAGGCTAAAAATAATGGACGCAATAAAGTATGTGTTAGCAATAACGATTCAACCGTTATCGCTCAATCAACTTACTTAAATGGGTCTATAGCCTAAACTTAAGCGTACTGCCCACAAGCAAATCCACAGCTCCAAGCATACTGGAAATTGTAGCCCCCTAACCAACCCGTTACGTCAGTTACTTCGCCTATAAAGTATAGGCCTTTAGCTTTTTTAGCTTCAAAGGTTTTTGAGCTCAACTCGTCGGTATCTACACCGCCCAAAGTTACCTCAGCAGTACGATAGCCCTCGGTCCCATTAGGCTTTATTTGCCACGCATGAATATAATTTACTAACTCATCTATTTGAGCATGTGTAAGCTGATTAATATTACAATCTGGTATCGCTTTGCTTTCGTGCAGTATTTCTATAAAGCGTTTAGGTAAAATAGTCGAAAGGCTGTTTTTTAACGACTTTTGGGCTTGTGTTTCACGCCAATCAGCAAGTTGCTGCCTTAAATCAATTTCAGGTAATAGGTTTATAGTGACAGCCTGCCCTGCTCGCCAAAATGAGCTTATTTGCAATATTGCAGGGCCCGATAACCCTCGGTGAGTAAAGAGGATATTTTCTTTAAATACGGTGCCGTCTTCGCTTGAAACTTCACATGGAATACTAATTCCCGAGAGCCCTTCAAAACGCTCTTTATCATGCTGATGCAGAGTAAACGGTACAAGTGCTGCCATGGTTGGTAACACGCTTAAGCCAAACTGCTCTGCAATTTTATAGCCTATTGGTGTAGCCCCTAGTTTTGGCATGGTTAAGCCACCCGATGCAATAACTAACGACTCACAAATTAAGGTTTCTTGCTCTGTGGTAACGCTATAGCCGGTTTCGGTTTTTGATACGCTGATCACTTCACTGCGTAGCTTTATATTTACTCCGGCCCACTCACATTCGGTCAGTAATATATCAACAATGTCTTGTGCATTGTTATCGCAAAAAAGCTGGCCTAGTGTTTTATGGTGATACGCCAAGCCATGTCTGTCCACCAGCTCAATAAAGTCATGCTGTGTATAACGACTTAAGCATGATTTAACAAAATGAGAGTTTGTGCATAGGTAGTTATCCGGGGTTGCATTTTCATTTGTAAAATTGCAACGCCCACCACCACTTATTAAAATTTTACGACCTGGTTTTTTCCCCATATCAAGTACTGTAACGCTTCGGCCACGGTATCCAGCTTGCGCTGCACACATTAATCCTGCTGCTCCCGCACCTATTACAATTACATCTACTTGGGTCATTTATTTATCTCATTAAAAAATTTGCTCGATTATAGCAAAGTTTAATAGCTAACAACGCAGCATTTGAATTATTAGTAATAACACAACAAAAACACATCAGTAATAAGTGGGGAATAATTACCCTCACAATAAAACAATCCTTTATACTTATTTTTAATTTACATGACAAATACTAAACAACGAGTAAACCGCTAAAAACCTGGGTTATAACTAAATGAAAGAGGTACATAATAAATTGATATTTTAACCTGGTTAACAGATGATTTACTTTTGTTCCCGCATCGTGATCTTATATCACGAAATAATAAATAAAAATCTAGGGATAATTATGACAACTAGTAAAACTTTTAAAAGATGCGCAATTGCAATTACAGTTAGTACGCTTTTTGCAGCAACATCTGGCATGGCTCAATCAGTTTCAAGTTCAATGGCTGAAACATCGGCTAAACTACAAAGCCAAGGCAGTTTCGAAACTCAGTTCATTATTAAATATAAAAATAATAACGAATTGGCGAGCTTTTCAACTGCTGACGCAAGCCCGTCTAGCATGAAAAAGCGCGCACAAAGCTTTGTTAAAAACTTCGCTTCTAAAAAAGGCAAAGTAAAAGCAAAATATATTCGTGCAATGGCACTTAATAACCACCACGTAATGCGTGCTGATAAAAAATTAAGTGCGGCAGAGGCCCAAGAGTTTATGCAAGAAATGGTTGATTCAGGCAATGTTGAATACATTGAAGTGGATCAAATGTTAAAGCCGTTTTCAACTCCTAACGATCCACGCTTTGATGACCAATGGCACTACTACGAGCAAGCCGGTGGTTTAAACTTACCTACTGCATGGGATACCGCAACGGGTAGCGGTGTAGTTGTAGCTGTACTAGATACGGGTTACCGCCCACATGCCGATTTAAATGCTAACATTTTACCGGGTTACGATATGATCTCTAACCTATCGGTAGCTAACGATGGCGGTGGTCGCGATAGCGATGCACGTGATCCTGGTGATGCAGTTGCTGCGAATGAATGTGGCACTAACGGTGCACAAAACTCTAGCTGGCACGGCACGCACGTAGCCGGCACAGTTGCTGCGGTAACCAATAACGGTGAAGGTGTTGCAGGCGTAGCTTATAACGCAAAAGTAGTGCCTGTTCGTGTACTTGGTAAGTGTGGAGGTTTAACCTCTGATATTGCAGACGGTATTATTTGGGCATCTGGCGGAAGTGTTTCAGGCATTCCTGCTAACTCAAACCCTGCAGATGTAATAAATATGAGTTTAGGTGGCAGCGGTTCATGTAGCTCGACAACTCAAAATGCAATTAACACCGCGCGTAGTAACGGCACTGTAGTAGTTATTGCTGCAGGTAACGATAACGATAACTCAGCAAACTACAACCCAGGTAACTGTAATGGTGTAGTAAACGTAGCATCAGTAGGTCGTAATGGCGGTCGAGCTTATTACTCAAACTACGGTAGCAATATTGATGTTGCAGCACCGGGTGGCGCGCAAAGTTTTGCAAACGACTCTGAAGGTGTTCTATCAACTTACAATTCAGGTTCGTCTACACCTTCAAGCGACAGCTACGGTTATTCGCAAGGTACATCAATGGCTGCGCCTCACGTAGCAGGTGTTGCGGCACTTATTAAGCAAGCAAAACCAGATGCAACGCCTGACGAAATAGAAAGTATTTTAAAATCAACAACCCGTTCATTCCCTGCTACATGTACTAGCTGTGGTACGGGTATTGTTGATGCAGCCGCAGCTGTTGCAGCAGCAAGTGGAACCAGCACGACGAAGCCTGAAGCTGGTGGTGGCTCTGTAAGTGATGTAAGTATTAATGCTGGTCAATGGAAACATTACACTTTAGATGTCCCTGCTAACATGTCTACATTTACGGTAACAACCTCAGGCGGTAGTGGGGATGCTGATTTACATGTTAAATTTGGTAGCCAACCAACAATTTCAAGTTATGACTGTCGCCCATATGAAGGCGGTAATGAAGAAACATGTACATTTAACAGCCCGCAAGTAGGTAAATGGCATATAAGCATTAACGCATTCAGTCGCGTTTCCGGTTTAACAATTAGCGGGCAATACCAACCGTAATTTAAAGTTTGAGCCGTAAATAAAAAACCGATGTTGTTTCCAACATCGGTTTTTAAATAGTAGCTAGCTGACTAATAAAAACTAAAATCTACACTTTATTACTGTTATAGCTTCTCTAATACTGATTCTGCACGGCTTACAATAAACTCTTTGTCTTGCTCTACAAATAAACCAGTTACTACTGCATTTTCAACAATCATAGCGTAGCGCGTTGAGCGTAAACCACCAAAACTAGCAGTATCTTTATCAAGCCCTAACGATTTAGTGAAACTTCCATCGCCATCGGCAAGCATTGTAATTTCTTGCGCGTTTTGCGAGTCGCCCCATGCTTTCATAACAAATGCATCATTAACAGATACACAGTAAATAGCATCAACACCTTTTGCTTTAATTTTATCAGCAAGAGTAATAAATTCAGGTAAATGTGCATTTGAACACGTTGGTGTAAATGCACCTGGCACTGCAAATAACACGACTTTTTTACCTTCAAACAACTCTTTATTTGTAAGAGATTGCATACCGTCGTCAGTTAATTGCGTTAACGTAACCGATGGTAATTCTTGGCCTTGCTCAATCATGGTGGTTCCTTTAAAAGATCTATACAGAATAAGTAACAATCATACTACGTAACCTATTACAGTGTAGGTAAAGTGTAACTAACTTAGTAACCCAGAGTAGTCTACTCTGGGTTTATAGACCGAGTTCACTACATTTTATGAAAACTATTTTAGCTTCTATAGTTTTCATAAAATTTATTGCTCTGTAGTTAAGGTAAATTCAAATCATTTATAAAGCGAGAAAAGTCATTACCTAACTTTTTATCTCGCATGCTGTACTCTACAATTGCTTTTAAATAGCCTAACTTATCTCCGCAATCGTGAGAGCGACCACTCATATGGAATGCTTCAACGGTTTCTTGTGCCATTAATGCGTCAATAGAATCTGTAAGTTGTATTTCACCGCCAGCACCTACAGACGTTTTTGCGAGTAGAGGCCAAATATTCTTACTCAGTACATATCGCCCTACAACAGCAAGATTTGAAGGTGCTAAATCTGCATCAGGTTTTTCAACCATTGCTTTAATTGCAGCACTTTTACCTGGCATTAACTCAACACCGTTTATATCAGCAATACCATATTTACTAACGTCTTCTTTAGCTACTGGCTCAAGCATTATTTGACTTGCTTGAGTTTCTTTAAAGCGTTTAATCATGGCCGCTAAGTTTTCAGTTTTTTGGTCCGCTGTATAAGCATCAAGTATCACATCTGGCAGGAGCACTACAAAGTTATCGTCACCAACTATTGGCTTAGCACACAAAATAGCATGCCCTAGCCCTTTAGCTTCACCTTGGCGTACACTCATAATGGTGACATCAGGCGGACAAATAGAGCGAATCTCATCTAATAAAGCACGTTTAACACGTTTTTCAAGAGTAGCTTCTAGCTCGTAACTTGTATCAAAATGGTTTTCGATTGCATTTTTAGAGCTGTGTGTAACTAATACAATATCTTTAATACCGGCAGATACACATTCGCTGACAATATATTGAATTAGAGGTTTATCAACTATAGGGAGCATTTCTTTTGGAATAGCTTTTGTCATAGGGAGCATTCTCGTCCCTAAGCCTGCTACTGGAATTACAGCTTTCATATCTATCCTTAGTGATTAAGTTTGTAAATAAACTAGCAGATACAAAATAGATACCAGCTGAATAAAGTTACTTCTTTTGAAGGAGTAAATTTGAAGCTGCTTTTAAAGTGAAGACTCTACACTTTGGGAATATAAAATAGATAGGTAAATAGTGAACTTATTAATGATTTTGTTGGGGTGGGGGGTGAGATTACATTAGCTAAATAAAAAAGCCTGAGATTGTTATTAATAACAACTTCAGACTAATCAATATTTAACAATACCTTACTGAAGGTAGAGTTATAAAACCTTTTTATAATTAAAGACCAGCGCGATCTTTAATCACTGCAATAAGTGGTGAGCTAGCAAAGTTGCCTTCAGCCCAAGCAATATCAGCACCATCTGTTAACGCACTTTTTGATAAGTTTTTAACTATATACTCACCAGTATCCACTGCATTACTAGCAACAGCATGGCGTAATAAGTTATTACCATTACATTGTACTGCATCATAAATATTACGAATTTTTACACGAGAGCTTTTAAGCTTGCTGCGTAATCGGTTTTTATCGTCTGCCGCAATATATTCACAAATAGATACTGCTAATTGATCTTCAGCATTTGCAGGTGCTGTATACGAAAAAGAACTTACAGCGACAACAGCAGTAAGTGCAACTAGCTTTGGTAATTTAAACATGACAAACCCTTTATAATACTTTGTTCTTATATAGACTATCAAATATTATATCAATCTATCAAAAATTACGCAATAATGTTAATGTTCTTTATACAAAGTTACGAATTTATAACTAGATTTGTTTTTTTCATCAGGGAGGTTTTCTTGCTCTTCTTTCACGTCCCAATTAGCAACTTTATTGTAATCAGGAAACTGTGTATCGCCTTTAATATCTAAATCAATAAAGGTTAAATACAAGCGTTCTGCTTTTGGTAAAAATTGCTCATAAATATTACCGCCACCAATAATCATTACTTCTTCAACAGCACAAACTAGTTCTAATGCGGCCTCTGGTGTAGTTACCACTTCAATACCCTGTGCAGTATATTCGCTGTTTCGAGTAATAATAATATTACGACGCCCAGGTAAAGGACGGCCTATTGACTCAAAAGTTTTACGACCCATGATCACAGGTTTACCCGTAGTTACTTTTTTAAAATGCTGAAGATCCGCAGGTAAATGCCATGGCATTTTATTATCTAGGCCAATTACACGGTTATTTGCCATTGCTGCAATCATTGAAATTATCATAATAAACACCTAGTACTTTATTCTTAAACAAAGAAAAAGGAGCATAAGCTCCTTTTTAATAAATTCTATTTAATTAACGCTCGTAGACAACTTCTACGTCGTAATCATCTTCATCCCAGTCGTCCCAATCATCATCATTGCCTTTACCTTTAGTGGCTTTTTCATGATAGGTATCCCACTTGAATTCAACTTCTTCATCTTCAACTTGTACAAACTTCTCTTTAGGCATGCTATCAAGTAGTGTCATTATGTTGTGGATTAAAGGTTGAGTATTAAGTTTATTAATTGCTGAAATGTGATAAATATTTTCAGTTTCGCCCAGCTCTTCTGCAATCGCTTCGCATAGCGCTTTTGCTTCATCTTCTGGTAATAAATCTATTTTATTAAACACTAACCAGCGTGGTTTTTCAGCTAATTTAGGACTGTATTGGTGTAGCTCGTTAATAATCGAGAATGCATTATCAACAGGGTTTGAACCATCTACCGGCATTACATCAATAATGTGCAATAACACACGACAACGCTCTAAATGCTTCAAGAAGCGAATACCTAGGCCTGCACCATCAGATGCACCTTCAATTAGACCCGGAATATCGGCTATAACAAATGATTTATTTGCTTCAGGACGTACCACACCTAAATTAGGAATAAGCGTCGTGAATGGGTAATCAGCTACTTTTGGTCTTGCTGCAGATACACTGCGGATAAACGTAGATTTACCTGCATTTGGTAATCCTAGTAAGCCTACATCAGCTAATAATAGTAACTCTAACTTTAAGTTACGTACTTCACCGGGTGTGCCCAATGTTTTTTGACGAGGTGCTCGGTTAGTACTTGATTTAAAACGTGCATTCCCCAAGCCGTGGAAACCACCTTTTGCAACCAAAATTCGTTGACCATCTTGAGTTAAGTCACCAAGTCCCTCTTGGGTATCAACATCCATGATGCGCGTGCCTACAGGCACCATAACAAATAAGTCATCGGCTTTTCGGCCTGTACAGTTACGGCTACGACCGTTAGTACCACGTTCAGCTCTATGAAAGCGCTCAAACTGATAATCAATTAGGGTATTTAAGTTTTCATCAGCTTGTAGATAAACACTACCACCGTCTCCACCGTCACCGCCGTCTGGTCCACCATCTGGAACATATTTTTCACGACGGAAAGACACGATGCCGCTGCCACCGTCTCCAGCTTCTGCGCGAATTTCTACTTCATCTACAAACTTCATGATTACTCACTTTAGGGATTGGCTTGTTTAATAACTCTATTATATACCCAAGCCAACACAAATGCAGGCTTGGGTATATATTTTGACTGACTACAAAACAAAAAACCCCGCAAAGGCGGGGTTTTTAACTACCTTACTGATTACTCAGTTACGATAGTTACGTATTTACGGTTTAAAGGACCTTTTTGTTCAAACTGAACTTTACCATCTGCTTTTGCGAAGATAGTGTGGTCTTTACCGATACCTACGTTAGTACCAGGGTGGAAACGAGTTCCACGCTGACGAACAATGATGCTACCCGCTAGAACTGATTCGCCACCAAAACGCTTAACACCTAGGCGTTTGCTTTCTGAATCGCGACCGTTACGAGTACTACCAGCTGCTTTTTTATGTGCCATTTCTAAGTACCTCTAATTAAGCGCTAATGCTAGTGATTTTAACTTCAGTGAACCATTGACGATGGCCCATTTGCTTACGAGAATGCTTACGGCGTCTAAATTTAACAACCTTAATCTTCTCACCGCGACCATGTGAAACAACCTCAGCTGTTATCTTGCCACCGTTTACGAACGGTACACCGATCTCGATTTTCTCACCATCAGCAACTAAAAGTACTGAATCAAATTCTACTGCCGCACCAGTTTCAACGTCTAATTTTTCAAGACGAATCGTTTGACCTTCAGTCACACGATGCTGTTTACCACCACTTTGGAAAACCGCGTACATAATTAACTCCGTCTGTGCACCCTCAAATCGGCGCAACTAAAATATTCTTCGATAGGGCGCGAAGTTTACGCTAACGCGAAATAACTAGCAAGCCTATTTTGTAATTAAAATGAATAAAAAGTAGCTGCTTTGAGAGCAATTCAATATTTACCCCATTTTATATTAATTAGCCCTTTTGCCAAGCGCTTTTTAACTCTTAGTCGAAATAAATTAATGTACTCAAATATGACCCTCACAGCTTAATATCTAAGCACACCACAAACTGTATATTGATTATCAATTAATCAGTTATCTTGGCTAATTCAGTCTAAATTAAGTACTTTAATAGTGTTTTTTCAATCAATCGTCACAAAATATCGAGCTAGTGCATTTTTTGTTGTACAATCTGCGCCGTTCACACATAAAAATTGGCTCGGAGATCAATGGATATAAAAGCTATCCAGGCGTTAATCGAAAGCGATATGAATGACGTCAATCAACTTATACATGCGCAAATGCGCTCAGATGTGGCGTTAGTTAATCAGCTTGGTTTATATATAGTTAGCAGTGGCGGCAAACGCGTTCGTCCAATGCTGGCGATTTTAGCAGCCAAAGCGCTCGGTTATCAGGGTAAAGATCACATAACACTTGCAACAATTGTTGAGTTTATTCATACAGCAACGCTATTGCATGATGATGTTGTAGATGAATCAAACTTACGACGTGGCACACCTACAGCAAATGCTGAATTTGGTAATGCTGCTAGCGTATTGGTTGGTGACTTTATTTACACTCGTTCATTTCAGCTTATGGTTGGCCTTGGAAAAATGCAGGTTATGCAAGTACTTGCCGATGCAACAAACATTATTGCTGAAGGTGAAGTATTGCAGTTAATGAACTGCAACGACCCAGATACAACCGAAGCCAGTTATATGCAGGTTATTTACTCTAAAACAGCTAAGTTGTTTGAAGCAGCGACAGGGCTTGCTGCCATTATTACTGAGCAAGACCAAACTACTCTCGATGCACTAAACCTATATGGTATGCATTTAGGTACTGCGTTTCAGCTAGTAGATGATGTACTCGATTACAATGCAGATGCTGAGCAGTTGGGTAAAAACATTGGTGATGATTTAGCTGAAGGCAAACCAACGCTTCCACTTATTTATGCTATGCAACATGGTAGTGAGCAGCAAACGCAGCTTATTCGTGATGCGATAGAGCACAGTAATGGTATGGAGCATTTAGAAGACATTCTATCGGCACTAAAGCAAACTAATGCGCTTGAATTTACAATGCAAAAAGCAGAGCTTGAAGCTGACAAAGCTATTGCGTGTTTAGACTTTTTAGCTGAGTCTGACTATAAGCAAGCACTCATAAGCCTTGCTCGTATTGCGGTTGACCGCGACCACTAGTTTTAACTAGTTACACAGTGTGAAATTAATTCTGAGCAATAAAAAAGCCTGCAAATGCAGGCTTTTTTGTTATTCTACTTTGGCTATTACGCCATGAAATCAACACCTTCTTTGATGTCTTTTTTCAGTGTTTCAAGCATGTCATTTTTTGCTTTTGTTTCAAATGCGCTTAGTTCGCCGTAAGAAAGAATTTCTTCTACGCCGTTTTTACCTAAACGTACTGGATGTGCAAAGTACTCTGCATCGCCATTTTCAACAGCAACGTAAGCGTAATCTACAACTTCTTCACCTTGTAGGCCTTTAACTAAAGACATACAAAAACGAGCTGCAGCAGCACCCATAGATAGCGTAGCTGAACCACCGCCTGCTTTAGCATTTACAACTTCAGTACCCGCATTTTGGATACGTGGAGTAAGTGCAGCAACTTCTTCATCAGTGAAAGAAACACCTTCAACTTGAGAAAGTAGAGGAAGAATAGTTGTGCCTGAGTGACCACCAATTACTGGTACTTTAACAGTTGCTACGTCTACGCCTTTAAGTTCAGCAACAAATGCTTCTGAACGAATAACGTCAAGCGTAGTAATACCGAATACACGTTTAGCGTCGTAAGTACCTGCTTTTTTGAATACTTCAGCAACGATTGGAACTGTGCCATTTACTGGGTTAGTAATAATACCTACTAACGCTTTAGGACAGCTAGCAACAATGCCTTCTGCTAAAGTTTTGATGATACCAGCATTTACATTAAATAAATCAGCACGATCCATACCTGGTTTACGTGGCATACCCGCTGGGATAAGAACGATGTCAGAGCCTTCAAGCGCTTTGTTTAATTCGTCTGCGCCAAAGCCTGCTACTTTAACATCTGTTGGGATGTGAGAAAGGTCAACCGCAACACCTGGTACTACTGGTGCAACATCATAAAGTGATAATTCAGAGCCAGCTGGTAAGCCTGTTTTTAATAATAAAGACAACGCTTGGCCGATACCGCCTGCAGCACCTAATACAGCAACTTTCATTGGAATTCTCCGTAATTTGAGGTAGGAAACATTTGTGGCTCTTAAGATAATGAAATTAGCGACTAAAAACAAATTTATCCTGTCTATTTCAAGTATATTTTCGACCATAGTCGTAAACTTTTGTGATTTAACGCATCAAACTGGCAAGTTAACTAAACAACTGCTGCATAATTATTCATTTTTGTGTAGAATTTGCGGCATAAATAACAAAAACGAATAAAGACTATGCAACCACAAGATAAACAAGAAGCACTGGTAAAAGCATTTAAATCACTATTAAAAGAAGAAAATTTTGGCTCTCAAGGCGAAATAGTTGATGCATTAAAAGATCAAGGCTTTGACAATATAAGCCAAAGTAAAGTATCGCGCATGCTAAGTAAATTTGGTGCTGTACGCACACGTAACGCCAAACAAGAAATGGTTTACTGCTTACCAGCTGAAATGGGTGTACCTACGGCTAAAAGCCCATTACGCCAATTAGTAATCGACATTATGCACAACGAAATGATGATCATTATTCGTACCAGTCCAGGCGCCGCTCAGCTTATCGCTCGTTTATTAGATTCATTAGGTAAAGCAGATGGCGTACTAGGAACAATTGCAGGCGACGATACTATTTTTATCGCTCCTGCTAAAATATCTGAAATAGATGTAACACTTGAACGTGTTCGCATTTTATTTGATACGGTTTAATAGCAAACTAAATTTGTTTTAAAAACCCGACTGAAGGCGCAAAGAAAGCAGAACCCATATCGGCTTGAGTAAAATCAAGCCAGTGGTCGTAACAATCCCCTTCCCCTAAACGACTATTAAGTACTTTTTCAAATGCGGTGCCCGTACAAGAGCATGTAATTGATAACATTCCCTGCTCATACACATCGCCATAAGGCATGCTCTGATTTAATAATAGCGGTTGTCCGTCTTCGTCTTTTAGCTCGCTACGTGAAGCATGGCTGGTTTCGATCGCAGGGGTAATTAGCGTGTTATCAAGGCGCGTACGTCCCATTATTTGTTCTTGCTCGCTCAATGATAAGTGCTGCCACATAGTTAAGTCATGCTTATAGCGCTGTACATGAATATAACTCCCCTGATCTTCAAAATTGCCAGGGTTACTAATTAAAGCCGTAGCGCGCTTTTTTCTTCCATGAGCTGTATCGCCACCATAAATAAAACCATTAAAATCACGACCATCTAAAAAGCGAAAATTACGAATTTGCTCCACCAGCTCAACATCGGGGGCAAATAGTTTTAAAATTTGCAGCGCAAACAAATGATTAACGTCTTCACGGTCAGAGCGAATTTGCACAAACAAATCGCACGGTTGTACGCTCATTTGATGATCGCTATGGTTTATATTAGGAAAGCTCTGTAATTCGCTTGGGATGTATTCAGGGAGGATATGCGGCCAATATTGCGCACCAATAGCAACCATACAAGAGAGCATTGATTCTGAGAACTGATCGCTAAATTCTTCTTCAATAGCGCTTACTTGTTTTAACTTTGCGCGAAGTGATTCATCTTGACCATCAAACACATTAAAAAATAAGTGCAAACCGTGTAAGTTTGCTTCAGCACAAATCCCTGATTGCGCTTGCGCCATTGTTATTCCTTAGTTTTACAGATAAAAACACAGCGAATAACAAATTAATTACGATTCGAAAAAATTCACCGTGTGAGGTTTTATTTTTATTATAACCTGTTCATTATTTTCAAATGACTGGCCATATTGTGCAGCAACTTCAATTTCTTGTTTATCAATAACAACCGAATAAACATACGCCGAACCAATAAATCGACGACTTATGATTGTAGCTCGCTTGCTGAGTTTGTCACTTTGGTTATCTGCCACTAATTCTATTTGATGAGGGCGCACATATATAAGCCCTACGCTTACGTCATGCTTACTCTCAACATAAGATTCGACTAAACCAAATGGTGTTTTGTATTCAGTTGCTGTTAATACTTCTGCGCTCAAGTATATGCCTTGACCCAGAAACTCTGCAACCTCCTTTGAACATGGAGCTGCAAAAAGCTGCTCAGGCGTGCCTTGTTGCTCAATTTTACCGCGATGCATAATGGCAAGTGTATCTGAAAAGGCAAACGCCTCTTCTTTTGAATGTGTAACAAACACAGCAGATACTTGGGTTGCCTTAATAATTCGACGTATATCGGCAATTAATTCAAAGCGTACTTGTGTGTCGATATTTGAAAAGGGCTCATCAAGTAGCAATAAACTAGGCTTATAAGCTAATGCACGAGCAATAGCTACACGCTGCTGTTGGCCACCCGATAACTGATGCGGGAACCTGTTGGCACAGCCAATTAAATGTACCAGCTTAAGCATTTCATCAACGCGTTGCTGCTTTTGAGCTTTACTCATTTTACTAAGCCCAAATGCGATATTATTTGCTACCGTTAAATGCGGAAACAACGCATAGTCTTGAAACATCATGCCGATGTTACGGTGCTCAGGCGAGACAAACGATTGCTCATCACTCACTAATTTACCGTCTATAAAAATAGACCCTTGCTTAGCTTCAATTAAACCTGCAATCGCTTTTAACGTGGTCGTTTTACCGCACCCACTCGCTCCGAGTAGACAAACAATTTCATCTTTACCCACCGTTAAATCTAAATCGTGAATAACCTTTGTGCCGTTATAGTGATAGCTCACGCCTTGTAAAATTAAACTACTCATTTAACTACGCTGCTCCATAGAACGATTAATAAAATACAAAGGAATAAACCCAACAATAACAATAAATAATGCCGATATAGAAGCAAGCTCTAACTGCTCGTCACTCACATACTGAAATACATGAGTAGCTAAGCTTTCAAAATTAAACGGCCTGAGCAATAGCGCAGCCGGCAGTTCTTTCATGCACTCAATAAATACCAATAACGCAGCAGTAAGCAATCCTCTTCGCAGTAAAGGTAGGTGCACTAAACGCAGTGTTTGTCCTTGGCTTTTACCCATTGATTGGCTTGCCATATCAAGTGATGGGCTAATACGTAAAAAACTCGACTCAATTGCTCCGTGTGCAATGGCGTAGAACCTAACAATATAAGCAATAATAATAGTAAGAATGCTACCTGTAAGCAGTAAGCCAATATCTAAATTATACGGCTCGAGCGCTTTGTTGATGGTGTTCTCTAACAATGTAAGAGGTAACAAGACCGCAATAGCGAGTACTGTGCCAGGCAACGCATAGCCTGTGCTTGCTAAACGCCCAGGAATAAGCGGATACGTTTGCTTTGCCACACGCTGATAAAAAACCACAAAAACACTCAATGTAATGGTTATAACACTTACAACCCCAGCCACTTTTAAACTTTGCCAAGCGTAACTAAAAAACTCTACATTCCATGCTTTATCAAAGTAGGTAATGGCGTAATTTATAAGTACTGCAATAGGGATCACAAACGCGATAAGTAAAATAAAGCTGCAAAATGCCGTTGCGAGCCAAGCTGACTTTCCTTTTAATACATAGAGAGATTCGCTATTTACACTTGATTGGCGCTCAAATACCGCTTGGTTACGACGACTAAAGCGCTCTGCCATTAATGCTAAAAATAACAGTAATAACATCACACCCGATATTTTAGCTGCCGCTGTAAGTGAGTAATAACCAAACCACGTATCGTATACGGCAGTCGTTAATGTACTTACGGCAAAATAACTCACTGTTGCAAAGTCAGCCATGGTTTCCATACTTATAAGCGCAAGAGCCGCCACAATAGCCCCACGAGAGAGTACTAAGCTTACTTTAAAGAAACTTTGCCAAGGAGATAATCCCATTAACTGGCTAGCTTGTACTAATTTGAATGACTGCTCGCGAAGAGCCGTTTTAAAAATCAAAAATAAATACGGATAAAGCACCAAGGCAATCATAACGATGGCGCCGGGTAATGTACGTATATCAAAAAACCAATAGTCATTAGGCGATTGCCAACCAAACCATTCTCTCAGCGCTATTTGCACCGGGCCCGCATAATCTAATAAATCAGTGTATACATAGGCAATAATATAGGTGGGCATAGCAAGGGGCAGCATAAGTGCCCATTCAAACTGTTTTTTACCCGGGAAACTACAGTAAGCCGTTAGCCATCCAAGTGGCAAAGCTATGGCGCAGCTAAGGACGCAAACACCTAAAACAAGCAATACGGTATTGGTTATGTAATCCCAAAGCACGGTATCCCACAGGTGAGAAAACACCTCAGAGCTACCTTGTAGAGATTCAAAAAGAAGAAAAAACAACGGGGCCGATAGAATTAAGCCAGTCGACCACGCAAAGAGCTGCCATTTAGACAGCTTAAATTTATTAGTCATTAAAGATCGAACTTCACCTCATCAATTAGCTTAAGTGCTAACGGACGATATTTACTAATCTCATCAAGTGGCAAGCTGTCTTCTTTAAAACTCCCCCAAGAGGCAACCAAACTTGATAGTTCAACACCCGACTTAACTGGATACTCCATATTTAATGAGGCATACATGTTTTGTGCTTTGCTGTCGGTCATATATTCTATGAGCTTTAATGCATTTTCAGGGTTTTTAGCATATTTGGTAATAACCGCACCCGAAACATTTATGTGTGAGCCACGATTAGTTTGATTCGGAAAGTTAATATTTACGGCCTCTGCCCAACCTTTTTGCTCTTTATCTTCTAGCATTTTACCAAGATAGTAACTATTACCTAATGCCAAGTTACATAAACCTTCTTTAACTGCTTTAACTTGAGCACGATCGTTACCTTGAGGTTTACGTGCTAAATTAGCCTTAACACCTTCAAGCCACTCTTTGGTTTGCGCTTCACCATGGTGTGCAATCATAGAAGCCACTAAACCTAAGTTATATGGATGTTTGCCAGAACGCGTACAAATTTGTCCTTTGTATTTAGGATCTGCTAAATCTTCATAAGTGAGCTTAGGTAACTCACCAACTCGCTCTTTTGATGAATACACATTACGCACTCGCTTAGTAAGCGCGACCCATTGGCCATCACCGTCACGAAAAGCTGCAGGCACGTTATTATTTACACTGTCACTTTTTATAGTTTGTGTTAATTTTAAATCTTCTAATTGAATAAGCGCACTAAAATTAGAGGTTAATACTAAATCGGCTTTACTATGTTTACCTTCACGTTTAACACGCTCAATTAACCCTTTTTTAGCAAAAACAACATTGGTTTTTATTCCCGTTTGTTTTGTAAAATCTTCTAAAATTGGCTGAATCAAAAACGGCTGACGAAAAGAATAGATATTAACAACGTCACTTGCAAAGGCTGGTGCCGATGCTGCTAATCCTAAAACAAGTGTAAATACTGTCTTCATTATTTCACCTAAATAATTGTTATTATCATCGAATTCTACCGCGCTCATTCAAAAAGTGCACACTTTAAATAAATGTAAATATGTAAATAACGCCCAAAAAGGAAATGCAGTGTAAGAGATGTCTCACGGATGTGACAGCTAATGAGTAAAAATCAAGATAAAAAACACACAAAAACAACCTAATAACCTGTATTAATTGAACTTTTACATTATTACTATTGCATAAATACTAATTGAATGTAGTTTTATCCCTATTTTAGTTGCTCTATTGCACTATAATTTACGCATCAACCAAGCAATGACGCTTCTTATTGAGTAAAAGGAAATGGACTGCTTACTCAACCAACCAATGATTAGGTTACCAGGACAACACGGATTTTAGGACAGGCTCAGGATGAGTATCACAACGCAATGTTGTAAAAAGGACAGCGTCAGGAAGATGCGAAAAGGACAACAACACGGCTAAGTTGTTTAACAGGGTGTTTAAGGAATAAATGGACAGGCCTTTTAAGGCAACACAATGGATTGGTTAAAATAGGGATACACTAGGAAGTGTAATTAAGGATTTGGTAATAGTATTTACCCTACAGGATGTTTAGGAATTTAAGGATACAGGCCCGGATGGTCTACATTACATAGAACTAAAAAGTAATATAGTAATAAACATGGATTAGTAAAAATTGGAGTTGATTAAGTTCAATTGCAGGATGCAGAAAATTAGAAGATTCCGCAAGCGCGCCTAGAGATAGAGCGCGCTTTTCTTTGCCTAAAATTTGGGTTTAGTAAAGCTCTAAGCAACTACCACTAACTTTTGCAGGGTAATACTGCATCCCAGCTAATCAATATTAATACCTTCAAATACTTTATTAATATTTTAAATTTCGCTAAGTTTTTCATTAATTGCGCCGATAACTAAGTAACGCAAGGATCATAAATACTCAATGGATATGAATTTTAAAATGCCGCAAAGCAATACCTTTTTATGTAAAGTATCAGACGCAAGTACAGCAAAACCAATTGGTGTTTTTAGTGCCCAAACTCCCAACGAAAATCCGTATAAAGCTTTATTTAGCCCCAAAGGTTATAACTTTTTAAATATGCCAATGAGTGAGTTTAAAAACATACTTAACGTAATTATCCAGTTAGAAAGCGATATTTCTATTAGTAAATGGGGTGAGGGTTCTCGACCTGATGAATTTAGTTATCAGCTTAATAGAATAGAAAATGCTATTGCGACTACTCACTTTAAGGGAAAAACCGATATTAGCTGTTACTTTTTAAAGCGAGTCGAAGAGGCTAAGGATATGATTGGTGAGGACTGCACCTCGTTTATTCAGGCTCACAATAGCGTAAGCCAATTATATAATACGGTTTTACAATTAACATCTGAAGAAGGCTTCAGAGCAATTCAAAATAAAGCACTTGCTCACTTAAAAGAGCAGCAAGCTTTCGCTTAACTGCGTAAAGCTACTCTTCTAGCGGTCGGCCTTTATTGCGCTTACCAAGCAAATACGCATCACGAAACTTAATAAAATGCTGTTCTAATTTAGAAGATGCATCCATTTCTCCCGCAAGCGCTAGCACCATAATAGCCACTTCAGCAGTGCCTAGTTGATGCGCATGAGGGGCAACACGTAATCGGTAATCAGATAGTTTATCAGCAGTAACAGAAAGTACAGGCAAGTTATCTAAGTATGGGCTTTTGCGAATCATTTTTTTAGCTTCACGCCAGGTACCATCTAAAAATATAAATAGCGGTTTTTTACCCTCTTCAATACTTATTTCGGTAATGGCCCTGCCCTCTTCTACATCTTCAGCAGGGAATACTACCATTGGCTGATATTGTGAATCGCTTATCAAAGCTAAAAGAGCGGGGTTAGGGTCTGTTCTGTCCCACCTAAAGGCGTGGTTATCTGGCACTATTTCAGCAATTAAGCGCCCAGTATTAGAAGGTTTAAAACTTTCATTGTGATACATTAATAAGCACACAGCTGCTTTACAATCTGCATGCTCAACACCTTTACAAATACAGTAGTGCTTAGCTATTAAGCATTGCTCACAGCGATCTAATTTACCGCCTCGAGCATTAAACTCTCGACGGGATTCACTTATTTGTTGAGCGCGTAATGCTAAAACTGAGTTTTTCACTGTATTTACCTTCAATTAATTAAGCGCGCATTGTAGCTATATTTGGTGATAATAGATATGTGAGGGCTGTGACGAGAATTTTAGCAATCAGTAATAAAAACCCGTAGTCGCGAGTTTACCTCGCGCAAGTTTTTAATTTAACAAGCGCGGCATAAAGCCGCGACTACAACAAACGTCACCCCAACCACAGCAAACTCCCATCTCGTAGTCGGAGCATACCTCGCTCAATTTTTTGAATTTAAAAAACGCGGCATAAAGCCGCACCTACACATAATTAAAACACTGTAATTTAAAACCTGCTCTTTCACCCATAAAAAAACCCAACCGAAGTTGGGTTTTTCAAACAAATGCTAAAAAGTTAAATTACTTCTTTTTAACTGCTTTTTTGTTTGGTAAGTCAGTGATCGAACCTTCAAAAATTTCAGCTGCAAGGCCGATTGATTCATTCAATGTAGGGTGAGCATGAATAGTAAGCGCTAAGTCTTCACCATCAGCACCCATTTCAATACCTAAACCGATTTCGCCAAGCATTTCGCCCGCGTTAATACCGATCATAGCACCACCGATTATACGGCCACTTTCTTTATCAAAAATAAGTTTAGTAGAACCTTCAGTACGAGATGATGCAATAGCACGACCAGAAGCTGCCCACGGGAATACCGCAGTTTCAATTTTTAGGCCTTGCTCTTTTGCTTCTTTCTCAGTAACACCTACCCAAGCGATTTCTGGGTCAGTATACGCAATCGAAGGAATACATTTAGGGTCGAAGAAATGCTTCTGACCAGAAATAACTTCTGCAGCAACATGACCTTCATGAACCGCTTTATGCGCAAGCATAGGCTGGCCAACTAAGTCACCAATTGCAAAAATATGACTTACGTTAGTACGTAATTGCTTATCAACATTAATAAAGCCACGCTCATCAACGTTTACGCCCGCTTTTTCTGCATCAAGTAAGTTACCGTTTGGAGTACGGCCAACTGCAACAAGCACTTTGTCGTAACGTACAGGTTCTGCTGGTGCGTTTTTACCTTCAAACGTTACGTATAAGCCATCTTTTTTAGCTTCAACACCAACAACTTTAGTTGAAAGCATTACGTTGAATTTTTTGCTTACGTATTTTTGGTAAATTTTGATAATGTCTTTATCAGCTGCTGGAACTAATTGGTCAGCAAATTCTACAACATCAATTGCAGAACCTAGTGCACGGTAAACCGTACCCATTTCAAGACCGATAATACCACCACCAAGTACAAGTAGTTTTTCTGGTACATCTTTAAGCTCTAGCGCGCCAGTTGAATCAATTACACGGTCATCTTGTGGGATGAAAGGTAAGTTAACTGGTTTAGAACCTGCTGCAATAATCGCGTTATCAAACGTGATAGTTGTAGAGTCTTTCTCGCCTTCAACTACTAAAGTATTGCTGCCAGTGAATTTACCGTAACCAGATACAACTTTCACTTTACGCATTTTAGCCATGCCCTCTAGTCCACCAGTTAACTGGCCAACTACAGAATCTTTCCAAGTACGAACTTGGTCAAGATCGATCTTTGGTGCGCCAAAAGTAACACCATGAGATGACATTTCAGCTGCATCATCAATCACTTTAGCTACGTGTAAAAGTGCTTTTGAAGGAATACAACCAACATTAAGACATACGCCGCCTAATGTTTCACGAGATTCTACCAATGTAACTTCTAAGCCCAAGTCAGCAGCGCGGAATGCCGCAGAGTAACCACCAGGACCACCGCCTAGTACAACAACTTGAGTTTTTAATTCGTTGCTCATGCTATTACCTTAATTGTTTGAACGGGACACTGCCCTAAAGTTTAACTGCCATGTTTCTGCAAGGCAGAAAGTGAGAGCAGATCACAAATTTGTGCAAAGATTGTATCATTGCAAATGGTAAAAATCCCAGCTAAAAACAACTGGCTGGGATTTGATTCTATTCATTGTCCAGCGATTACATCACCAATTGGCGAATATCGCTCATGTAACTTGCAAGAGTCACAGTAAAGCGTGCAGCTAAGGCTCCGTCAATAACCCTATGGTCGTATGACATAGACAGCGGAACCATTAGTTTTGGTTCAAACTCTTTGCCATTCCATTTGGGTTTCATTTCAGATTTAGACACACCTAAAATAGCCACTTCTGGTGCATTAACAATCGGCGTAAATGCCGTACCGCCAATACCGCCAAGGCTAGAAATAGTAAAACAACCACCTTGCATATCAGACGATGTAAGCTTCCCGTCACGTGCTTTAACAGATACTTCCATTAATTCGCGTGATAGTTCAATAATGCCTTTTTTATCAACATCTTTAAACACTGGTACAACTAAACCGTTTGGCGTATCAACTGCAACACCAATGTTAATGTACTTTTTAAGGATTAAGCTTTCGCCGTCTGCAGAAAGCGATGAGTTGAATTTTGGAAATTCAGCAAGTGCTTTTGCAGCTGCTTTCATTACAAACACAAGTGGCGTAATTTTAACACCCAGCTTTTTCTTCTCGCTAAGCACATTTTGCTCTTTGCGGAATACTTCAAGGCTTGTGATATCAGCTTCGTCAAACTGTGTAACATGTGGGATTTGCACCCAGTTACGGTGTAAGTTTTTGCCTGATAGCTTTTGAATACGAGACAGCTTTTGCTCTTCAATTTCGCCAAACTTAGCAAAATCAACTTTAGGCCATGGAATAAGACCAAGCTCGCTACCACCAGCGCTACTACCTGCTGACAATTGACCAGACTCAACTTGCTTAACTAAGTTTTTAACGTAGTTTTGCACGTCTTCTTTAACTATACGGGCTTTGCGACCAGTGCCTTTAACATTAGCTAGGTTAATACCAAACTCACGCGCTAAACGGCGAACAACAGGTGATGCATGAGCATACGCGCTGTTTTCTGTGAAGCTTTCATTACTTGCTTTTGCAGGTGCTGCTTGAGCCGGTGCCGACTCAGTTTTAGCCGCAGCTGCAGGTGCTGATTTTTCAGCTGGTGCAAGTGCTGCTACTGGCGCGCTGCCTGCAACTTCAAATACAAAAATTAATGAGCCAGTCGATACTTTATCGCCAGCGGCTACTTTAATTTCTTTAACTGTACCTGCAAATGGAGCTGGTACTTCCATTGCAGCTTTGTCGCCTTCAACGTTTAAGATTGATTGATCTTCTTCAACCGTATCGCCAACTGCAACCATAATTTCAGTTACTTCAACTTCATCGCCACCAATATCAGGTACATTAACTTCTTTAGTACTTGGTGCTGCATTTGCTGTTGAGCTAGCTGCTGGCGCTTCTACAGGAGCCGACTCTTTAGCCGGTGCTGCAGATTCACTTCCTGCTACTTCAAAAACAAACACTAATGAGCCAGTTTTAACTGTATCACCAGCGGCTACTTTAATTTCTTTAACTGTACCGGCAAATGGAGCTGGAACTTCCATTGCTGCCTTGTCGCCTTCAACGTTTAAGATAGATTGCTCTTCTGAAACGGTGTCGCCAACAGCAACCATGATTTCAGTTACTTCAACTTCATCATCGCCAATATCTGGTACGGTTACTTCTTTAGTTGAAGAACCTGTAGAAGCAGCAGGTGCTGCCTCTTCAGATTTAGCTGGAGCAGCGGCTGATGCTTTTTCTTCACCAGTGCTTTCACTCTCGCCTTCAAACAAAAATACTAAAGAGCCAGTTGTAACGATGTCGCCAACGTTTACTTTAATTTCTTTAACTGTACCCGCTTGCGAAGCAGGTATTTCCATTGATGCTTTGTCGCCTTCAACATTTAATAATGATTGGTCCACATCTACTTTGTCGCCAACGCTTACTAATATTTCGGTTACTTCTACTTCATCGTCACCAATATCTGGTACTTTAATTTCAATACTCATTGCAAACCTCTTATGCGTACAGTGGGTTAAGTTTGTTAGTGTCGATGTTGAACTTTTTAAGTGCTTCAACAACTACTGACTTCTCAACTTCACCGCGTTTAGCAAGTTCAGATAACGTAGCAACAACAACGTAGCCCGCGTTAACTTCAAAGTGACGACGTAGGTTTTCACGGCTATCAGAACGACCGTAACCATCTGTACCTAGCACTTTGTAGTTGCTGCTTGGAATAAATGAACGCGCTTGTTCTGCGTAGTTTTTCATGTAATCCGTTGCTGCAACAGTCACAGAGTCGTTTAATACGCTTGTGATGAATGCTGTTTTTTGCTCGCCTTCAGGGTTAAGCATGTTGAAACGTTCAACATCTTGACCTTCACGCGTTAATTCGTTGAAAGACGTTACAGAGAACACGTCAGACGCAATGCCATACTCTTCGCTTAGAATCGTAGCGGCTTTACGTACTTCAGTCATAATAGTACCTGAGCTTAATAGCTGTACGTTGGCTTTTTTACCTTCGTAACTTTCAAGCTTATAAATACCTTTACGAATACCTTCTTCAGCGCCTTCTGGCATAGCTGGCTGATGGTAGTTTTCGTTCATAAGCGTTAGGTAGTAGTAAATATTTTCTTGGTCATCACCGTACATACGACGAATACCGTCTTGTACAATAACAGCTACTTCAAACGCGTAAGTTGGGTCATATGAAATACAGTTAGGAACCGTATTAGCAAGAATATGACTGTGACCATCTTCGTGTTGCAAGCCTTCACCATTTAGCGTTGTACGACCCGCAGTAGCACCTAATAAGAAACCACGTGCTTGTTGATCGCCCGCCATCCATGCCATGTCACCAACTCGTTGGAAACCAAACATAGAGTAGTAAATGTAGAATGGGATCATTGGTAAATCGTTAGTGCTGTATGAAGTTGCAGCAGCAACCCATGACGACATTGCACCTAACTCATTAATACCTTCTTGAAGCACTTGCCCTGATACAGTTTCTTTATAATAAGAAACAATATCACGATCCTGTGGCGTATAGTTTTGGCCATGCGGGTTATAAATACCGATTTGACGGAATAAACCTTCCATACCAAATGTACGCGCTTCATCGGCAATAATTGGTACGATGTTTTTACCAATGCCTTTATCTTTTAATAAGATATTAAGTGCACGAACAAAACCCATAGTGGTTGAAATATCACGCTTTTGCTCTTCAAGTAGCGGCTTAAACGCGTCTACTTCTGGCAACGTAAGTTTTTCACTAAAACGTGGAATACGCTTAGGTGTATAACCTTTAAGTTCATCACGACGAGCATGTAGATATTTATACTCAGGTGAACCTTCTTCAAGCTCTAAATAAGGTAGTTCTGCAAGTTGCTCTTCAGATACTAAATCATCAAGACCAAGGCGTGAACGTAAATGCGCAACATGCGACATGTCCATTTTTTTCACTTGGTGCGCAATGTTTTTACCTTCAGCTGCTTCACCCATGCCGTAACCTTTTACAGTTTTAGCAAGAATTACAGTTGGACGGCCTTTAGTGTCTTCTGCTTTTTTAAATGCAGCAAATAATTTTGATGACTCATGACCACCACGCTTAAGCGCGAAAATTTCGTCATCTGTCATGTCAGCAACAAGTGCTGCTGTTTCTGGGTAACGACCAAAGAAATTTTCACGTACGTACGCGCCATCTTTAGCTTTATATGTTTGGTAATCGCCATCAACAGTTTCGTTCATTAACTGTAGTAATTTACCCGTTGTGTCTTTAGCTAGAAGAATATCCCAACCGCTGCCCCACACTAGTTTAATTACGTTCCAGCCAGCGCCTTTAAACAAGCCTTCTAGCTCTTGAATAATTTTACCGTTACCCATAACTGGGCCGTCTAAACGCTGTAAGTTACAGTTAACTAAGTAACAAAGGTTATCTAGTTTTTCACGTGCAGCAAAAGAAATAGCGCCACGTGATTCTGGCTCATCCATTTCACCGTCACCTAAAAACGCGTATACACGTTGGTTTTTAGTATCTTTTAAGCCACGACCATCTAAGTATTTTAAGAAGCGCGCTTGGTAAATAGACGAAATAGGACCTAAGCCCATTGATACCGTAGGGAACTGCCAAAATTCAGGCATTAACTTAGGGTGTGGGTACGATGGTAAGCCTTCGCCATCAACTTCTTGGCGGAAGTTATCTAGTTGTGCAGCCGATAAACGACCTTCAACAAATGCACGTGCATAAATACCAGGAGAAATATGACCTTGGTAATAAACTAAGTCACCACCGTCTACATCATTTGGCGCTTTAAAAAAGTGGTTAAAACACACTTCATAAAATGCAGCAGATGATTGGTAAGACGCCATATGGCCGCCTAAGTCGAGATCTTTTTTAGATGCACGTAGAACGATCATAATCGCGTTCCAACGTATAATTGAACGAATACGACGCTCAAGATTTACATCACCCGGGTAAGCAGGTTCTTGATCTACAGGAATAGTATTAACGTAGTTCGTGGTAATACCCGTTGGCATATCAACGCCGTCTAAACGGGCTTGCTCTAATACTTGCTCAAGTAAAAACTGAGCTCGTTCAACACCTTCTTCGCGCACAACTGATTCAAGAGCTTGTAACCACTCTTGTGTTTCTAGCGCGTCTACGTCAATTTTATTGACTTCAGACATATGGAGGTTTCCTTATGTTTAAAATACGAATATTGTTAATTTAATATCACAGCTACTTAATTTGTGTGTTCAAAGTAGTTATGTACTAACTTAATTTTGTTTAGTGCGTCTTAAACTACGTTCAATTCGCGAATGTTCTTTGCCTGCTTCAAGTAGTGCTTCTTCTATAAATGCTAAGTGCGCATTACTTGCTAAACGGGCTTGTTCTGGATTACCGTCAATAACGGCATCCATTAATAAACGCCTGTGTTGGGCTAATTGACTGCTAATATCTGACTTTTTTAATAAAACAGTTAAATTTTGCAATACATTTTGCTCAAGCAGCGCTTTCATGCCTCTTACTAAATGCAGTAACACCACATTATGCGAAGCTTCTGCCACGCTAAAGTGAAATGCATTAATTGCTTTTGCTTTTTGCTGTAAATCATCATTAACTAGGGCAATTTTATCAAAGCTTTCTTTCACTTTGCTAAAATCGTTGCTGGTCCCGCGCAGTGCCGCGTAGTAAGCAGCAATCCCTTCTAATGCATGACGAAATTCAAGTAAATCAAACTGCGACTCAGGGTGTTTACTAATCAAATCAAAAAGTGGATCAGTAAGCCCTTCTTCGAGCTGATTTTTTACAAACGTGCCGCCACCTTGGCGACGCGTAACTAAACCTTTCGCTTCTAATTTTTGAATTGCCTCACGCAGTGACGGGCGAGACACTTCAAATTGCTTTGCTAGTTCACGCTCTGGTGGCAACTTTTCACCTGGTGCTAACGAGCCTTCAAGAATCATGTTCTCGAGTTGCTGTAAAATAACATCAGATAACTTTGCTGCTTTGATCTTTAAAGACATGAATCAACGTCCGCGTTGTATAAATACAAAGAGCCCATAAAGCGGGGCTTTGAGTAGTATGATTTACCCAAAAGGTAAATTGGTCATACCAAAAATTTTCAATACGGTATCAAAAACCTTATTAGCTGTCAATTTACAGGTAATTTGAGCAATTAAAGTAGCGTAACGCATTTTGAACGAAGATTAAACAATGCGCAATTTACAAAAATTGTTATAACGTTAATAGGATGAAAACAATTGGTCTGACCAGAAGGGGTTAGAATATTAGCTCTATTTTATTGTGTTCAAAAATTGCAGGAAGAGATTAAAGCACCTTACCTTGCATAAGGTACTTTATTAAAAAGGTATTAACCTAAGACAGTCCACCAAATAATGTAAGTAGCGCTATAAGTACTAAGTAAAATAATACATTGCGCTTAACAAGCTTAATCATACAAGTGGCTTCGTAGGTACAGCCGTAATAACGCTTTTCAACTTGCTCTGCAGCAAGTGCAGTACATGTTACGACTTCTCGGTTTGGAGATTTAAAGTTAAGTACGTAACGTAACCAACAGCTCGTGCCTTTATTAAAGTTACCTATTACTAAATAACCAAAGCTTGTAATACGTGCAGGTAACCAGTCGAGCCAAAACAATAGTTTATGTATAAGTTTAAAACGCTTAGCAAATATTACTTTATGATCTTCTCGTACTAAATCAGCTAAAGTACGTACCAGTGCATATAAAACCGCACCTGGAGCACCTAAAACAACAAACCAAAAAATAACCGCACAGTAAAATCTAAAATTTACCCACGCCAATGTTTCCCCAAAGGTTTCACCACCATCGATGTCATCAGTACGCTTTTGACCTATTTGCAACGCATATAAAGATGCAGCAGTACCGTCATCTCGCGTTAACGCATTTAAGTACGACTTATATAAAGCACGCTGCTTAGCACAACCAAAGCAAACCAAAAGCACCGCGATATTAATGCCCAGCTGCCACAATACAAAATCTGACAAACAATAAATTAGTGCCACCGCAATCACTGGGAGTAAAAGCCAAATTAAAAAGCCCGGTGCTGAGCTAAATAAGCCCTTATCACCAAGTAATTTATTAGAGCGATTTAAATAACCATTTGCGTAATAACTTATCTGCCAGTAATTAGACCGAGCCCCTAAGCGCTCTAGTATTAATGCAATTATTATAGAAACTAAAATCATGGGAATAACTCTCTTAACTTAGCTGTTCAAGCATATTAAAAAACAATGGCCAATTAAAGCTACTACCAGGATCGGTTTTACGCCCTGGAGCAATATCGCAATGTCCAACAATACGCGAAGGGGTAATTTTTGGATAGCGTTGCATTATAGATTTACTAATAATAGTTAATGTTTTGTACTGCGCTAAAGAATATGGTGCGGTGTCGGTACCTTCAAGTTCAATACCAATACTAAAGTTATTACACGCAGGCGCGTCCTCAAACTCAGATTGCCCAGCATGCCAAGCACGTTTTTCAAAAGGCACGTATTGTATAGTCTCACCGGTGCGCTTTATAAAACAATGGGCCGATACACGTAAACTCTTTAAGTCACTAAAACTTGGATGAGCATTACAGTCAATGCTACCCATAAATAAGTCATCAATGAAAGGTGTACCAAACTGCCCTGCTGGCAATGATATATTGTGAATCACCAATAAAGAAATATCAGCCTCATCAGGGCGCTCATCAAAATGCGAACAAGGCCGCTGCGCTACCGTACTTAAAACACCGTTTAAATCTATTTTCATGATACGTTTATTATATAAATATCAAGAGATACATAGTACTGATGCTAAAGGATTTATTAAAAAAATGATAGTAACAAGCGAGGTATAAAACCTCACCTACAAATAACTCAAACCCACACGTAGATACTAATTTACTATACGCGCTTATCTTTACATTGGTGAAAAGGCAATCGCTTCTCTTTCTTTTATAAACATAGTAAAATTTGCTTAATTTATTAACGCTTATGAGCATCCTATGTCTATTTCGCACTCCCTCATTACTCAACTAGTCACTCTTGCACTTGACGAAGATTTAAATTATCAAACCGCGCAAGAAGGCGATATTACCGCGCAATTGATCCCCAAAAATGAGCAAGCAAACGCTAAAGTAATCACTCGCGAAGACTGCATTTTTTGCGGAAAAGACATCATCCTTGAAGTATTCAAACAAGTAGACCCAAGCGTTCAGGTTAACGTACTTATAAATGATGGCGACGCAGTTAAAGCAAACAGCACATTATTCACCGCTATTGGTTCAGCTCGTTCAATATTAACTGCCGAACGTACTGCACTTAACTTTGTACAAACGTTATCAGGCACTGCAACTACTACAGCGCGTTACGTAAAAGAGCTAAGCGGCACAACTACGCAACTACTCGACACACGCAAAACAATTCCAGGTCTGCGCGCTCTTCAAAAATACGCAGTAAAATGTGGCGGGGGGGCAAACCATCGTATTGGATTATTTGACGCTTTTTTAATTAAAGAAAATCATATAGCGGCTTGTGGCACAATAAACAAAGCCGTAGCTCAAGCTAAACAAAACCACCCAAACAAACCTGTCGAAGTAGAAGTAGAATCACTCCCTGAACTCAAGCAAGCAATTGAAGCTGGCGCCGACATAGTTATGCTAGACAACTTTAGCGTAGAGCAAATTAAACAAGCCGTAATTTTGACCAACAAGCGTGCAAAATTAGAGGTTTCAGGCAATATGACCCTAGAAACGCTCAAAACTTATTCACAAGCAGGTGTCGATTTTATATCAAGCGGAGCATTAACAAAAAACTTACAATCAATCGATTTATCGATGCGTTTTGAACAATTTTAAAACAAAAACCGCCGATCAATACCGCTAATTAGTTGACAAATGAAGTAAAAAAGCATTAAATAATCCGAAAGGCTTACTTTGTAACATTTTGTTAAATAAAATCGCTTTTTTATAAGAATATGCGTGCTAAATACTAAATTAAAATGGTAGACTCATTATGTTGTACTATTTCATTTCAAAAGGTAGTCATAAATAACTAGTACCTTAAGTTTTTAAAAACATAATTAAAAACTTAAGCAACTAAACGACTTACTTTATGTCTATACTATTTGTTGCTACAACGTGTAGTGCTCTTAGTAAACTTTTATAGTTAGTACTAAACATAATGAATTCACATACGGCTTTTGTGTTTCATACCCTAAAGCTAAAGTGTAATAAAATTAATTTTAAGTAAAACTGTAAAGTAAATCAGTTAAATTAAGTGAGGCATTTTGCCGCTTAAGTGATTTAAGTTACAAAAATCTATCCTTTAGGAGAGGAAACATGAAAACAATGACTCAAAAACAACAGGGTTTCACCCTAATTGAATTAATGATTGTAGTAGCAATCATCGGTATTCTTGCTGCAGTAGCACTGCCTCAGTATCAAGACTACACACAGAGAACTAAAGTTAGTTCAGCGTTGGCAGGAATTGCTTCATATAAAACAGCTGTTGCCCTTTGTAGTCAAATGAATGGGAACTTAACTTCTTGTGACGGCGGCTCAGAAGATATCCCTGCTAACATCGCTACAGATGATGGCGCAACAATTAACTTCGTTGACGCTGTATCTACAACTGATGGTGTTATTTCTTTAACAACAACAGGCACAGCTAGCGATGGTAGTAAAATGGCTTTAACTATTACTCCTACCGTCACGAATGGTAGCCTAAAATGGGTTATGACTGGAACTGGATGTACCGTAGACGGTAGAAGTATTAATTGTTCAGTAAAATAATTACCTTAAAGGAGTGATTAGTTTCCTAGCACTCCTTTAAACTATATTTCTGAAACACTTTAAGGCTGTCTCAATGCCTAAGAAAAATGAAAAAAGTAATTTAGATACTTTCCAATGGGTTGGTGTTAGTGCCAGAGGTAAACGCTTAGAAGGAGAAGTTACCGGCTCGAGCATAGCCTTAGTAAAAGCTCAGCTTCGAAAACAAGGCATTACACCCTCAAAAGTAAAGCGTAAAGCAAAACCGTTATTTGGCATTCAGAGTGTACAAAAGATAACTCCTAAAGATATTGCTCTCGTTACTCGACAAATAGCGACTATGTTGATGGCGGGCGTTCCGCTAATACAATCAATCGAAATGATTGGCAGCGGCTCTTCAAATAAAAGTGTCGCTAAATTAATGGAAAAAATTGCTGATGAAGTAAAAGCAGGCCAGCCATTATCGTCAGCACTAAGAAAACATCCCCGTTATTTTGATGATTTATATTGCGACCTAGTAGCATCGGGCGAGCAGTCGGGTGCGCTTGATAGAATATTTGATCGTGTTGCTATTTATAAAGAAAAGTCTGAAGCATTAAAGTCAAAAATTAAAAAGGCGATGTTTTACCCTATTTCAGTATTAGTTATTGCACTTATTGTTACCTCAATTTTACTTATCTTTGTAGTACCCCAGTTCCAAGATATTTTTGCAGGATTTGGGGCAGAGCTGCCTGCATTTACCTTATTCGTAATTAGCATATCTGAATTTATGCAAGAATATTGGTGGATGATGCTGATAGCGATTGTTGGTGCAGGTTGGCTTTTTAAAGAAGCTAAACTAAAAAGCTTAAAACTCAGAGATGCTACAGACAGAGCAATACTAAAACTCCCTGTGATCGGTATGATTTTAAATAAAGCGGCTGTTGCTCGCTATGCGCGAACTCTTTCGACCACGTTTGCCGCTGGTGTGCCACTGGTTGATGCACTTGATTCTGCCGCAGGCGCTTCAGGTAATGCTGTTTATCGTTACGCTATTTTAGATATTAAAGCAGAGGTTAGCTCTGGTAATCAGATGAACTGGGCAATGCGTAACTCTAAAATATTCCCTGATATGGTAATACAAATGGTCGCGATTGGTGAGGAGTCTGGCTCACTAGATGGCATGCTCGCCAAAGTGGCTACTATTTACGAGCAAGAAGTTGATGATGCTGTTGATGGCCTATCGAGCTTGCTTGAGCCACTTATTATGGCTGTACTAGGTGTACTTGTTGGTGGCTTGATTGTTGCCATGTACTTGCCTATTTTCCAATTGGGCTCTGTTGTTTAATACCTTTAAAAAATATAAACACCTATTTAAAAACACACGTAGTCGCGATTTTATATCGCGTTTTTAATTACGATTTTACATCGCGCTGTTAATTGGTATTATTAAAAAATTTTAGTTTTAGGTAAACAAATGCAAAGTATTATTGAAGTAATGCAAAGCCAATTGTGGTTTTATTTAACCACAATTGGCTTAATTAGTTTATGTATTGGTAGTTTTTTAAATGTGGTTATTTATCGCTTACCGCTAATGATGCAACGTGAGTGGCAAAGCGAATGCAGACTACTGTTAGAAGATGAACTTACAGGGAATAAACCTAAACAAGCCAATATCAACGAGCCTTTTAACTTAGTAAAGCCCAACTCTACCTGCCCTAAATGTAAAACTGCCATTAAGCCTTGGCAGAATATTCCTATTATTAGTTGGTTAATACTTAAAGGTAAATGTGCAAGTTGCAGTAATCCTATTTCTGCCCGATACCCTGCTGTAGAGCTAATTACTGCCATATTAAGTTTAATTGTTGCCTATAGCTTTGGTGCGACCGAGCAAGCCCTTTTATATATTTTTGTAACGTGGATATTGGTAGCACTAACCTTTATTGATATTGACCACATGCTGCTGCCAGATCAACTTACACTTCCGCTTGTATGGCTTGCACTTATTGCCTCTGTAATGGGTTACACAATTACACCAACCGATGCAATTATTGGCGCGGCTTGCGGTTATTTAAGCTTATGGAGCGTATTTTGGCTATTTAAGTTATTAACCGGTAAAGAAGGCATGGGCTATGGCGATTTTAAATTGCTTGCAGTATTTGGGGCATTACTTGGCTGGCAGTCATTACTCACTATTATTCTGCTTTCGAGCGTAGTAGGTGCCATCATAGGTATTGCACTATTGAGCATACAAGGTAAAGACAAAGCGACCCCTATCCCTTTTGGGCCTTATTTAGCGATAGCTGGCTGGATTGCAATGCTTTGGGGCAACCAAATTCAAGGCGCTTATTTTAATTTAATTGGTTAATTAGAATGAGTGAGCAAATAACTAAAGTAAACAGCTGGGTATTAGGATTAACTGGTGGTATTGGCTGTGGTAAAACAGCCATTAGTAATATGTTTGAAGAGCTTGGTATTACAATAGTTGATGCCGATATAATTGCGCGTCAAGTAGTAGAGCCAAACAGCAAAGGGCTAAAAGCAATTACCCAACACTTTGGCAAAGATATTTTATTGCCTGATGGCACATTAAATAGAGCAGAGCTGCGTGCAAAAATATTTACTAACAACAATGACAAAGAATGGCTTAATGCGTTACTGCACCCTCTTATACGGATAAAAATACTAAACGATTTAAATAGCGCAGCAAGCCCTTATGTTGTTTTAGTAGCGCCTTTATTGTTTGAAAACAACCTTGATAAATATTGCGACCGTACCTTACTTATTGACGTGCCAATCTCTGTTCAAATAACGCGTACAACAAAACGTGACAATACAAGTATTGAGCAAGTTAAAAGTATTATTGCCTCACAAATGTCACGAGCCAATAAACAGCAAAAAGCAGATGATATTTTAAATAATGACCGAAGTTTAAACCTAGTGCATATAGAACTTGTTGATCTTCATAAAAAGTACCTACAATATGCATTACACAACAAAACTAACTCACATTAACACTGTCCTAACTCACACAAACTCGTATTTTAGTTAGTAAAATCACAACAAAGAATGAAAGGTGATGTAATCACCTTCTTTTTTCTGATAAATTGCTTACTATTGAAGGAATAAAACAGGTGCGCAATGAATATTAACTCACCGTTATTGAGAAAATTTATAACCCTTGGCCGCATTGATGCCGACACGGTTAAAAACAAACAAAATGAATTTGCCTCAACAGCTGAGCTTATTTCTAAATGTGGAAAAATCGATAGTAAAGATTTAGCTGAACAATGTATTGATTTGTTTCGCGTACCTTATTTTGATTTAAAAGACTTTGATCCTACAAGAATCCCGGCCGATCTCGTAAAAGAAAAACTTATACGTAAACATCATATTTTGCCGCTTGTTCAAAAAGATCGAAAAGTTTATATAGCAGCATCAGACCCAACAGATTACGGCGCATTCGAAAACTTTGAGTTTAGTACCGGTCTTTCATGCGAAATTGTTGTTGTTGATTATATTCAACTCGATACCAAAATTGAGCAATTACTAGATGCTACTGGCAGTTTAAATCTAACCGATGACGAGTTTCAGGAATTTGCTGATTTAGACTCAGAAAGCCAAAGAGATACAGCACCACAAGATGATGATAAAGATGATGCGCCTATCATCGTATACATCAACAAAATTTTAATGGATGCCATTAAGAAAGGGGCGTCTGATTTGCACTTTGAACCGTATGAGCACAAATACCGTATCCGCTTTCGTATTGATGGCATTTTGCATGAAGTGGCAAGCCCACCTAATACATTAGCAACCAAGCTTTCTGCACGTATTAAAGTAATGTCGCGACTCGATATTGCCGAAAAACGCAAACCACAAGATGGTCGTATAAAACTAAAAATTACTGAACGCAAAAGTATCGACTTTCGTGTAAGTACTATGCCTACCTTGTGGGGCGAAAAAATAGTAATGCGTATCCTTGATTCATCAAGCGCTATGTTAGGCATTGATGTATTAGGCTATGAGCCTGAGCAGAAAAAGCTCTATATGGATGCACTTGCCCAGCCCCAAGGGATGATACTTGTAACAGGGCCAACGGGTTCTGGTAAAACAGTATCGCTATACACAGGTTTAAATATATTAAATCAGCCAGAGCGCAATATTAGTACTGCGGAAGATCCGGTTGAGATTAACCTTGAAGGTGTAAACCAAGTACAAATTAACATTAAAGCCGATATGACTTTTGCCAATGCACTGCGTGCATTTTTACGTCAAGATCCTGATGTAGTTATGGTAGGTGAAATACGTGACCTAGAAACCGCAGAAATATCAATAAAAGCGGCGCAAACAGGTCACTTGGTTTTATCAACATTGCATACAAACTCAGCGCCGGAAACAATCACCCGTTTATTAAATATGGGTGTGCCGGCTTATAACGTAGCAAGTTCGATCAGCTTAATTATAGCCCAGCGTTTAGCACGTCGTTTATGCCCTAAATGTAAAACGCCAGAACAACTTCCGAGTGAAGAACTGGCTCGCCAAGGATTTAGCGCCAAGCAAATTGAAGAAATGACGTTATATACGCCTAAAGGGTGTGATAGTTGTACCGATGGTTATAAAGGCCGAGTGGGTATTTACGAAGTAATGCAAATTACTCCTGAAATTGCCCAAATTATTATGCGCGGTGGTAACTCGCTTGAAATAGCTGACGTTTCACTTAAAGCCGGATTTAATAATTTACGTTTATCGGGTTTACGCAAAGCAGCCGATGGTCTTACATCCCTTGGTGAAATTAATCGCGTGACTAATTTTTAAAGATCCATAGTAAAAGCTACAAGGTTCTGAACACTAAATTCAGAGCCTTACTTATACCTAGAGACTCATATCTAAGTAATGTAAAATGCAGAAAAAGATTGTAAAGAGTAAATTATGCCTACTATTGTAAACTGCCCAACCTGTAAAACTAAAGTTGAATGGTCAGAGCAAAGCCCATTTCGTCCTTTTTGCTCAAAACGCTGTCAGCTAATTGATTTAGGTGAATGGTCGTTTGAAAATAACAGAATTTCTGCACCAATCACGTCCGCAGAAGAGTTTAGCCAAGACATGATTGAAGATATTGAAGCTATGCTGGCTAAAAATGAAGATGACTTTTTTAAGTAATTTATCTTCATCATGCCCTAAATACGAAAACCAGCATTAAGCTGGTTTTTTAGTATTTACAAAAAGTATAATTAACTTTTTTGTTTACTGTGCTTTTTATTCATACGCTTTTGCATTTTAGCAAACTTCTCTTTTTGCTCAGCGTTAAGAACTTGCATTACTTGGTGCTGCGTTTTTAGTTTAATTAAACCAAATTGATCACCTTTTTCATGACGTTCATTTAATAGCTCTTTTGCTGCATTTTCGTCAAATGTTGCCGCCGAAAGTAACGCATCCATTTTAGCTTTATGCGCTTCACGCATCGCTTTACGGGCTTCTTTATCGTCGCCACGCAACGCTTTCATCTGTGTTTTTTGCGCTTCAAAAATAGCCTTTAGCTTAGTTTGCTGCTCATCTGTTAGGTTTAATTTTTCAACGCCGCGCTCAGAAAGTAAAAAACGAGCTTGAGAATGGCCTTGTTTATGTCCGTCGCCTTTAGCTAATACGCTACCAGCACCAAGCGTTGCTGTTGCTAAGCCACAGATAAGTACTAATTTTGAAAGTGTGTTTAATTTAGTCATAATCATTACCTTAATATTGGGTTGGTTGTGGCTGCTAAGCCAGTGAGTTAACTATACCTAACTCAATGCAAAGTAACGCAAAGCAGTGTAAAGGTTGTGTAAAGATTCACCTTTGCACTATTTAGCCGGTAAAATAACGCTATAAACAACTCTAAGGGTTTGTAAATGAAACTATTAATGATTGATGACGACACTGGCCTTTGTGAGCTATTAAGTGAGTATTTAACTGCCCAAGGGTTTGAAATACAAAGCGTACACGACGGTGAGCAGGGCCTTAAACTAGCACAAGCAAATGACTACGCCCTTATATTGCTAGATGTAATGTTACCAACGCTTGATGGTTTTGAAGTGCTTAAACAGCTTAGGCAAACAAAACTCACACCGGTAATAATGCTTACTGCAAAAGGTGAAGACTTTGACCGTATTTTTGGTCTAGAGCTAGGCGCTGACGATTACATACCAAAGCCTTTTAATCATCGTGAATTACTAGCCCGCGTAAAAGCAATAACACGCCGTATTGAGCACATTAATAGCTTAAATGCAGCTACCACGAGTAAGTTACTCGTTAATGGTATTACTGTTAACCTTGCAGCGCGAGAGGCCTCAATCGACGGCTCTACACTAACCCTTACCGGTACAGAGTACGAAATACTCACGCTATTGTGTAAAAATGCAGGCGAAGTTGTTAGTAAAGAGCAAATTAGCGAAGAAGTGCTAGGCAGGCGCTTAGCTTCTTTTGATCGCTCTATCGATATGCATGTAAGTAATATCCGTAAAAAAATAGCTGAGCATATTCCAGGTGAGCGAATTAAAACAATGCGAGGTACGGGTTATGTCTTTATCCAAGGCGAATAAAAGCACTTACTTTGCTTGGTTAAAACATCCTGGGCACTACCTGTTTTTTAAAGTATTTATTTGGTTTTGGTTAACTATAATCGGCACCGTAGCAGCGCTTATATTTTTAAGTAATATAACCGCTATTAATGCGGTATCTAACGAGCCACTTTATGGCCCGATGAAAAAAAACCTAATATACACCGCCAAAAGTATTGAGCGCACTGCTATTAAACATAAGCGCAGCCTAAGCGAAGTATTAGTACACCCTCGCCTATCAAAGCGTAAACTTTTATACTTAAGCGCAGCTCAAAGCGAGGACTCTCTTAGTAGTAAAGAGGTGCCAGAGAGCATCGACTTAAGTTTATTAAACTTCACTCAAAATATGTCACCGCAAATTATTTTCACTGAGAAATATCAAGCCTTCGGCCCTGTTAATATAAACGTGCCTGAAGGCAGTTTTTATCTTTACGAAATAGATATTAACCATCAACCACCGCTAATAATGCGCTTTAAGCTTATGCCTAATTGGATGAAAATAGTCATCGCAATTGTTGCCTCTCTTATTTTAAGCTTTGTATTTAGCCGTAACTTAATAGCCCCTATAAATAGCCTTAAAAAAGCGGCAATTAAACTATCAGCGGGTAACCTAAGCGCAAGAGCCGACATTTCTGTAAACCGAAAAGATGAGCTAGGAATACTAGGGCGAGATTTTAACAGCATGGCTAATCAGTTAGAGCTTTTAATTAGTTCACAAAAACGCTTATTAGCCGACATATCACATGAATTACGATCGCCTCTTACACGTTTAAAAATGGCTACCGGACTTGCACAAATGCAAGCTAACGACGCTAGCCAATCGTATTTATTACGCATAGAAAAAGAAGCTAACCAACTCGATAAAATGATTGCCGACGTGCTGCAAGTTTCTCGCTTAGAAGCAAAAAGCCAAGCGCTTTCACTGCAAAAACAATCACTGCAAATAATTGTAGATCACGTTATTAACGATGCGCAGTTTGAAGCAAAACAAAATAATAAGCAGCTAAATATAGTGGGCGCTGTAGACGTAAACATTAATTGCGACGAAGGCCTTATTGCCAGTGCGCTTGAAAACCTATTACGCAACGCTATTAAATACGCAAATAATACAATTAGCATTACTCTAAAGCATGCTGATGCCATTTATATAGAAATATGTGACGATGGCTCTGGTGTGCCAGATGATCAACTGAGCAAGCTTTGCGAGCCCTTTTTTAGACAGTCAGATGCGCGGGATCGCGTAAGTGGTGGCACGGGTTTAGGTCTTGCGATTGCTAAAAATGCTATTACTGCGCATGGCGGCAGTTTAGTATTATCAAATAAAGAACTAGGTGGCTTGTGTGCTAATATAACCTTGCCATTAATAAAAGAGTAAAGCATGTTTTATAGTAGTGAGCGTGAGCTTAAGAGTAATCAAATAACAATTAATAACTTTTATAAAAACACGCTAATTAAAGCTTATTTAGATACACCTAACGGGCAATTATTTTATGCTTATGCCATACCAGATAAAGCCAAAAATGCCATTGTAATAAGCTCTGGGCGCCTTGAAGGGTTAGATAAATATAAAGAGTTGTTATGGGAGCTGTATAACAATAATTTTGCCATATTCATAGCCGATCACCAAGGACAAGGCCGCTCTTATCGCCACCTACTAAATAAGCACAAAGGCCATGTTAATCAATTTAAAGATTACAGCGCAGACCTAAACTTATTTAATACACAAATAGTGGATACTCATTGGCAAGGTAAAAAGGTGTTAGTGAGTCATTCAATGGGCGGCGCCATAGCATTTGACTATCTTGCGCATTTTGAACACAACTTTAGTGGCGCGTTTTTATCAGCGCCTATGCTTGATATTTATACAAAAAACACACCAAAGCCTTTAGCTAAATTAATAGCAAGTACTGCAACCCTTTTGGGTCAAAAAGACAATTACGCACTAGGGCAAACCGATTACATACCCGATGAGTTTGCTACAAATGTATTAACCAGCAGCCCAGTGCGTTACGAGCTATTTAGGCAAACATATCAAGAAGAGCCATTACTACAGCTCGGCGGTGTTACTTACGGCTGGCTAAATGCGACGTTTGCATTTATAACTTCTGTGGATAACTTAAGCGTGACTATTCCACTTTATATTGCCAGTGCGCAAAACGACGAAGTGGTTGATAACAATGCCCAATATAAATTAGCAAACAGGCACGTAAACACGGTACTTAAAAGCTTTGAAGGCGCTAAACACGAGCTGTTTTTTGAACGTGATGAAATACGCCAGCCATTGCTTAAAAGCTTGTATCAGTTTTGTGAGTCGGTGACGGCTTAATAAGTACCGACAAAGGGTCGAGGTGGATCAGTATATCTACCTCAGACTCAAAGCGTTCTTTAAGCATTGCCTCTACTTCATCAGCTACGTTATGTGCGCGAATCAAACTTAAATGATCATCAAGCTCTAAGTGCATTTGGATAAACTTAACTTTTCCGCCTTGGCGCGTACGAATATCATGCACACCATGTACATCAGCATGGGCTCTGGCTATATCAAATATGCTTTGCTTTTCATCATCTGGCAGTTCTTTATCCATTAAATGATCGGCACTATCGCGAGCAATATCCCAGCTGTTATAAAGTAAGTAACCCGCTACACCTATCGCAAAAACAGGATCGGCATACAACACACCATTATAAGCTAACAAAATAGCTAATAGCACAGCAGCATTTAATATTAAATCACCTTTGTAATGTACTGAGTCGGCTTTTATAGCAATTGAATCGGTGTATTTAACCACCTTGTTTTGTACAAATACAATGACGAGCGTGCACGCAATAGCAAAAATACTTACCCACACACCTAATAAAGAATGGCTTAACTGTATAGGGTTAAATAATCGCTCAATACCATGAAAAGCAAGTAGGCAACCTGAGCCTGCAATAAACGCGGCTTGCCCAAGTCCAGCAAGTGCTTCAGCTTTTCCGTGTCCAAATCTATGGTCATCATCTGCTGGGCGCAGTGCGTAACCTAACACTAAAAAACTCATGGCGGTGGCAGTAATATCCATTAACGAATCAGTTAACGAGCCAAGCATTGAGGCAGAGCCAGAAGCCAGCCATGCCCATGTTTTTGCGCCAATCATTAAACTAACCATTACCATGGTAACAATGCTTGAAGTTTTAACCCAAAATTCGTAGCTACGGTTATGCACGTTTTAATCCGATAATTAGGAGTACTCAATAGTGTGAGTATATCATTTTTTTAAAAGGTTTCGTGTATACTGCCCTTCGTCAAACTACAGATTATTTTATAAGGCTCATTATGCTGGATATTGTTTTATACCAACCTGAAATACCGCCTAACACTGGTAATATTATTCGCCTATGTGCCAATACCGGCTATGCATTACATTTAATTGAGCCGCTAGGTTTTGAGTGGGACGATAAGCGCGTGAAACGTGCAGGACTTGATTATCATGAATTTAGTCATGTTCAACGCCATGCCTCATTTGAAGATTACCTTGAAAAATGTAAACCAAAAAAAATATATGCATGTACAACCAAAGGTAGTCAGTTTCACCATGAAGCAAGTTACGAAGCGGGTGACTGCTTGGTATTTGGCCCAGAAACTCGCGGCCTGCCTGACGATATGATCCAAGCACTGCCAAAAGAGCAGCGTGTACGTATTCCTATGCAAGCCAATAGCCGCAGCATGAACTTATCAAACGCAGTAGCCGTGTTTGTTTACGAGTCGTGGCGCCAGTTGGGTTTTCCTAACGCGCAGTAAATAGCTTTGAGCTAAACAACAAAAAACCGACATAACGTCGGTTTTTTTAGTTTTATAAACGCTTATAAAATTATTCAGAACGTTGCTCTCGGCCTAATAGCGCCATTGCAGCTTCTTTCATATCTTTATTTTCATAAAGCACTTTATAAATTTGCTCGGTAATCGGCATTTCTACACCGCTACGCTGCGCTAATAAATACACCTCTTTGGTATTTCTAAAGCCTTCAACTACTTGACCAATTGATTCAATAGCAGCATCAACGCTTTCGCCTTTACCTAACGCTAAACCAAATCGACGATTACGTGATTGGTTATCTGTACACGTTAGTATTAAATCGCCAAGGCCTGCCATTCCCATGAAGGTTTCTGGCTTAGCACCAAGAGCGCAACCTAAACGAGTAAGCTCTGCAAGACCTCGGGTGATAAGTGCGGTACGCGCATTAGCGCCAAAACCAACACCGTCCGAAATACCGGCACCAATGGCAATTACATTCTTAACCGCACCACCGAGCTGTATACCAATAAAATCATCATTGTTATACACACGGAATGAGCGACCACAATGAAGTAAATCAGCGAGCTGCTGAGCAAATTCAGGCGACGTAGAAGACACTGAAATAGCTGTAGGTGACCCCATCGCCATTTCTTTTGCAAACGTAGGACCCGACAGTACCGCAAGTGGAATATCATCACCTAATTCTTGCAAAGCCACTTCTTGTAACAAACGTCCAGTATTAGGCTCAAGCCCTTTAGTTGCCCACGCTACTTTAGCACCGTCTTGCAATGCAGGTTTAATCTGCGCAAGTGTGTCGCCAAAAGCATGGCTTGGCACAACAACAAGTATAATAGCGCTGCTAGCAACGGCATGTTGTAAGTTAGCTTCAAGAGTAAGAGTATCTGGAAAAGGAGCATCAGGTAAGTAACGTTGATTTTTCCGCTCAGCTGCAAGCGTGGCAACGTCGTCGCTATTTCTTCCCCAAAGTGTCACGTGGTGACCATTTCGGGCTAAACAAATAGCAAGGGCGGTGCCGTAAGACCCCGCCCCTAATACAGTAACAGCTGTAGTTGCTGTACTCATAAGTTATGCGTCTGCTGAAGCCTGGTCAGCTTGCGCAGTACGTTGTTGCATGTATTGTGCAAATAACGCATCAAAATTAACTGGCGCAAGGTTAAGCTGTGGGAAAGTACCACGGTTAACAAGGTTTGAAACAGCTTCACGTGCATATGGGAACAACACGTTAGGACAAAATGCACCTAGCATGTGCGCAAGTTGCACTTCTTCAACTTCAGCAATAGTAAAAATACCTGCTTGTTGAATTTCACATAAGAACGCAGTTTCTTCACCAAGAGAAGCGGTTACAGTTAGCGCTAAAACAACTTCAAATACACCTTCGTCTAGTTTATTAGAGCGTGTATCTAGGTCTAGCTTAACTTCTGGCGTCCATTCTTTTTGAAAAATGGCCGGAGAGTTTGGCGTTTCAAACGATACATCTTTAGTGTAAATACGTTGAATAGTAAATTGTGCGCCGGCTTCTGCAGCTGCTACGTTTTGATTTTCTTCGTTCATTGTTATTCCTAACTTGTTCGTTATTATAATTAAATTAAGCGTTTAGCTTGGCGTCAAGTTTACCTTGCGCTTCAATAGCCATCATGTCGTCGCAGCCACCGATATGTTCATCATTAATAAAAATTTGCGGTACTGTGCTTGCACCACCTGCTTTGGCAATCATTTCATCGCGTAGCTCAGGCTGTACACCAATATCATAATTTGTGTATTCAACGCCTTTGCTGTTTAAAAGCGAAAGAGCACGCTGACAAAATGGACAATACGCCTTGGTGTATAAAACAACATTACTCATAATAAATCCTCTATCGGCCTAGCTAAACTGATTAGCGACCTGTTGTAGTTGGTAAGCTGGCAGATTGCCACGCACCCATGCCACCTGCTAATAAGTAAACTCGTTCAAAACCAGCTTTACTCATAGCGGCTGCAGTACCTTGGGCAGTCATACCTGTAGTACATACAACTATAATGGGTTTAGTCTTGTACTTTTCAAGGCTTGAAAAGTCAGATTTTTTCGCATTCTCTGGGCTTAAGTGCTCAGCACCAGAAATACGCCCTGCATTAAACTCTTTTTGCGCACGTATATCGATTACTTGACCGTCATCACGGTTAATAAGTAACGTAAGCTGCTGAGGATTTATTTGACGAACAGCTGAAAGCTTACTTTTTATCCAGCCACTAACAATAAGGAAAACAATACCAACCCAAGCAAGGCTTAAAATGGGATGATTTGTAATAAATTCAATATATTGATCCATTCTACTTCCACTATGAAATTATGTTTTAAACCTAGGGCGTGTTGGCCTTTGTGGATTGAAATTTGTTCAATCTAGGGGCGATTAAATCGCGGCGCGAGATTTGTAACCTAGTGGGCTAAGTAAAAACCGAGCAACAAAGAGGTAATAGTCCCTAGAAAGAACCCAACGGGCAGCGTATGTTTGGTATTTATGCTACGTTATCGCCTATTTATGGGGAGTAACCACATTTCATAGGCTCTGCCTTGCCTAAAAACCAAACATACTGCTGCAAATTCAACCACCAAAGTGCAACACGCCCTAATATTTTAAGGATTTTGTACTTTAGCCACGCAAGTATACCCAAACCAACCTAAAATGCGAGTTTAGGAGCACTTAGAGACGTTTAAAAAACGATAAAGCCCCCCATATATAGTTAACAAGAACTCTGGATAATAAATCTATCTCAAGCAGAGTTCAGGTTAGTCAATGAGGTATAAGTGAAAAAATTTAATATCTTGTTTTCAATGCTGATCCTAGCTTAAAAACACGGTATGCTAAAACCACGCTAATAAACCTTTTAGGTGCACAGTATCCATCAACAGATACTAATTTTCAGGAGCTATTATGACAGAGCATAAAAAACCACTGGTATTAATGATTTTAGACGGTTGGGGATACCGCGAAGATACGCAAAGTAATGCTATTCTTGCAGCTAACACACCGGTATTAGACAATTTATGGGCCACACGGCCACACACATTAATATCAGCTTCGGGTTTAGATGTTGGTCTTCCTGATGGTCAAATGGGTAACTCAGAAGTTGGCCATGTGAACTTAGGTGCTGGTCGCATTGTTTATCAAGATTTTACCCGTATCACTAAAGCAATTAACGATGGCGAATTTGATTCAACCCCAGCCTTAGTTGAAAACATAGATAAAGCGGTAAGTGCAGGAAAAGCAGTTCACATAATGGGTCTTTTAAGCCCAGGTGGTGTGCATAGCCATGAAGACCACATAGTTGCTAGCATAAAACTTGCTGCAAAACGTGGCGCTAAAGAAGTTTACTTTCATGGCTTTTTAGATGGCCGCGATACACCTCCACGTAGTGCTAAAGCGTCAATCGAACGTATTGAAGCGTTATTTAGCGAACTTAAATGCGGTCGTTTGGCGTCACTTATTGGCCGCTACTACGCAATGGACAGAGACAACCGTTGGAACCGCGTAGAAAAAGCTTACAACGTAATTGCATTAGCTGAAGGTGACTTTAATTTTGATAACGGCGTAGAGGCACTTAATGCAGCGTACGAGCGCGACGAAAACGACGAATTTGTGGCCGCTACAACCATTACACCAACAGGCGCCGCTCCTGCTTCAATAAACGATGGCGACACTCTAATTTTTGCCAACTTTAGAGCAGATAGAGCCCGCGAAATTACTCGCGCTTTTGTTGAGCCTGATTTTGATGGATTCGCAAGAAAAAGAACGCCAGAGCTTAGTGCATTTGTAATGATGACAGAGTATGCAGCCGATATAGATGCACCTATTGCCTTTGGTTCAACACCGTTAGTAAACGTACTTGGTGAGTGGTTTGAAAAAAATAACAAAACACAGCTTCGCATTTCAGAAACTGAAAAGTACGCACACGTTACGTTTTTCTTTAGTGGCGGGCGCGAAAGTGAATTTAAAGGAGAAACACGCGAGCTAATTCCTTCGCCGCAAGTTGCAACCTACGACTTACAACCTGAAATGAACTCAGAAATGCTAACCGACAAACTAGTAGCAGCAATTAAAAGCGGTAAATACGATGCTATTATTTGTAACTACCCTAACGGCGATATGGTTGGTCACTCTGGTGTATTTGAAGCTGCTGTTAAAGCTTGTGAAGCTGTAGATAGCTGTATCGGACGTGTTGTTGATGCACTTGAAGAGTTTGGTGGTGAAGCACTAATAACAGCCGATCATGGTAATGCTGAGCAGATGGCTGATCTTAAAACAGGCCAAGCGCATACTGCCCACACTAGTGAACCGGTACATTTTATATATGTTGGTCGCGATGCAGAGCCTATGCAAGGTAAAGCATTAAGCGATGTAGCCCCTACAATGCTTCACTTAATGGGCATGGAGCAACCAAGCGAAATGACTGGTACGCCTATCATGATGTTGAAATAACACATGAATAGACGTATTAACCGGTTAATTAAGTGCGGTTTAATACTAACTTCATTAGTGACTGCATCTGCAGTTGCTAATGAGGATCGTACTAAAAAAGACTTATCAGAAGTTCAAAATGCACTTGAGCAAAGCCAAGCTGAGTATAACGCCCAAAGAAAAAAAATAGCGTCGCTACAAAAAAACCTAAAAAGCCATGAACTCGATATAGCTAAAAATGCTAAAGCACTTAACATGGCAGAACAATCAGTAAAAGAAACTAAAACACAGCAAAAAGAGCTACAAAATAAAGCCGATGAGCTCGATAAAAAGCACACTCAATTTCAGAAAATTTTAGCCGCGCAACTTAAAAGCGCCTATATGGCCGGTGGCGACGACTACTCTAAAATGCTGTTAAATCAAGAAGACACTGCAAAATTTGAGCGCACACTTAGTTATTACAACTACTTAAATAAAGCCCGTATTGAACAAATTGAAGATCTAAAAGACCTTCAAAAGCAAATAGTACAAAACCAAAAAGAGCTTGTTAAAACACAAGAAAAACTAGCGCTTTTATTTGATGAGCAAAAAAGACGTCAAACTGCATTGCTTAATGCACAAAGTGAACGCCAAGCTAATCTTAAAAATTTACAAGCTCAGCTCAACAGCACCAAAAGTTCAATAAACTATTTAAAAGAAAACCAACAAACTTTGGTAGCAACAATTGAAGAGCTCGAAAAAGAAAAAACACAGAAAATTGAATTACTGGGCCTAAATGAAAACAAAGGTAAATTGGACTGGCCGAGCAAAGGCAAGTTAGAGCACACATTCGGCCAACGTAAACATGGTGGTATTGATTGGAAAGGCGTATTAATTGGTGCAAAAGAAGGCACTAATATTAATAGCGTACATAACGGCCAAGTTGTATTTGCCGATTGGCTAAAGGGCTATGGTTGGGTAATTGTTGTAGACCATGGTGAAGGTTTTATGAGCCTATATGGTCATGCCCAAACACTGCTAAGAGATGTAGGCGACATGGTACGCGAAGGCGAAACCCTTGCTTTAGTTGGCCAAAGCGGCGGACAAGCTAGTTCTGGTCTATACTTTGAAATACGCCACAAAGGACGCGCAGTAAATCCTGTAAAATGGTGCAAACGCATTTAATTAAATAAATCGCTGCACCGCTCTGGAGCAGCTGATGACAACTAAAAAAACTGCAGTAATTACCATTGTTCAAAAAAATACAGGCTTTTATATAAGTCTGTATTTACTTGTATTACTAACCTTAATCGCTTTTTCTAGTAACGTACTAGCAAGCTCGATTAAAGATCTTAAAAGACAACAAATAGACGAAATACTCTTTAACATCCATGCCTACTACGTTGAAGATCTCACCTTACAAAATAGCCACCACATTAAATATAATAGCCAACAGTTTGAGCGCTTATATTCAAAGCTCGACTCTTACTCTAAGTACTTAAATGAGCACGAACTAACCTCATTATTTGATAACACAAACGGGCGCTATACAGGTATTGGTATTGAGGTTAAAAATATCGACGAGAATATGACTATTGTTAATGTGGTTAATAACTCCCCCGCAAAAGCAGCGGGTATTTTGCCAAGCGATATTATTGTAAGTGTAAACAACCAAGCAGCCCAAAACCGTACAATCGATGAAGTAGCAACACTAATAAGAGACAGTAAATTTTCAAATATAGAGCTAATTATAAGTCGTGATAACAATAAAAACCCACTCACGTTTCATGTAGCACGCCGCCAAATAAACCTCGAAAGCGTAACAAGCGAACTTCTAGATTTTGGTACTGGTTATATAGCTATCAATAATTTTTCTAACCACACATTGAATGAGGTTGCTCTGCAAGTTGCTGCCCTGCAAAGCCACTTTGGTTACCCACTTAAAGGCTTAGTAATTGATTTACGTGATAACCCAGGGGGTACATTACAAAGCGCAGTAGCGGTATCAGACCTATTTTTACAAAGTGGCACTATAGTGACTACTAAAGGACGTTTTTACGATGCCAACCAAGCATTTTATGCAAAGCGTGGAGACATTCTAAAAAATGCCCCCATTGTTGTGCTTATAAATGAAAACTCAGCCTCTGCAGCCGAAATACTTGCAGCAGCACTTAAAGATAATAAACGAGCAACCGTTGTTGGCAGTCAGTCTTTTGGGAAGGGTTCTGTACAATCGCTCATTCCTCTAGGTGACGGCAACACTGCATTAAAACTCACCACAGCTAAATACTTTACGCCGCTAGGTAAATCGATTGATGGAATAGGAATAACCCCAGATATGGCGGTTAATCAAACAAACCTTTCACAAAGTAATAAAGCCGTTATAATAAAAAATGAACACACTAACAGTAACGCGCAATTACTTACTGGTAACTTAGCCGACTTACAGTTAGTTAAAGCAAAACAATTACTCAGCATGCAGTAACTTGTATAAGCTGTTAAACAAAGCTAAAAAGATAATAAAAACTATAAACGTGAAAATAATAAAATGGCTAATATTAGCTATTTGTTTTAGCTCAGCAACAATTAGCGCTAAACAAATAGCAATAGTGATAGACGATATAGGCTATCATCAACGGGACTTAGAATTCCTTTCCTTACCAGGGCAATTGTCGTATTCAATTTTGCCCCACACCCCTTATTCGCAAATTTTTGCAACGCTTGCTAGTCAATCAAATAAAGAGTTATTACTTCATGTACCTATGCAGGCACTTAACGGTAAAGAACTCGGACCTGGCGCGCTTACTTTAAACATGAATAAAGAGCAGCTTCAGCAAACTCTAGGAACCGCTCTCGCTAGTTTACCGCAAGTTAAAGGCGTTAATAACCACATGGGCTCAGCGCTTACGCAGCAAAGCCAAGCTATGAAGTGGACAATGGAGGTGCTCAAAAAGCGCCATTTATATTTTTTAGATAGCCGCACAACCGATCTAAGCCAAGCACAAAACGCTGCTAACTTTTTAGGTGTTGCCAATATTAGTCGCCAAGTGTTCTTAGACAATATAACTACACCAGAACAACTCCAGCTAAGGCTTGAAGAATTAAAACAACTAGCCACTACTCATAGCTTTGCCATTGCAATTGCTCACCCCTATCCAGAAACAATTGATTTCTTGCGTGAAGCGTTACCCCAGTTAATAGATCAAGGCTTTGAACTCGTGCCGGTTTCGCAGCTGGTTGAGCGTAAATACATTCAGTTGGCGCAGGCTGAGGGTAAAGGGATTAGTGCTCGGTGATATAATCTTTAAATAAGGCTATATCCGAATGATAAACTAACCATTCGATAATACAGAGTATCGGTATTATACCAATCTGCTTAATTAAGTGATCTATTTTGAGGGCGGAAAAACGAGTTGATAGCCAGGCAAAAAAACTGCTATTTAGTTGTTCTAATTGAGAATTTTTTAACGCAGGTAGCGACACGCTTAGCCCTGCAAAATGATTAAGTATTATTGCGGATTGGTACTACTTAATTGGATATTTTATCGTTGGGTTTCGCTTCTCTCAAACCAACCTACGCGAAAGCAAAAAGCCCCGCATTTTAATGCAGGGCTTTTAAATTTGCTGCTTGAGCAATATTAGCTCATAGCACTTTGTAATTTTTTCATCGCTGTTTTTTCAAGCTGGCGAACGCGTTCAGCAGATACACTGTACTTTTGTGCAAGCTCTTGAAGAGTCGCCTTATCATCCGACAACCAACGTGCGCTAACAATATCTTGTGAACGTTCGTCTAGTGTTTTAAGTGCGCTAAATAAACGAGTATGCGCTTGCTCCTTCCACTGCTCTTGTTCAACGTCGTCAGCTAAATCAGCTGCGCCATCTGTTAAATATTGTACTGGAGAGTACGTGCTTGTTGGTGCGTCGTCGTTATCGTCGCCCGTTAGGTCAAAGCCCATGTCTTGGCCGCTCATGCGCGATTCCATTTCACGTACTTCTTTTTCACTCACACCTAGCTCGCTAGCAACGGTACTAACCTCAGCTTGATTAAACCAACCTAAACGCTTTTTGTTTTTACGAAGATTAAAAAACAATTTACGTTGCGCTTTAGTGGTTGCAACTTTAACTATGCGCCAATTTTTAAGCACAAACTCGTGAATTTCGGCTTTAATCCAATGCACTGCAAACGATACTAAACGCACACCCACTGTAGGGTCAAAACGTTTAACCGCTTTCATCAGGCCTATATTACCTTCTTGAATAAGGTCAGCTTGTGGTAAGCCGTATCCCGAGTAGCCTTTAGCAATATGTGCTACAAAGCGTAAATGCGACATAATGAGTTGCTTGGCAGCACTAAGATCACCTTCTTCCTGAAGCTTTTTAGCAAGTTCTTGCTCTTGTTCAACTTTAAGCATAGGAATAGTGCTTACCGCTTGAAGGTAACCGTCCATGCTTGCGCTTTGTTGTCCGACTGTAAGTGCCATTGCGTATAAATCTTTACTCATTTTTCACCTCGGTGATAAACATTTGAAACTATCTTAGCACTCTTTCTTTAAGAGTGCTAACCCCAATTTAAAACTTTTTTAAAGTATAAATCAAGCAGTTTTTAGTATGTGTTTAGTCTACTACAAGCGACTGAATAAGTGATGAATTGAGGGGCAGCAGCAGGTTAACCTCGCTGCATCACCTTATTTACAACTCATTACTTCATGGGAGGATAGTACATAAATATGACAGTTTTAATAACAGGAGGTACAACCCAGTTCGGTACGATACGCATATCAAGCTGGGTTGGTTCACTTATAGTTTGCAGGATTGTTTATACTTTATCGGGTTCTATTTCTTTAATATATCGATTTACAGAAAGGTACGAGCCTACAAATCCTAAGCTTGTTGCAAGTAACACTAAAAAGCCGAGCTCATTAAGCGATAATCCAATTAACGAGAAGCTTGTTTGATACACCCCCGCTACACTGCTCACAGCGCTTGAAAGCCACCACATCATTAGTCCTACGCATATAAAGGCAAATAAACCACCTATTACACCATACCAAATACCGGTCCACAAAAATGGGGCATGTATAAAGGTGTTAGTTGCGCCGACTAGCTTCATTACTTGTATTTCTTCTTTTTTATCCATGATCGACAAACGGATGGTGTTACCAATAATAAGCGTCACTGAGGTAAGCAGTAATAATGCGATGGTTATTACACTTTCTTTCAGTAAATCTAGTAATGCATTTAAACGCTCTAGCCACGCTATATCGAGCTTACCAAAATCAACTTCACGTTCACTTTCTAATTTAGTTAGCAGTACTTTAGCTGCATTTGGGTGTCTGTGACGTTTTGTAGGAGTAACAAGTACCACATCAGGTAATGGGTTTTTATCTAAGTACTCTAAAGCTTGCCCAAAGCCAGATACGTCTTTAAATTCAGTTAATGCTTTTTGCTTTGATATAAATTCAACGCTTTCCACTTCTGGATAAAGTGCTAAACGCTTTACTAATGTTTGCGTTTCTTGCTCGTTCATACTTTCTTTTACAAACAACGATATTTCACTCGCTTCTTCAAAACCACTACTTACTTGCTGGACGTTTTTAACAACGAGATAAAGTGTTGCAGGTAACGTTAGGCTCAAACCAAGTACAGCAATAGTCATCATAGATGCAAGCGGCGTACGCCACATTTCACCTAAGCTATGAACACCTTGGCGAAAAATATTAATAATGAAAAAATAACCGCCAGCTAATACTGATTTTTTTTGCTTGTCGTTACTATTTTGACGACTTTTAAAAAGTAAACTCATAGTGCTCCCTCAGCGAGCGGATCTTGAAGCATGCGGCCATCTTTTAAGGTTAGACTGCGGTACTTCATACGTGCAACCAAACCTAAGTCATGCGTCGCTATAAGAACAGTGGTGCCGTGTTTATTAAAGTCCTCAAACAGCTTTAGGATTTCCATTGAAAGCTCAGGGTCTAGGTTACCTGTAGGCTCATCGGCTAACAGAATTGGCGGGGAATTTACGATTGCTCTGGCAATACCAACACGTTGCTGCTCGCCTCCAGAGAGCATAGACGGATGACATTTTATTTTGTCTATCAGGCCTACTTTATCAAGCGCACCATGAACACGTTTAGCTATTTGCTTATGGTGAGTACCCTCAATAATAAGAGGCAGTGCCACGTTATCAAAAATAGTATAGCGCTCTAGTAAACGGTGGTTTTGAAAAATAATACCTATATCACGGCGAGCATAAGGAATTTGACGCGAGTTTACTTTATTTAAATCAACACCGTTGATAAATACACTGCCTGCCGATGGACGTTCCATTAAGCTAATTAACTTAAGCAACGTACTTTTACCCGCACCACTGTGGCCGGTTAAAAAGGCAAGTTCACCCGGTTTAACATGAAAATTAACTTTTTCGAGGGCGCGGTGCCCTCCAGGATAAGTCTTACTTACTTGCTGAAAATTTATCATCTTTTTATTATGCCAATTCAATTAGTTTACTAATAAAATTGGTATTCCTCGCAATTAAAAAGGGAGCAAGCTCCCTCTTTTGGTAAATTAAACGTCGTCCTCATCTTGGCTAAATAACGCATCAATAAAGTCATCGCTTTTAAAAGCGCGTAAATCATCAATACCTTCACCAACACCAATGTAACGAATTGGAATATTAAACTTATCTGCAACCGCAAAAATAACACCACCCTTTGCAGTTCCATCAAGTTTTGAAAGCGTAATACCAGTTAAGCCAACGCATTGATTAAATAAGTTCACTTGGCTAATTGCATTTTGACCTGTGCCAGCATCAATGGTTAACATCACTTCGTGCGGCGCATCAGGATCAATTTTTTTCATAACACGAGCTATTTTTTCAAGCTCTTGCATTAAGTTATCTTTATTTTGCAAGCGACCCGCTGTATCTGCAATTAACACATCTATATTACGTGCTTTTGCAGCTTGGAATGCATCAAAAACAACCGATGCACTATCTGCACCCGTATGCTGTGCAATAACAGGAATGCTGTTACGTTCACCCCAAACCTGAAGTTGCTCAACAGCAGCCGCTCTAAACGTATCGCCAGCAGCCAGCATAACCGACTTACCTTCGCTTTGAAATTGCTTAGCCATCTTACCAATAGTCGTTGTTTTACCAACGCCATTTACGCCCACCATTAAAATAACAAATGGCTTTTTATCTTTGGTAATTACTAAAGGCTGTTCAGCCGTTTTTAGCATCGCCGCCATTTCTTGTTTCATTAACTCATAAAGCGCATCACCATCTTTTAACTGCTTACGGTTTGCAGCATCAGTTAAGCTATCAATCAACTTCATGGTGGTATCAACGCCTAAATCGGCGGTGAGCAGCTGTGTTTCAAGATCTTCAAATAATTCGTCATCTATTTTTTTACCACTAAAAATAGATGCAAAACCAGAACCTATATTAACGCGAGTTTTTAACAAGCCCTTTTTAAGACGAGAGAAAAACCCTTCTTTTTTCGGCTTTTCTGCTTTTTTAGCTTCTTCAATTGCAAGCTCTGCTGTTATACGTTCTTGTTCTAAACGCTCGTTTTCTGCTTTTCCCGCTGCAATGCGCTCTTGCTCTAAACGTTCATTTTCTGCTTTTTCCGCAGTAATGCGTTCTTGCTCTAAACGCTCGCTTTCTACTTTTTCAGCAGCAGTACGTACTTGCTCTAGACGTTCGCTTTCTGCTTTATCAGCTGCAATGCGTTCTTGCTCTAAACGCATTTGCGCTTCTTGTTCTGCTAAACGTTTTGCTTGATCTTGTCTTTGTGCTTCAGCATCTGCTTGTTCTTTTGCTAATAACTCAGCATTCGCTTGCTCTATTGCAAGCTTTTCAGCTTTTACAGCTTCATCCTTTTTTTCAAGGCGTATTTGCTCTAGTCGCTCAGCCTCTACTTTTTCTGCAGCCAATCGCTCTTGCTCTAAGCGCATCTGCGTTTCTTGATCGGCTAAACGTTGTGCATATTCTTGTCTTTGCGCTTCTGCATCAGCTTGTTGTTTTGCAAGCAATTCAGCATTGGCCTGCTCAATGGCAATCTTTTCTGCGTTTTCAGCACGCTCTTGCTCTAAACGTTTTGCTTCAATTTGTTCAGAAGCAATACGCTCCTGCTCTAAGCGCTCTGTTTCGGCCTCTGCTTTTAAACGTTCAGCTTCAGCTTGCTCCTGTGCTAGCTTTTCTTGCTCTAAACGTTTAGCTTCAATTTGTTCAGCAGCAATACGCTCCTGCTCTAAGCGCTCTGTTTCGGCTTCTGCTTTTAAACGTTCAGCTTCAGCTTGCTCCTGTGCTAGCTTTTCTTGCTCTAAACGTTTGGCTTCAATTTGTTCAGCAGCAATACGCTCTAGCTCTAAACGCTCTGTTTCCGCCTCGGCTCGTAAACGTTCAACTTCAGCTTGCTGTGCAAGCTTTTCTTGCTCTAGCTTCTGCGCTTCTTCTTGCGCTAATGCTTGTTGTTTATCAGCGGCTGCTTTTTGCTCTGCTTCTTTTTTATCTGACTTGCCAAAACCGAGCCACGACATGAATTTACTTTTTTTTGTCATACTTGCTAATAACCACTTATAAAAATCTGATAAACTAAAATTTGAAATAGCTTGGCAATGCCCAGCAATAGTTGCTAATAAATACAACCATTCAAAACGTAAGTGTTCAATAGTAACACTTTTAATACGGTTGAAAAATGAAGCTACACGTAATCACCCATAATATTATCTGAGCTAGATACCATATACCATTTTTTAGTGAGCTAAATGAGAAAAAAAACAACGCAAAATAAAGCTACTAACAAGCCCAGTGATGGCTTTATTAGAGTGATTAGTGGCCAATTTCGAGGCCGAAAACTCCCTGTTAAAAATGTAGAAGGCTTAAGACCTACTACCGATCGAATTAAAGAAACTGTATTTAATTGGCTAATGCAAGATACGCGTGACACAAATGTACTTGATTGTTTTGCAGGTTCTGGTGGGTTAGGATTTGAAGCGCTATCTCGATTTGCTAAAAACGCCACATTTATCGAGCTCGACTCGTCAGCTGCCAAGCAATTAGAACAAAACATTAGCACTTTAAAACTCGACAACGCATACGTTAAACATACTAATTCACTCTCCTTTTTAGAGCAAAAAAACACAAACGAAGCGTTTAATCTTGTATTTGTTGACCCACCATTTCGTAAAGATTTAGCGCAAACAACCTGCGATTTATTAGAAAAAAACCAATGGTTAAGCGATGATGCATTAATTTATGTTGAAGTAGAAACAGAGTTAACCACCTTCAATAACCCGAGCAACTGGTTGTTAATTAAAGAAAAAAAGGCAGGCCAAGTGTTTTGCAAACTCTACCAGCGCCAAGCAAATTAATACTGTTTTACATGATGCGTTTCTGTTAATATTGTCCTTTACATGTGGTGTTGCTTCGGATTACAATACCGCACCATTTTTGAACCACTTGATCAATGTTTGATCAACTTGAGCAACGCTCATAATTTAGGTAGGTGAATTTTTAATGCCAGTAATTAAAGTAAGAGAGAACGAACCGTTTGACGTAGCACTTCGTCGCTTCAAGCGTTCATGTGAAAAAGCAGGAATCCTTTCAGAAGTTCGTCGTCGCGAGCACTATGAAAAGCCAACAGCTGAGCGTAAGCGTAAAAAAGCTGCTGCAGTAAAACGTCACATGAAAAAACTTTCTCGTGATAACGCACGTCGCGTTAAATTATACTAATATATTAGGTCTTGTATAAATGAGCCTTTTAATAACGCTAAAAGATGCGCAAAAAGATGCGATGAGAGCTAAAGACAAACAACGTCTTAACCCTATTCGTATGGTACTTGCTGCAATCAAGCAACGTGAAATTGACGAGCGCATAGAACTAGACGACGCAGGTATTACCTCCGTTATAGTGAAGCTTGTTAAACAACGTCGTGACTCTTACACTCAGTACAAAGATGCTGGGCGTGATGATTTAGCTGATATTGAAGCCAATGAAATAGTGGCACTTGAAACTTTCTTACCTCAAAAATTGAGTGAAGAAGAAATCATTGCTCTCATTGATGCGGCTATTGCTGATACTAACGCAGCAGGTATGCAAGACATGGGTAAAGTAATGGGTATAATCAAAAGCAAAGCCGAAGGTCGTGCCGATATGGGCAAAATCTCTGGTTTAATTAAGCAACGATTAACTGCCTAATACTCCCACATACATTAAAGTATGATTGAAGTGAACCGAGCCTTGCGCTCGGTTTCTTTGTTTTTAACTTTAATAAAAAAATACACCTACTAGGTTACTTTAAAATGAAATTTTTTATAGCTTCCCTATTTATTTTGTTATCATTTTGGTAAGTTAAAGCACGCTATACTTTGCATCAAGCAAGTATAAAAAAGTAAATTTCATATTCGTTATTCTTCTTATTATTTCAGGACTGTATTTTACTAATGGCTGGAAAGATCCCACGTAACTTTATAGACGATTTACTTGCCAGAACCGATATTGTCGACCTGATAGACTCAAAAGTAGGTCTAAAAAAAGCAGGTAAGGATTATCAAGCTTGTTGCCCATTCCATAACGAAAAATCGCCCTCATTTACCGTATCGCAAGACAAACAGTTTTATCATTGCTTTGGTTGTGGCGCTAATGGTAATGCTATTTCGTTTGTAATGGAGTATGAAAAGCTTGAGTTTGTAGATGCTATTGAAGAAATAGCAAGCATGCTTAACTTAGAAGTACCTCGAGAACAAGGCACAAACTCAGCACCAGAACGTACTGCTGCGCAAAAGCGCTCTGATTACGATTTAATGCTTCATACTGCGCGCTTTTATCAGCACCAATTAAAACACCACAGTAATTCTGCCGCCGTTATTGAATATGTAAAAGGCCGTGGTTTAAGTGGTGAGACAGTTAAAAAGTTTATGATTGGCTACGCCCCCAGCGAATGGGATGGATTATGTCTTCAGCTTGGCCGTAATAAAGAACAAAAAGAGCAATTAGTTGAATTAAAGCTAGCTTCAGAAAAAACACCGGGCAGACAATTTGATTTTTTCCGCGACCGATTAATGTTCCCTATTCGCGATAAACGCGGACGCGTTATTGCATTTGGTGGGCGTGTAATGCAAGCCGACCAAGGGCCAAAATATTTAAACTCGCCAGAGACCCGAATTTTTCATAAAGGCTTTGAGCTTTACGGACTTTATGAAGCAAAGCAAGCCCATAAAAAACTTGAGCATGTAATGGTTGTGGAAGGTTACATGGATGTTGTTGCCTTAGCCGAGCAAGGGATTGAATATGCCGTTGCATCACTAGGTACCGCAACAACAAGCGAGCACATGCATACGCTGTTTAGAACAACAGATAAAGTAATCTGTTGTTACGATGGCGACAGAGCTGGCCGTGATGCAGCTTGGAGGGCGCTTGAAAACGCACTTCCTTATTTAAATGACGGTAAAGCACTGCAATTTACTTTTTTACCCGATGGCGAAGACCCTGACTCTCTTGTACAAAAAGAAGGTAAGGAGCAATTCGAATTGCGCCTAAGCCAAGCAGATGACTTTACCAAAGTATTGTTTAATAAATTAAGCCAAGAAGTTGATTTAACACTCGACTCAGGAAAAGCTAAATTACTCAGTGCAGCACTTCCACTCATTGAAAAAATCCCAAGTGAATTTTATCAAGAAAACATTCTTGAACAGTTAGGGCGTTTAATCGGAAGAACACGTGAGCAATTAAATAACCGTTTAAAAACGCCAAAGCAACAGCATTCGATTGAACGTAAGTTTAAAATAACACCAATGCGTCAAGCGATTGGTATTTTAATTCAACATCCTAATTTGGCTAAAAATGTGCCATATTTGCCTGAACTCGCACAAATGAATATTGCTGGTATAGGGCTATTATTACGCTTACAAGAGCAAGCTTTAGAAAAAGAAAGCATTACCACAGCGCAACTACTCGAATTTTTTAGAGGAACTGAAGATTACGAGCCCTTAATCAAGCTTGCAACGTGGCAACACGACATAAATGAAGAGCGTTTAGAGACGGTTTTTAAAAATACTTTCAAGTTTATTGAAGATCAGTGTTTAAATTATCGACTCGAGACCCTATTAATAAAGGACAAGACTCAAGGCCTTAGTAGCGACGAAAGACTTGAGTGTCATTTGTTAATGACAGCGTTAAAAGCCACTAACAGCTAGTCAAAATTGATTTAAACTGTTATACTGTGCTATTCACTGCGTCACATTATTCTAGTTAGCTTTAATGCAAACTACATGATGGCGCCTGTTGTATCAACTTATCAGAGTGGAAGAAACAATCTCTATGGATCCAACTCCTCAGTCACAATTAAAACTTCTGATTCAAAAAGGTAAAGAGCAAGGCTACTTAACTTTTGCAGAAGTAAATGATCACCTTCCACAAGACATTATAGACTCAGATCAAGTAGAAGATATCATAAGCATGATTAATGATATGGGTATCAAGGTTAGCGAAAACGCGCCTGATGCTGATGAATTAATGATGCAAGAAACAACGACAGACGAAGACGCAGCTGAAGCTGCCGCTGCAGCCCTTGCGACTGTAGAAAAAGAAATCGGCCGTACAACGGATCCGGTTCGCATGTACATGCGTGAAATGGGTACTGTTGAACTTCTTACACGTGAAGGCGAAATTGTAATCGCTAAACGTATCGAAGAAGGCATTAACCAAGTACAGATTTCTGTTGCAGAGTACCCTGAAGCAATCACTTACCTGCTAGAGCAGTGGGATAAGTTTGAAGCTGAAGAAATGCGTTTAAGCGATATCATCGTTGGATTTATCGATCCTAATGAAGATACAGCGCCAATTTCAGCAACTAATATCGGTTCAGAATTAAGTGCTAAGCAACTTGATGACGATAAAGATGACAAAGATGATGCTGATAGCGATGACGAAGATGAAGAAGAAGTAGACACAGGGCCAGATCCTGAAGAAGCGCGCATTCATTTTGAAAATTTACGTGATTTATACAATAAAGCACGTGATACGTTTGAAGCTAAAGGTCGTTCGCATCCTGAATCACAAGCCGCCATTTTTGAAATTGGTGAGCTTTTCAGAACCTTTAAATTAATACCTAAACAGTTTGACCGCATGGTAAATAACATGCGTGAAATGATGGATCGTGTTCGCGTTCAAGAACGTCTAATCATGAAACAAGCTGTACAAATTGCTAAATTACCGAAGAAAACATTCGTTAAGCATTTTGCTAATAACGAAACTGACGCTTCGTGGGTAGATTTAGAAATTTCAGGTAACGAAAAGTATTCAGCTAAACTTGAAGAAGTTAAGCCAGAAATCATTCGTAGCATTAATAAACTATCTGTTATTGAACAAACAACAGGTTTAAGCATTGAGCGTATTAAAGACATTAACCGTCGAATGAGCATTGGTGAAGCGAAAGCACGCCGTGCGAAAAAAGAAATGGTTGAAGCTAACTTACGTCTTGTAATCTCAATTGCTAAAAAATATACAAACCGTGGCTTACAATTCTTGGATTTAATTCAAGAAGGTAACATTGGTCTGATGAAAGCAGTTGATAAGTTTGAATATCGCCGTGGTTATAAGTTCTCTACTTATGCTACGTGGTGGATACGTCAAGCAATCACTCGCTCTATTGCTGACCAAGCAAGAACAATCCGTATTCCAGTACATATGATTGAAACGATTAATAAACTTAACCGTATTTCTCGTCAAATGTTACAAGAAATGGGTCGTGAGCCAAATCCAGAAGAATTAGCAGAACGCATGATGATGCCTGAGGATAAAATCCGTAAGGTACTTAAGATTGCTAAAGAGCCAATTTCAATGGAAACACCAATCGGTGATGATGAAGATTCTCACTTAGGTGACTTTATCGAAGATACAACTATTGATTCGCCAATCGATTCGGCAACAATGGAGTCTCTTCGTGGCGCAACTAACGATGTACTTGCAGGCCTAACAGCCCGTGAAGCTAAAGTACTACGTATGCGTTTTGGTATTGATATGAATACCGACCACACCTTAGAAGAAGTAGGTAAACAGTTTGACGTAACACGTGAACGTATTCGTCAAATAGAAGCGAAAGCGCTGCGTAAATTACGCCACCCTTCTCGCTCAGATTTACTGAAAAGCTTTTTAGACGCTAAATAATTTAGCGCTACTATATAAACTAAAAAGGCCGCTATAGCGGCCTTTTTTCTATTTGAAGGAAATAATCATGGCTTGGATCCAAATTCGTATTAACGCCAATGCTGCAACAGCAGATGCAGTAAGTGACCTATTAATGGAAGCGGGTAGTGCTTCAGTAACCTTTATTGACGCAAAAGACACCCCTATTTACGAACCCAAAATTGGCACCGTTGTATTTTGGGCTGATACAACAGTAATTGGCTTGTTTGAAGCTAATCACGATATGAATGCAGTCGTTGCGTTATTGAAACGCCATGATGAACTAAAAGACAATTTAGTATACAAAATAGAGCAGCTTGAGGATAAAGACTGGGAACGTGAATGGATGGATAACTTTCACCCTATTCAATTTGGTGAAAGGCTATGGATTTGTCCAAGCTGGCGCGACATTCCAGATCCTGATGCAGTAAATGTACTGCTTGACCCTGGCCTTGCTTTTGGTACGGGCACACATGCAACAACGGCCTTATGTCTTAAGTGGTTAGAAAGCCAAGATCTAACAGGTAAAACGGTTGTTGATTTTGGTTGTGGCTCAGGCATTTTAGGTATTGCAGCTATAAAACTAGGCGCAGAGCGCATGATTGGGATTGATATTGATCCTCAAGCGCTTGAGGCAAGCTTAGATAATGCTAACCGTAATGGCGTTGCAGACAAACTTGAAGTATACCTTCCAGAAAACCAACCTGAGTTTACCGCCGACATAGTAGTGGCAAATATATTAGCCCAGCCACTTCGCGAATTGCACAGTGTAATTTTAGGTTTATTAAAGCCTGGTGGAAAAATTGCCATGTCGGGTATTTTAGAAGAACAAGCACAATCAGTTGCTGATATTTATGCACCGTTTATTGAACTAGATGACATTGCCGTTGAAGGTGATTGGACTCGAGTAAGTGGCACTAAAAAAGCGTAATAAACTGCACAACCAAATTTAGAGCATTAACTCAAAACCTGCATGTAAAGCCTGTATTTAACAGGCTTTACTATTTTTTTACATATTAAAAGTTTTCTGATTATTGTGTAAAAAATAAAACTTGTATAAATTTCAAACAAATCAACCTACTTGTCATGTGGTTATCAAATGTCAATACGAAAAGGGCAAAAAAAAGTTACTTTTGTTCAATTTATAGCCTTTGATTTTTGTGAAAAAAACCGTAAACTTAGCGCCCCTTGAAAAGAGGCCTATTGAATATAGTGCGTATCGGTAAATACCAACTTGAGAATAATGTAATTGTCGCGCCAATGGCTGGCATTACAGACAGACCATTTAGACAACTTTGCCGTCGTTTAGGCGCAGGGCTAGCTGTTTCTGAAATGCTATCGTCTAATCCTAAGGTTTGGAAAACGGAAAAGTCGATGAACCGTATGGATCACAGCGGTGAGTCGGGTATACGCGCTGTGCAAATTGCAGGAGCAGATCCTGAGCTTATGGCGCAGGCCGCACAATTCAATGTTGCTAACGGTGCACAGATCATAGATATCAATATGGGGTGCCCAGCAAAAAAAGTGAACAAGAAACTCGCAGGCTCTGCCTTATTACAGTTTCCTGAACTTGTGGAAGAGATTATTGATGCAGTCGTTAATGCTGTTGATATACCTGTGACACTTAAAATCCGTACAGGATGGGATCCGGATAACCGTAATGGTGTAGAGATTGCGAGAATAGCTGAACGTTATGGCATTGCATCACTTGCTGTACATGGGCGTACGCGCGCATGTATGTACAAAGGTGATGCTGAGTACGCCACGATTAGGGATATAAAACGTTCAGTGTCGATTCCTGTTGTTGCCAATGGTGATATTACATCACCAGAAAAAGCAAAACAGGTTTTAGACTATACGGGTGCAGATGCCATTATGATTGGCCGAGCCGCCCAAGGTCGCCCTTGGATATTTAGGGAGATAGACCACTATTTGCGAACTGGGGAACACTTACAGCCGCCTGCTATTGCAGAGGTGCGCAGTATTTTAATGGAGCATTTAACAAACCTCCATCTGTTTTACGGTGAGCCAATGGGAGCGCGAATTGCTCGCAAACATGTATCTTGGTATTTGCAAACCCATGACAGTGATGGTCAGTTTAGGCGAGTATTTAATGCGCTCGACAACCCACAAGTACAAGTCGTCGCATTAGAGCAATACTTTAAAACACTAGCAGCTAACTAAGAAAGAAAGAGACTTAATAATGTTCGAACAAAACGTGACTTCTCCATTTATCACTAACCCTCATGTTCAGTCACACGAGAAACCGCAGCCATTGCGTGATGCAGTAAAAAAAGCTGTTCACCACTATTTAAAGCAGCTTAACGGTCAAGATGTGCAAGACGTTTACGACCTTGTTCTTTCAGAGCTAGAAGCGCCATTACTTGAAGAAGTAATGACATATACACGTGGTAACCAAACTCGTGCAGCAATTTTACTAGGTATCAACCGTGGTACTTTACGTAAAAAGCTTAAAAAATACGGCATGAACTAATATGCTGGCTGTGATTTATCACAGCTAATTATTAAAAAAGCACCCTAGGGTGCTTTTTTTATGCCCGTAGTTTAATAGCCGAGTTGCAAAATGCTCACCCTCATCGGCGCTTTATAAGTCGTTTTTTGAGTTGTAATCAGTTAAAATGCCCGCTTCTAAGCTAGCTCATTAACTGAGGAAATCAAACTACAATGGATACTCATCGTCCCATTCGTCGCGCACTATTAAGTGTGTCTGATAAAACCGGTATTGTTGAATTTGCCCGCGCACTAGAAGCGCAAGGCGTTGATATATTATCAACTGGCGGCACATGTAAACTACTTGCTGATAACGGCATAAAAGTGACTGAAGTATCAGATCACACAGGCCACCCTGAAATCATGGATGGTCGCGTAAAAACTCTTCACCCAAAAATTCACGGCGGCATATTAGCCCGTCGCGGACAAGATGAAAGCGTAATGGCAGATAACAACATTTCTGCTATCGACATAGTTGTAGTTAACTTATACCCCTTTGCGAATACAGTCGCTCAAGAAAACTGCAGCCTTGAAGATGCTATTGAAAATATTGATATTGGCGGCCCTACAATGGTTCGTGCAGCCGCTAAAAACCACAAAGACGTAACAATCGTGGTAAACGCGAGTGACTACGACCGTGTTATTAGTGAAATGCAAAACAATAATGGCTCTACTACATATAAAACACGTTTTGACTTAGCGATTGCAGCTTACGAGCACACTGCCGCATACGATGGCATGATTGCTAACTACTTCGGTAAAATGGTTCCTGATTACACCGAGGAAGCTGCTGTAGAGACTAAATTCCCACGTACTATCAATATGCAGTTCACTAAAAAGCAAGATATGCGTTACGGTGAAAACTCACATCAAGATGCTGCTTTTTATGTTGAAAGTGACATTGCTGAAGCATCAGTTGCAACAGCAACTCAATTGCAAGGTAAGGCCCTTTCGTTTAACAACATTGCAGATACCGATGCAGCACTTGAATGTGTTAAAGAATTTGACGTACCTGCGTGCGTAATTGTAAAACATGCTAACCCGTGTGGTGTTTCAATTGGGGACAATATTCTACAAGCATACGAGCGCGCTTTTAAAACAGACCCTACATCAGCATTTGGTGGCATTATTGCCTTTAACCGAGAGCTAGATGCAGCAACTGCACAAGCAATTGTTGATCGTCAGTTTGTTGAAGTAATTATCGCACCTAGTATTTCGAGCGACGCTGCAAAAATTGTTGAAGCTAAAAAGAACGTTCGTTTATTAGAATGTGGGCAGTGGACAGGTAAAGCAGCTGGCCAAGATATTAAACGCGTTAACGGCGGTATTTTAGTTCAAGACCGCGATTTAGGCATGGTAACGCAAGGCGACTTAAAAGTTGTTTCTAAGCGCCAGCCTACAGAGCAAGAACTTAAAGATTTACTATTTTGTTGGAAAGTAGCTAAGTTTGTTAAATCAAACGCAATTGTTTATGCCCGTGACGGTATGACCATTGGTGTAGGCGCAGGCCAAATGAGCCGCGTATACTCAGCTAAAATTGCAGGCATAAAAGCTGCAGACGAAAACCTTGAAGTTAAAGGCTCAGTTATGGCGTCTGATGCGTTCTTCCCATTCCGTGATGGAATTGACGCAGCAGCAGCCGCAGGTATTACTGCGGTAATTCAGCCAGGTGGCTCAATGCGTGATGAAGAAGTGATTGCAGCTGCTGATGAAGCTGGCATGGCAATGGTACTTACTGGTATGCGCCATTTCCGCCACTAATCACACAAAGGGTTAAACGTTGGTTTAACCCTTTTTGTTTGCTATAAATTCACGTATTCTGATTATTCAATAACCTATTTAAAATTATAATGTGAAGGAACAAACAATGAAATTTGCGCTAAAATCGCTACTTGTAGCCACACTAACGATGACATCGACTATGGCGCTTAGCCATAACCACGAATCGAGCCTTGAGCATGCACTTCAATCAAGCGAACGTAGCGCTAAAAACAGCGTTCGTGACGAATATCGTCACCCAGCTCAAACACTTGCATTTTTTGGCTTTAAACCCACTATGACAGTTGTTGAAATTGCGCCAGGCGGTGGTTGGTATAGTGAAATTTTAGCGCCAGCACTAAAAGAGCAAGGCACTTATTATGCCGCGCACTTTCCTGCTGATTCATCAGTTGGCTACTACCAACGCTCTCTTGCGGGCTTTAAACAAAAAGTAGCTGAAGATGAGCGCTTTAGTAGCGTTAAAATTACTGAGTTTGCACCTGTAACACATTTAGATATTGCGCCAGCTGGCAGTGCCGATATGGTTTTAACTTTCCGTAATGTACATAACTGGTATATGGGCAAAGATAAAAGCGGTGCATTAAGTGCATTCCAAGCTTTTTATAAAGCCCTTAAACCAGGTGGTACATTAGGTTTAGTTGAACACCGTTTAGCTGAAGAACGTGCTGACGAAGATCAAAAAACATCAGGTTATATGAAGCAGAGCTACGTAGTAGACCTTGCTGAGCAAGCTGGGTTTGAATTAGTAGCAAGCAGTGAAATAAATGCAAATCCAAAAGATACAGCCGATCACCCTAAAGGTGTATGGACGCTACCACCAAGCTTAAGACTCGGCGAACAAGATGCTGACAAATATAAAGCCATTGGTGAAAGCGACCGCATGACGCTGAAATTTAAGAAACCGCTTTAAATAGGAATTTTCGCCATGAATGTTTTAGTCATTGGCAGCGGCGGCCGCGAACACGCACTTGCGTTTAAAGCCGCTCAAAACACCAAAGTAAATACTGTATTTGTAGCCCCTGGTAATGCAGGTACTGCACTTGAACCAAAACTTGAAAACGTAGCAATAAACGTTGACGACTTAGAGGGTTTACTTAGTTTTGCACAGCAAAACAAGGTAGAGCTTACTATTGTAGGTCCAGAAATACCGTTAGTACTGGGTGTTGTTGATAAGTTTCGTGAACATAACATGGCTATTTTTGGCCCAACGGCAGGCGCAGCCCAGCTTGAAGGCTCTAAATCGTTTACTAAAGATTTTTTAGCGCGCCACAATATTCCATCAGGCGATTATCAAACGTTTGAACAAATTGACCCTGCCCTTGCTTATTTAAAAGAAAAAGGCGCGCCAATTGTTGTAAAAGCAGATGGTTTGGCTGCGGGTAAAGGCGTAATTGTAGCAATGACGGAAGCCGATGCCGAAGATGCTATTCGCGACATGCTTGCGGGTAATGCTTTTGGCGATGCGGGAAGCCGTGTTGTTATTGAAGAATTTTTAGAGGGTGAAGAAGCGTCTTTCATTGTAATGGTTGATGGCAAAAACGTATTACCATTTGCTACCAGTCAAGACCATAAACGCGCTTACAATGGCGATGCCGGTCCTAACACGGGTGGCATGGGTGCATACTCACCTGCGCCAGTTGTTACGGATGAAATCCACCAGCGTATTATGAACGAAGTGATCTACCCTACGGTAGAAGGCATGGCAAGCGAAGGCCATCCGTACACAGGATTTTTATACGCAGGTTTGATGATTGACGAAACAGGTACCCCTAAAGTAATTGAGTACAACTGTCGCTTTGGCGACCCTGAAACTCAACCAATGATGCTACGTTTACAATCAGACTTAGTTGAATTGATTGAAGCTGCTAACCGTGTAGAACTTGATAAAACAACGATTAAGTTTGACCCACGCGCAGCCGTTGGTGTTGTACTTGCAGCTAAAGGTTACCCTGGTGATTACCCTAAAGGTGATGCAATTTCGGGGCTAAAAGTTGATTACCCTGCGGGTGAAAAAGTGTTTCATGCGGGTACTAAGCAAAGTGGCAATGACGTTGTAACCGCAGGCGGTCGCGTATTATGCGCAACAGCACTTGGTAACACTGTTACAGAAGCGCAGCAGCGCGCCTATGAGCTTGTTAAACAAATTAGCTGGGATGGTATGGAATATCGTACTGATATAGCTTACCGTGCTATTGCACGTGAGCAATAGCCTGTAATACCTATTCATTGGTATAACCAGTTAATTTAACTACAAAAGCGCAGTTTATCTGCGCTTTTTTAGTGCTACACTAATTAAAAGGTTTTTTAAAAGTAAATTAACGTTGGAACTAAGAACTTTACGTTACCATGCAATTGCTGTTGCCATACTGATATTTATATTTTTTATAATCAGTACATTGGCATCGAACCTTGTCGTGCCTACACGATATACAATTGATAAAACGGCTCCAATGTACCTCGATTACGCCTACTATATTGACGAAACCAAAACTAAAACATTCGATACCATCATTAACCAACCTGAATTACTTACTCATCAACCATTTTCAGATGTTCCATGGAGTTTTAGCCAGCAAAACTATTGGTTGTTTCTTGATTTAGAAAATAAAAGCCTTAACAAGCAAAATATTGTGGCACATTTTGACAACCCTATGGTCGATCACCTTACGGTTTATCGCCTCGATAAAAACAACAAACTAATTGAAACATACAAACTCGGCGATAAAGAAGAAGCCCTCTCTTTGTTTGAATACAGCGTACCGCATATTCGTTTTTTAGTAGAAAGAAAATCGTCACAGCGCCTAGTAATGAAAATAGACACAGTCGGCATAAGTAAAACACCTGTAAACTTATATCGTGATAAAGAGTTTATTGACTTAGTGCGCTCTCAAACTGGGATCTGGGGTATTTTTGTAGGCGTGCTATTGATGGCTGCGCTTTATAACTTGGTGCTTTATTTTGGCATAAAAGACCGTGTTTATTTAATTTATATTGGCTATATCATTAGTGCGTTAACCTTATTGGGTGCAGTGCTTGGTTTTGGATTTTATTTATGGCCAGTGCAATGGCAGTTATATATTCACGAAAAAGTCATATTTTTTAACTACGCAATATCATTTTTCACTCTCGCCTTTTGTACTATGTTTTTACGCTATCACAAGGACAATTGCTGGCGATACAAAATGAGCGTAAAACTGCTTTTGTTTATGTCAGTAATGGCTATAGCTAGTTTATTTATTCCTGAGTACATTGCAGCCCCGTTGTTTTTTTGTGTAATGGCACTTTTATACGTTGTTTGTATTATTTTAATTTATAACAAGCTACGTAGCGGCTTTAGGTGGGCTAAGTTTTATGTACTTTCGTGGATACCACTGATATTTGGTGCGGTAATACAGCCTATGGAGCTCACTGGCTTTTTGGCTTATAGCTTTACCTCCCGCCATGCCTTTTTAATGGCTATTTTGTGCGAAGTTATTTTAATGGCAATGGCGTTAGCAGACCGAGTAAGGTATCAGCGCGAACGTGCGCTTTACCATGCCACGCACACACAACAAACAAAGTTACTTAATAGCTCCAAGCTAAAACAAGCATTTATGGCGCTACAAAGCCAAAACCGCTCAACAACTTTATGTTTAATAAAAATACGTCACTTTAATTCGCTCAATACAATTATTACCTCTTCTCAGGGCTACACACTTATAAAGCATGTAGCCAAAGAGCTTGAATTAGAACTCAGCCATGAACGCGAATTTACAAACCTCGAAACAGATTTAAACACCAGCCCACGCTTAGCCGATTTAAGCAGTGGCGTATTTGCCTGTATTTCTACTAAAACACAAAACCAAGAAATGCTAGAAGCACTACTGACTAAAATAATTAGCAGCCTACCAAAACAATATGAAATTAAAGGGCTAAACCTGCAGCTTAGTTACAGTATAGGTATTAGTAGTGCAGGTAAGAGTAACGACTTTGAATATTGGTTAAAGCGTGGTTATTTAGCGCTTAAAAAAGCAAAAGGTAGCGTTAATCAAGTTGGGTCATCGTCAAACGGTAATAATCTAATGATGGACGTTGCTCTAGCCGCTAAGCTGCAACAAGCCATCAAAACAAATCAACTGGCACTTTATTACCAACCTCAAATAAACTTATTAAGTAACCACGTAAGTGGTGCTGAAGCTTTATTACGTTGGCCCGACCCAACTTACAGCAACTTATCAATTGAAGAACTAATAATACTTGCTGAGCACACAGGCATTATTAACGAGCTAACACTGTGGGTAATAGAGCAAGCCTGTAAAGACATAGTCAAGCTTACAAAAAATGGCTATAACGAGCACACAATTAGCGTAAATTTAAGCGCTAAAAACTTAACTATAAATAACTTAGCCGAAAAAGTAGAAAATATTTTAATTAAATACCAAGTGCCGGCACAGTTACTTAAATTTGAACTAACCGAATCGGCCTTCGTAGATAGCCAGGATGCACTTATAAAGTTAGTTGATGAGCTAACCGCATTAGGTATTAAAGTAGTACTGGATGACTTTGGGACAGGCTATGCGTCACTTAGCTACTTAGTCAATTATCACTTTAGTGAACTTAAAATAGATAAGTCATTTGTTTTTGATTTACCTAATAACCCTACTCACCAGGTTATTGTACAAACAGCCATTGATATGGCGCATAACCTCAATTTATCAATAACAATTGAGGGGGTAGAAACCCAAGAAATCCATCACTTACTCAAAGATATGAACGCTGACTACGCCCAAGGTTATTTATACGCAAAAGCACTGCCTTACACCGACTATTTACACTTCTTAAAAAGCCAATATAGCTTAAAAATGTTAGACTCCTCTTTTTAACATCTTTAGGGGCCAAGTAAAGATGCAAGGCACACTGCGTAAATTAAAATCGAGCTTAACCGAACCAGTACAATATCACTTACCTGTAGGTGAACACCTAGTAGACTTAAATGCATTTATAGGTAAGGAGCTTACGCTTACCTTTAGTGGCACTATTTTATGTTCTAACTGCGGTAAAAAAACCAAAAAAAGCTATTCTCAAGGTCACTGTTTTGTATGCATGCGCAAGCTCGCTAGTTGCGATATGTGTATTATGAAACCAGAAACCTGCCACTACGATCAAGGCACTTGCCGAGAGCCACAGTGGGGCGAAGAAAACTGCATGATCCCACACTATGTATATCTCGCTAACACCTCTGGGTTAAAAGTAGGTATTACCCGCCACACACAAATACCGACTCGTTGGGTTGATCAAGGCGCGACTCAGGCATTACCTATTTTTAAAGTGCAAACTCGCCTGCAATCAGGTTTAGTGGAAGTTGCATTGGCTGAATTTATTGCCGATAAAACTAATTGGCGCAATATGCTAAAAGGTCAAAACGAAGCGATTGACTTAAAAGCAGCTGCAGCCGAGCTGATCCCACAAATTAGTGAAAAGCTAAACGAGCTCAGTGAATTATTTGGCGCAACAGCAATAGAACAACTTGATGAAGATGTGGTTGATTTAAACTTTCCAGTAACCGAATACCCAACAAAAATCAGCTCATTTAACTTTGATAAAGACCCTGTTGTAAGTGGTGTTTTACAAGGTATTAAAGGCCAATACTTAATTTTTGAAAAAGGCGTTATTAATATTCGTAAATTTACGTCTTATGAAGTAACCGTAGGCTAACGGGCTATGCTAAACAGCTACCCACAGTTATTGGTTATTTATAATGAGCTTGAGATAGCCCATAACCAACAAGAGCAACAAGAGTGCTTACACAGCGTTATGCAAAGTGAACTAAGCGATGTGCGAGTACTTAATAAGCAAGGTGACTACCTTAATTTACAAGGCACTGCTTGCCCTGAATTGAATGGCGAGCAACTAGCACAGCTTGTTACAGCTTACTTATTAAATGAAGGACAATGCTGCCTTGGTAAAATCAAAACCCTAAGCACAGCGCAAGCGTTTGATTTATTAGGGCTATAAACACTCTCTTTATTTAGATATCAGTAAGCACTTTTATATGCGCTACAGCACTGCGACCTAAAGCTGATAGCGCATAGCCACCTTCTAAGTACGAAATAACACCTTTGCAGCCGCCCTCTTTAGCAACACCACATAGTTGCTCGGTAAGCCAAATGTAGTCATCCTCTACAAACTTTAAGCTCGCCATATCATCTTCTAGGTGTGCATCAAACCCTGCGCTTATAAAAAGTAATTCAGGCTTAAACGCTTTTAATTTTGGTAGCCATTGCCCAGTAAACACTTCTTTTAGGTCGTCGCCATTACTAGCAATTGGCAGAGGTGAATTAACTATATGACTATTATTTTTAACCGCTGTATTTGGGTAAAACGGATACTGAAATAACGAACAAAGCAGTACGTTTTCGTCATCAATAAAAATGTCTTGTGTGCCATTCCCATGGTGTACATCAAAGTCAGCAATCGCAATCCGCTTAATCCCTTTGCTTTGTGCGTACTTAACGGCAATAGCTAAGTTATTAAACACACAAAACCCAGATGATGAATCCTTATTAGCATGATGCCCTGGCGGGCGTACTGAGCAAAAAGCAGCATCGAGTTTATCAGCAAGTATTTCATCAACAGCTAACAACCCGGCACCTACTGCCCGCTCAATCGCTTTAAACGAATCGGGGCACAACCACGTATCGCCATCTAAATTAGCGAGTCCTTCGGTTGGGAGTGTAGTTTCTACGTGCTTAACTAAAGCTTCATCGTGAGCAAGTAAATAATGTTCACGCTCAGCCTTAGGTGCCTGCAGGTGTGTTAAGCCAACATCTACACCGCTGGCTAATAACCTGTCGGTAATTGCATCTAAGCGCTCTGGGCACTCAGGATGGTCGTCTATCATTTTATGCTTACGGCAATGAGGATGTGAAATAACTGCTGTACGCATAAAATGCTCCTAGCCAAAGTAAATTGAGTGTTTAATATAACAAAGCCACCTAATGGTGGCTTTGCGACTTTGGTGTATATCGATACTTTAAATATCGGTACTTTAAATACTAATGTTATTAGCTATTTTGCTTTTAAATGCAGGTTTCTAAAATCAAAGCTAAAGTCGGTAACTTGTGTTGATACTGCACGCATTTTAGCGCTGTTTACACGGTTTTGTGAGCTCATTTCAAAACGAATAAACGCATCCGCTTCAAGCAGCTTTTCATCCCACTTAACTATAAATGTATTACCAGTGTAATGCTCAAGAGTGCCTTTTAAGCGCTTGGTATGCGTAAAATCAATATGTAACTTACTATCAAGCTGTTCAATAATTACATCGCCATACCAATCATCATGTAATGTACCGGTATAGTTAATATTTGGTAATTGTGGTTGGTAGTCAGCGGGTGCTTCTGGTTTTGCATTAGCGTACGCGTGTTGCTTACCTTCAAAATGACTTTTAGCTAAATCCTCTACCCAGTCTTTATCTTCAAGCTCAAGCGCATCTTCAAGTACTTCATGGGTTACCGCCGAAAGCGCACCAAAAGCTTGTTGATTAGATAAAATAACAATACCAAGTTTTTTCTCAGGCAATAAAGTAACTTGCGATACCATCCCTAAAATACCACCGCCATGACCTAGCTTTTTAAAGCCGTGGTAGTCTTCAATACTCCAACCTAACCCATAACCCCTAAACTGCTGATGATACGATTCAAACGCACTTTTAGACGCCATAGACGTAATATGTGGGTGCCACATTTGCGCTTGTTGCTTTTCGCTAAACAGCTGCTCGCCACTTGGCATTTTACCGCCCGCTAATTGCGTACGAAGCCATTGGCTCATGTCGCTTACACTTGAAGCAATGGCACCTGCGCCTCTAAAATCTTCTAAGTAATTCACAAAAAATGGATGAAGCGTGCCATCCATAGGAATATGACCTGTCGCCCAATTTTTATTACTTTTTGGAATACGTGAAAATCCCGCGCGTGAGTTATCCATGTGCAGCGGCTGTAATATATTTTTTTCGATGTAATCGTTCCAGCTGATACCCGACACACGTGCAACCACCTCACCAGCGGTAACAAACATCAAGTTGTTATAAGCATACTTACTACGAAAACTGCTCGCTGGTTTTAAATACTGTAATCCCGCTAAAATTTCATCAACTGACTTATCGGTACTTGGCCAAATCATTAAATCGCCCTGCCCAAGCCCTAGCCCACTGCGGTGACTTAATAAATCACGAATACGCATTTCGCGTGTTACGTATGAGTCGTATAATCTAAACTCTGGTAAATGATCAATTACGCGGTCATCCCAGCTTAACTTCCCCTCATCAACCAACTTGGCAAGCGCTGCTGTTGTAAACGCTTTCGTGTTTGAAGCAATACCAAACAAGGTGTCTTTGTTTACTTTTTTGTTGGTATCGAGGTTAGTTACACCAAAGCCTTTAGCAAATATTACTTTATCGTTTTCAACAATGGCGACTGCCATACCGGGTACGTCAAAACGCGCCATTGACGCTTTAATAACGTCATCAATTTTGTTGGTATCAACTTGTGCCCAGCTACTAAACGAAGTGCCTGCTAGTAGTGCAATTGCGGCAAGTTTGGTTAATTTCATATCAATCCTATTTTATTATTTTTGATGAACTGCAAATTCAATTGCTGCGCGCTCTTGATTGGTATCGCTTTTTTGTGCGCGATTTAATATCGCATCACTGTATTCTTTTGGTACGCCCGCTTCAAGTGATCCGCGATGAACGTGTTTTATGTACCAATCGTATGGGAGTACATCGCTGTCATGGGTATTAGCTATATAACAATGTGCAGTTACAGTCTCACCCGTTAAAAGCGTTGGGGCTATATCTACGCAGTCGTAACCTATGCCCTCAATACCATCTAAAATAACTTTTTCATCTTCATTAAGCTCATAAATAACGCCGTAAACCAGCGCGCCTTCTTTATCGCTTGGGCAAATACTGCATTTGCCAGAGCCATCTTTAAATAGCATATCAAAAGTTAGCTCGTAACCTTTAAGTACCGCTGTTCCTACACGCTTTACATTAGGTAAGCGCGCTAACAAACGATTAGATGACATATTAGAGCCAAACGAAAAATTATATAACGGCATTTTATCTCCTGTACTTTTTAAATAAGTTAAATAACAACACGTACTGCAAGGGCAATTAAAATAACGCCAATTCCACGGTCAAACCAATAACCGCGTTGTTGGAAAAAACCCCTTACATTATTTCTAGAAAGTATTATTGAAAGCATTGAAAACCACGCCCAAGTAGCCAATGCCATGTACACACCGTAACCGACCTGTACGCTAGTCGGTGTTGTTGGGCTAATCACGAGTGTAAATAACGACATAAAAAATAACGTGGCTTTTGGGTTTAATGCATTTGTGAAAAAGCCGCGCCTAAAAGCAAGCCAAACGGATTCTTCTTGGACGGTTTTGTTTTCAACATCTTTTGCAGCCTCGCCTTCATTACTTGCTGGAGGTTTTGCAGCTCTGAGTGCTTGTACGCCTAAATAAGCTAAATATGCACCGGCAAGATACTTAAGCGCCATAAATAAACTAGGCGATTGCGTTAAAATAAGCGCAACACCTAAAACGCAATAGGCAACGTGCAGTAAAATAGCAGCGCCAACACCGGCGCTTGTCCACAATGCATTGCGCCTTCCTTGTTGCACACTTTGCTTAAGTACTACGGCAAAGTCGGGCCCTGGGCTTGCTACTGCAAAAAAATGAGCAATAACAATCAGTAAAAATTCATCTAAGTATTCCACGCAGATCCTTGCTAGTTTGGCGAATAAGCTAATAACAGCGGGTTAGCCGAGTTATTTACCAATGCTTTAATTTCTTTTTGCGCTTTTTTAAACTGACCACGTAAATGCGGCTTTAAATGCTTTTTAGACACTTTATCGTTTTTAAAGTAGCTAATCAGGGCATGCATAAATACCGTATGTGTTTCACTTAACTTAGCTTCACGGTTAGCGTATGGATTATAACAAGAGCCACAACCGCCTTTAAACTGATACACCGTGTTGCTCATCATCACACCAAATCCTAAAAAACAGGCAAGTGCATCGGCAGCTTGTGGTAAATACTCCCTACCTCCTGGCGGTAGCACCCCAACGTGATGAATAAGTATGGTGGCCAGAGTACCCGCATAACTTGCCACTAAATCTTGTGGCTGATTAATCTGATTAGGATTAAAAGAGATACTGACCTTATGGCTTGGCGGCACAATTAGATGGCTGCCTTCGCCACGTATTCCATCACTAAATTCAAAGTGCGGAAAAACTTGCGGTTGTAACTGCTGAGGTGCGACTAATTGAATAGGCCATGCATTCATACCCGCGTAATTAGTAACGCGGGTAAAAACATTACTCGCCATTTCCTCAATGCTCGATACCGAATCAGGGAAAAAAGTGGCCGTTGGCAGTATTATTTGAGTGTGCTTTGTAAAAAATTCAGCATCAAAGTTTTCTACAGCCCAAATAAATGTATCAATAAGCCATTGCTGCTCTTGATCTTCCAATAAAGGTGCCGATTTAAATAAAGCTAACATAAGGTGCTCTTATAAGTTTTAGTGCTAGTTTAGTTTTTTTGTGTAAGCGCCCAATCCCACGCTTGAGTATTGTATAGCGGCACTGTTGATAGTGCATGGTGGTGGCTACCACTGGATTCTTTAGTTGAATACGATAAGTACAATAAAGTACGATTCTCAGCATCGTAAATACGGCGCACTTTTAGTGATTTAAATAATATACTTTTAGATGATTTAAATATCACTTCACCTGACTTACTGCGGTCTATTTTTTGTAGCTGCTGCGCTGTAATAGGCCCGGTTTGACGACACGCTATAGACATATCAGACGGATCAGAAAAGTCCAAATTAGCCTCTATATGACTAATATGACAAGTAACACCTTTAAGGATTGGATCTTGCTGCGAATTAACCACAACATCTTTAGTTGTAAATAATCCCAGACTTACCGATGCAACATCGTCAGAGCAAGCACTTAATGTAACAACTGCACCTGTAAGTAAAGCTAAACGTCTAAATTTTTGTGGTAATTTCATACTTATCCTTAATTAATATATAAGTAACTTAACACCTACGTTACTAAGCGAAGGTTCACCTGTTTGTTTTTATACTAACATCAAAAATAAATACGACTAAATTAGTTTAAAGTAAAGATTTTAGATAGCTCAGGGTTTAGCGAACCCTGTTGTATTTGATACAATTAACTCTCGCTCATGCAGTAACTCATAATAGGAAACGCCTAAATGCCGCACATTATTATTGAACACTCAGAAGACCTCCCTGTTTTACCACAAGTACTGGTAGAAAAAATTCATACTACCGCTTTCGAAAGTAACTTATTTGAATTAGAAACCATCAAAACACGCGCCATTGCTTATCAGCAATATCAACTTGGCGCAGGAAAATCAGGGTTTATACATATCGCGGTACATATTTTAGCGGGACGCTCAATTGAGCAAAAACAAATGTTAAGCGAACTATTACTTTCATGCTTAAAAACATACTGCAGAGCATCAGACAGTTTAAGCGTAAATATTTACGATATTGAGCATGAGATATACCGTAAAAATTAGTTAACTCTTGTAGTTTTGAGCAATAGAAGTAAACACTAGCAAGTAAAAAGCCCCAATAGGGGCTTTTTTTGTATTCTGAAATCAGATGCAGCTCATTATTATTTACAAGACAGAGCATGAATAGCGTCCGATCTAACGCTGGAATTTAATAGTGCATTCGCACTCTTTCAAATTTAAGAAAGCTTAGCTTAATCTATGGATTAACTTTATTTAAATTATATTTATTATTAGAGGTAAATAAAGAATAATAAATTACACGATATTAAGTTCATGTAGCTTTAAATAATTTGAGTAGGTATTTTTTGGAAAGTTTGCAAAAGTGGTGGCCCCTCCCAGACTCGAACTGGGGACCTAACGATTATGAGTCGTGTGCTCTAACCAACTGAGCTAAGGGGCCAACTTTTATATAACTGCCAGGCAGTTAATTTTTGAAGCGTTCAGTCACAGAGCGACTAAAGCGGGTTGCAGTATAAAAACTTTTTAGGTGCTTGTCACTACCAAACACCTTTATTTTAACAATCAGTAAGCTAACTGCTTAAATAGTAATCTTTTAGGTGGGTATAAGCATAAAATACAAGATATTCCCCATGATATTCTCTGCATTAAATTATAAAAACCTTCCTCCCACATGTAGTCTTTTGTATTTAACGCTCTACTTTTTAAGTAAAGCTAACATATATGTGTAGGCATACATGGCTGTAAAAAATATGCTTGGGGCTACTGTAAGTGCCAAATTAGGTGTCTGATTGATTACATTCACCATAATCACTAAGCTCGATTGAACAGTAATCGGAATAATAGGCGCAAAAAGTACACCTGCTATTTTTTGTTACCTAAATACGAGGCGCTAGAGTTAATTGCATTATTGAAGCTTTGTCGTATTGCTACGTTTTGTGGTGTTTTAGAATGAAACATACAAATAACTGGAGTTACAAACGCAAGCGTTACATAACTAGACTTATACTTGTTGACGACCTTTTCTAAAATAAAAGCAAAAAACAGCGTTACAAATCCACTATACAAACCTTGTACTAATGCAGCTTGAAGCGTGACCGATTTAGCAATATCTGCCGAACTGTTCGCCCAGTAGGCCCAGCTAAAATAAAAAACGAATGACACAACGCCTGACAGTATAAGTCGAATATTCAATTAGCTACCTCAATATGCGTAAAAGCTTGGTTTAATGATAACACTAGAAGTGATGGTAATATTGTCACTAAATAATAGAGTAATTAATCGCGTATTGTAGATATATAAACAAACTAATGTTAAAGATTTCCTAACTGGCATCAATACAGAATCAGAACACTGCAGTTAGTTAGAAAGCTTAATTGAAGTAAGCAATGGTTTGGCTGAGGGAATTTTGGGAGTGAGTTACAAGAAATAATCACTTAGTTTGAGTAAATTAAAAATTAGATTTTGATAAAAAATATTTAATTTAAAAACTAATATTGTGAGCCGAACAGTACTGTGGCAATTGTATCATTAGGCCTCAGTAGTCGGCTTACACAATATATAATCTGTCATTATTTTTTCGCAATAATGTAGATTGCATGTATTAAACCTGGGAAATAACCTAGCAGTGTTAATAAAATATTTAACCAAAAATGCATACCTAAGCCAACTTGCAAAAACACACCTAATGGCGGTAATAAAACCGAAAGTATTATACGAATAATATCCATGACTAAACTCCATTTAAATTAAGCATTAAAAAGGCGTAAAGCCCAGTGTTAGTGGGCCTTAACTATACTGTATTATTCAGCAACAATAGCTAGTTTATCAACTACGTCACGAACATCTTCAGCATTTTTAGCAATTTTAACTGCTAGTTGTTTTTCAGCTTCAGACTCTACTGAACCGTTCAGAGTTACAATACCGTTGTCGGTATCAACATCAATGTCTGTACCACCTACTTCTGAGTCAAACAGGAAGCGAGTTGTGATTACAGTGGTGATTTTAGCGTCCGTTAGGTCGTTATCATCATCGTCCATCATGTCATTGCTTTTATCTTTGGTATCCATGCTTTTAACAACAGTAAGGCTGTTATCAACATCAGATACACCATCTAGGCTAAGTACAAGTTCTTCTGCTAGCTCTTTATCAAGCTCGCTATTAACTTTACCAGTAAGTACTACTTTGCCATTTTTTACATCAGTGTTAATGTCAAAGTTGTTTAGATTAGTGTTCATAAGTAGAACTGTTTCTGCCTTACCATCAATCCAAGCATCTTTACTTTCGTTTTCCCAGCTGTTTGCTTGGGCACCCATAGCCGTAGTACCAAGAACTAGAGCTGCGATAATAGACTTGTTAAATGTTTTCATAATCTTTCTCCTTTTGATTAAAGACACTTTAACTAATGCGAGCTTTGGGCCAACTTTATTTATACTTAAATTTCAATAGGTTGAGTTTATTTTGGAGTGAGGCATTATCTATAGTTGTGTAACTATTTACAGGCTACTCGGTAAAACTTTCTCAAATAGTGAAAATAGCTAGATAATTGCATTTTTGGTTAATCTATCGTTAATATAACAAAATAAAAAACATCATTATAAATTAACCTACTGATAATTAAGGTGATTATATTTGGTGCGTGCTTTGCATATAAACATCAAGAGCAGTATCAATAGTAAATATAATAAGGAATGCCCCATGTCTGTAAAAGTTGAAGACCGCCCAATAGAGCAAGTACGCGAACAAGTGATTGACCAATTAATTTATAATTACAGTCATGGGGTTATTTCTGTTGATGCATTTGAAAGACGACTCGATAACGCGATGGATGCACCTAATAACGACGCTCTTTTAGCCTTAGTAGAAGACTTAACACTTAATACCGATCAGCAATATAAAGCAGAAAAACAATCGCAATTTAAACCACATTATAGTGCACAGCAAAACAGTGATGATGATTTTACATTACGCAGTATTTTAGGCTCTAACGAACGAAGCGGTCAGTGGGTCGTGCCAAAAAATATATATTTAAGTAACTTTATGGGATCGGTGGTACTTGATTTTACTGATGCCATTTTTGCGCATCAAAATGTAACTATTCACGTTAACTGTATTTTTGGTAGCGATGAGATTTACGTACCAGAGCATGTAAATGTAGTGTCTAAAATGTTTTGTATTTTAAGTAGTCTTGAAAATAAATCTGTGTCGCTTAACAAACGCCAAGGTCCTACTATTCATATTGAAGGAAAGGCAGTTATGGGATCGGTTGAAGTAAAAATAAAGCGCACAATTAAAGAAAAATTTATGAGCTTTGCAAATGAGCTAAAAACCCAGTTTGGCACGGGTAATAATAACCGCTCACTATAATTGAGTAGCAGCACTTTAGCGTGCTGCTGAGTATTTTATTATAAATCGTTATTTCGCTCGCTTGGTACATCACTTAAATACTCTACAAATTCCACCTCAAACCCGGCGGGATCAATAAAGTAGACATTCTTTCTGAAAGGATTCTCGCTACCTTGCTTGCTTACTGTAAAACCCACTTTATTTAAGCGCATTACTACTGCGCTTAAATTATTAGTTACATAAGCAAAGTGTGCAAAACCAATTTGATGGCCCGATAAGTTTCTGTTTTCACCCTCACCATGGCTGCTTATCGCAATGTAATGCGTGTCATCTCCAAAGTGTACCCAGCGTCTTGGTTTTCCATGCCAATCGCCTCTGCCCTCACTTCTAATCGACCAATGTGGAAATACAGCGCGATAAAATTTAAGCATGCTATCTATATCACTCGCGACTAAGTTTACGTGCTCTAAATACATAATGTTGTCCTATCAATTAAGTTAGGATTACGATAAAACCTCAAGCTAACTTTAGGTAAAGCGTTATTTAAAATTAATTAAATTTAATTAACACACAAAGGAACATAATGACTTATTAGTTGCTCATTATTATTTTTTAAAAATATAGACACTTTTCAATCTTGTATAAAAAACAAACATAAGTATTTAGGGTTTATTGTTTACTTTATGTCAAAAGTCGCTAAAATACGCCGGCTGAAATATATAAACGTTCTTTTACAACCCAAAGGTAATACCATGCATCCAATGTTAAACATTGCGGTTCGCGCTGCGCGCAACGCAGGCAAAATTTTACTTCGCGCAAGTGAAGATTTATCAAAAGTTGAAGTGCAACAAAAAGGCGCTAACGACTTAGTAACTAACATTGATAAAGAAGCCGAAGCCGTAATTCGTGACACTATTTTACAGTCTTACCCTACTCACTCTATTGTTGGTGAAGAATTAGGTGAGCATAAAGGCAAGGATGATGATTACCAATGGATTGTAGATCCTATCGATGGAACAACTAACTTCATCAAAGGTATCCCTCATTACGCGGTTTCTATCGCACTTAAAGTTAAAGGTCGTTTAGACCAAGCTGTTATTTATGATCCAATTCGTGGTGAGCTTTTCACTGCATCTCGCGGTCAAGGCACTCAGTTAAACAGCAAACGTCTACGTGTTAGCAAAACTACGGTTCTTGCAGGCACTGTACTTGCTACTGGTTTCCCTTTCAAAAACAAAAACCACATGGATGCATACACTGAAGCGTTTAAAGCATTATTTGTACACACTGCAGACATTCGCCGCGCTGGTTGTTCTGCTTTAGATATGGCATACGTTGCAGCTGGCCGTGTTGATGGATTTTTTGAAATTGGTTTAAAACCTTGGAACTCTGCTGCAGGCGAACTTATGGTTAAAGAAGCGGGCGGTATGGTTGTAGATTTCGCTGGTGGTAATAACTATAACCACAGCGGCAATATTATCTGTGGTTCACCAAAATTGACTCAAGCAATTATTCGTGAAATTCGTCCAGTACTAACTGAGTCGTTACTTCGCTAATTTGATGCTATTAATAGCATGCTAAAAAGGAGCTCAGGCTCCTTTTTTTGTGCCTAAAAATAAGGGTTATCGAGCTTAATCTCTATCGTTTTGCCTTTTGTATAAGGTAGTGTATTTAAATCCTTTGCGAAGTATTCATTAAATAATGCGTCAAACTCACCGCTTTCCTGCATCATTATTAATCCCTCTTCAACAGCCTTTGCTAATTCAGGTTTACTCTTAGTCACAAAGTAATAAATACCGGTTGGATAACTTATGTATAAATTAGGCACGATTACTAAATTACTTTGTTTGTTTTCAATAAGCTCAGAGTTAACCTCAATAAACGAACGAGGAAAGTAATCTATTCGACCACGGCTCGTTAAAGTGAACATGGCTTGGTAGTTAGTAAGCGGCCTTACATGTAATCCGTTATAGGACATTATTCTTGTATCTGGCCAGTTGTGCCCTTGTACAGCCGAAAACGTAGCTAGCTGCTCAATATTTTTTACCTTTTTAAAGCGCGCCAAGTTTTGCTTATTAGTTAATAAAGCTCGCTTACCTATATAGCCTTTAAATAGTGGTATTTTTATTGCCAAAGCAAGCGCCTCTCGCTCTGGACTACTCATACTCCAATACATGTCTAATTCGTTATCATCTAGGTTTATTAGCTTACGCTTTTGCAGTTCTGATATGGGGGTCATTCGGATAACACCGGAGTAGTTAACACTTTCAAGTGCACGTACTAATAACTCATTGAGGTACTCCTCTCGTGCGTTTTGGGTATCTTGCTTTTGAGCAACATTAATTATTTGCTCTTGCGCCACGAGTGCAAAACTTACGAACAAACTAAATACACTGATAGAAACTTTTATTGGTAACATAATAATTACCTGCTTTATTTAAATTACCTATTATTGGCTGAAAGGCTAAACACTTCTAAAGCATCCCTTGAGCACATAAATAAATAGATAACTAGAGCGATAACACTTGGCTTATTTTAGCCTCAGTGGCCGGTGACTTAACCTATGGCGATTTATATATTATTGCAAAAAGGTCCTACCGATTCACACTACAAAGTTAGCACTGTTTTCGTAAGCTTGCACTGTTACATCCGCTAATGAAAACTTAGACGCCTGAATAATTAATAAATTGCAGGTATAAAAAAACCGCTCATAGGAGCGGTTTTTATTTAATGAGACTCTACTACGGCATTGCGTCTAGGTCTGCACCTTCTTTTTCAATTACTTCTGGTATTAAGTCTTCTTTGCTTACGCCCATTGCTATAGCAACAGAGCTTGCAACATAAATCGAAGAATAAGTACCAATAAACACACCAAACAGCAATGCAGTTGCAAAGCCATGAATGGTTTGTCCGCCCCATGCAAACAAAGCAATTAATACTAAAATAGTGGTGATTGAAGTTACAAGTGTACGGTTAAGTGTTTGCGTAAGTGAAATATCAATAATTTCTACTGTATCGTCAATGCGTACTTTACGGAAGTTTTCACGAATACGGTCAGATACAACAATCGTATCGTTAAGTGAATAACCTATTACCGCAAGAATTGCCGCTAATATAGTTAAATCAAACTCTAAACCTAATATCGAAAATAAACCCACAGTAATAATAACATCGTGTAGTAGTGCACCTACCGCACCCACAGCAAAGCGCCATTCAAAACGAAATGCAACGTAGATTAAGATACAAATAAGTGCAGTTAACATGGCAAGGCCACCCTGCTCTTTTAAGTCTTCACCTACACTTGGGCCCACAAACTCAATACGGCGCATTACTACGCTGTCATCAGCTTTTTTAAGCGCATCGATTACTTGGTTACCAATTACTTCAGCTTTAACATCACTACCGCGCGGTGCTAAACGAACTAAAATCTCTTGGCTTGAACCAAATAGTTGTACTGATGCATCAGCAAAACCATTATCAGCTAGCGCAGCACGTACTTTTTTAAGGTCTGCTGGCTGTGAAAAACCAACTTCTACCGCAGTACCGCCGGTAAAATCTAAACCAAAATTTAGACCTTTAACAAAAACTGATGCAAACGACGCTAAAATTAATAACGTCGAAAAACCCATAGCCACTTTACGAAGAGACATGAAACGAAGGGTTCTACTACCCAAACTTAAAATTTGCATGTCAGCTCCTTAAATCGAAAGTTTATCAATACGTTTACCACCAACAAATAAGTTGATTACCGCACGGGTACCAACAATGGCTGTAAACATTGAAGTTAAAATACCAATCGCAAGTGTCACTGCAAAGCCCGCAATCGGACCTGTGCCTACTGCAAACAGTATAATGGCAGCGATTAACGTGGTGATGTTAGCATCAAATATAGTGCTAAATGCGCTATCGTAACCGAAATGAATCGCTTGTTGAGGGCTGCGGCCATCGGCCAGCTCTTCACGAATACGTTCAAAAATAAGTACGTTAGCATCAACTGCCATACCTACGGTTAATACAATACCTGCAATACCAGGTAGCGTAAGTGTCGCGCCTGGAATTAAGGACATAACACCAACAATCAGTACTAAGTTAGCCGCAAGCGCAAGGTTTGCAACCATACCAAAGCCTTTGTAGTACACAAGCATAAACACAAGTACAAACGCAAAACCAAGTGCAACCGCAGTCATACCCGCTTCAATATTTTCTTGACCTAAACTTGGACCTACAGTGCGCTCTTCAACAATTTGAATTGGTGCTACAAGCGCACCTGCACGAAGTAGCAAACTTAAGTTATGTGCCTCAGCTGGGTTATCGATACCTGTAATACGGAACGAGCGATCAAGACGTGCTTGAATTGTTGCTACGTTAATAACTTCTTCAACCTTAATAGGCGGAAGCGCTTTACCGTCTGCATCTTTTTTACCTGATGGCTTGTACTCAATAAATACCGTTGCCATACGCTTACCAATTGCACGTTTGGTAAAGGCATTCATTTTTGCCCCACCTTTGCTATCTAGCGTAATACTCACTTGCGGACGTTGGTATTCATCAGCGCCAGATTGCGCGCCAGTTATATGGCTGCCTTCTAGAATAATACGCTTTTTAAGTACAACAGGGTAACCGTCGCGGCTCATGATCATTTCAGTACCCGCAGGGATACGACCTTGAGCAGCTGCGCTAATATCAGCATTTTCGTCTACTTCACGAAATTCAAGTGTTGCTGTCGCGCCTAAAATTTCTTTAGCGCGTGCTGTGTCTTGAATACCAGGTAGTTGAACAATAATACGCTCAGCGCCTTGGCGTTGTACGTTAGGTTCTGCAACACCAATTTGGTTGATACGGTTACGAATAATCGTTTCATTTTGCTTGATAGCGTAGTCACGAATTTCTTTGAGTTTTTGCTCACTCATTGTCGCAAAAAATGCTTTATCGTTACTGCTGTCATCAATGTAGACATTTAGCGGGTAGCGAGTTTCTAAGAAGCTCTCTGCTGCATTTTTGTCTTCTTCAGTACGCATTTCTACACGCATACGATCGGAGCCTGCTACGCGGCGAACACTACGGTAACGTAGTTTTTCTTCGCGCAGGTCGCTACGAAAATCTTGTTCCATTTGCTCAAGCTGGTTATCAACCGCTGTTGCCATGTCGATTTCCATGGTGAAATGTACGCCACCACTTAAATCAAGACCTAGCTTCATAGGGTTACCACCAACCGCTTTTAACCAAGCTGGTTGAGCAGGTGCCATATTAATAGCAGAAATGTAATCGTCGCTCAGCGAATCACGCAGTAAATCATGCGCTTTAAGCTGTTCTTCAACATTTTTTAAACGAACTAAAATTTGCCCATCTTCAAGTATTGTCGATTTAGCGGTTACATTATTTTTTTCAAGGATTGCGTTTACTTTGTCTACAACACTGAGATCGACATCAGCGCCTTTAGCACCTGAAACTTGTATAGCCGGATCACGACCATACAAGTTTGGAGAGGCATATAAAAGGCCAATGGCTACCACAGCTAAAACAAGTAAATACTTCCAAACTGGAAACTTGTTTAACACGGGGTCGTCCTTATTATTTTTATAGCGACTTCATTGTGCCTTTTGGCAATACTGCAGATACTGCAGATTTTTGTACTGTTACTTCTGCTTGCTCGTTTAAAGAGATAACGATGAAATCTTTCTCTTCAGAAATCTTCACAATTTTACCCACTAAACCGCCTTGGGTAAGTACTTCATCGCCTTTAGCCATCATACTCATTAAGCTTTTGTGCTCTTTAACGCGCTTAGCTTGCGGGCGGTAGATTAAAAAGTAAAAAACCAAACCGAAAATAGCTAACATTATTAGCATTTCCCAACCACCGCTTGCTGCAGGTTGACCAGCTGCTGCGTGTGCATTTGAAATAAATAAACTCATGATACTTCCTCTTTAATTTTAAAGTTTAATTTTTTATATCTACTAGCTCTGGCACGTCTTGGCCTCGGCGAGCATAAAAATCTTGTACAAATTCTTCTAATTTACCTTCGCTAATTGCATTACGTAAACCTTCCATAACACGTTGATAGTAACGTAAGTTATGAATTGTGTTTAGTCGCGCACCTAAAATTTCGTTACATTTATCAAGGTGATGCAAATAAGCTCGTGAATAGTTTCCACACGTATGGCAATCACACTCAGGGTCAAGTGGCCCTGTGTCTGTTTTATGTACTGCGTTACGTATTTTAACGACACCCGTGGTAATGAATAAATGGCCGTTACGCGCATTACGTGTTGGCATAACACAGTCAAACATATCAATACCACGGCGAACAGACTCAACTAAATCCTCTGGCTTGCCTACACCCATAAGGTAGCGTGGTTTGTCTTCTGGCATTTTAAACGCACAATGATCAAGAATATTCATCATTTCGTTTTTAGGCTCGCCTACTGATAGACCACCTAATGCATAGCCATCAAAGCCAATTTCTTCTAAGCCTGCTTGCGATTGTGCACGTAATTCTGGGTACATACCACCTTGAATAATACCAAACAAAGCAGATGGATTGTCGCCATGCCCTTCTTTTGAGCGCTTAGCCCAACGAAGAGATAACTCCATAGAATCTTTAGCTTCTTTTTCAGTTGCTGGATATGGCGTACACTCGTCAAAAATCATAACGATGTCTGAGCCTAAGTCGCGCTGTACTTCCATCGACTTTTCAGGCGACATCATAATCTCATCACCATTAACTGGAGATTGAAATAACACGCCTTCTTCAGTGATTTTACGCATTGCGCCTAAGCTAAATACTTGAAAACCACCTGAGTCAGTTAAAATTGGGAAATCCCAATTCATAAAGTCGTGTAAATCACCATGTTGTTTAATGATTTCAGTACCTGGGCGAAGCATTAAATGAAAGGTATTACCTAAACATATTTGCGCACCAGTCGCTTTTACTTCATCTGGCGTCATACCTTTTACAGTACCGTAAGTACCAACTGGCATAAATGCAGGTGTTTCTATTACACCACGGTCAAAAATTAAGCGGCCGCGGCGCGCTTTTCCGTCAGTACAATCTAATTCAAATTTCATATCATCCTCAATGTCAGAAAAACAGTCCAACAAGCTATAATTTAACCGCTCGATTCTACCCTTTTTGCCTCATTAATACTATTAACTGCGATGAATTCAGTTTTGCTTATTATGCTAAACAAAAACCCCAGCTTCGTTGCTGGGGTTTTTAGTGTTTTTTAATGAGTATTAAATAATAAATGGTTACTTACGTGTTAAAAACATCGCATCACCGTAACTAAAAAATCGGTACTTTTGTTCAATTGCCGTATTGTATGCACCCATAATATTGTCTTGTCCGCTAAAAGCGCTGACTAACATTATAAGCGTTGATTCTGGTAAGTGAAAATTAGTGACCATGGCATCAACAACATTAAATTGGTAACCCGGAAAAATAAATATATCGGTATCACCAAAATACGTATCTAATTTGCCGCCGTGAACTTTAGCTGCCGACTCTAATGAGCGTACTGATGTTGTGCCAACCGCAATTACGCGCCCGCCACTTGCTTTGGTTTGTGCAACGGCAGCAACTACATCATCGGGTACTTCAATGTACTCGGAATGCATTACATGCTCATCAACACTATCCACTCGTACTGGCTGAAAAGTACCGGCGCCAACGTGCAAAGTAACAAAAGCCATGTTTACACCTTTATCTTTTAGTGCCGTCATTAACTTATCGTCAAAATGTAAGCCCGCTGTTGGCGCAGCAACTGCACCTGGCTTTTCTCCATAAACAGTTTGGTAACGCTCGCGATCAGCTTCGGTATCAGGTCGGTCAATATAAGGAGGCAATGGCATATGGCCAATATCATTAAGTATATCTAGCACGTTTTGGCTATGATCAAACTCAAGCTCAAATAATGTATCGTGGCGTGCAACCATTATTGCCTTGGCTTTGCCCTCTAAAATAACTTCGTTACCAACCTTAAGCGACTTACTTGCCCGTACGTGCGCAAGTACGCGATGTTCATCTAGCACCCGCTCTACAAGCACTTCAACTTTGCCGCCAGAGGCTTTTTGACCAAACATACGTGCTGGAATAACGCGTGTATTGTTAAAGACTAACAAATCGCCTTCGTTTACTAAATCAAGTATGTCGCTAAACACTTTATGTTCTAGAGTTCCGCTTGGGCCATCTAAAGTAAGTAAACGGCTGCTAGTTCTGTCCGCTTTAGGAAAACGAGCTATTAATTCATCAGGTAAGTCAAAGCTAAAGTCAGCCACGCGCATAATTAGTAATCCACATCATTTAAAATCGCGCCAAGTGTATATGTATCGGATATTAAGCTCAAGAAATCAGCCAAACTTATAATATCTTGTTTGCGTGTTTCTCATTAAATTTTCTTGTTCTTATGGTTAAATGTCACTATTCTTGTTCGGCTGAATTATTATAAGTTACATTAGGGGTGTTCAACACGTGCCAAACCAGCTTAAATTGCTAATATTAAACGCAAGTAGTGCTGAACGTCGCGCGATTAAGGGCACTTTAGATAGCTTAAATGTATTTACCTTTATTGATGCGCAAGATAGCCAACAAGCTTTAAAGCTTTTAAAACAACACCCTGTTGATATTATAATAACGGGCATTAATGTTGGGAAAATTGACGGCTGGCGCTTTTCGAGGATGATCCGCTCAGGATTATTAAAAACACCAAAAAACACCCCAATTTTACTTATTCCGCCAATTTACTGTGAGCGTATTGCCGAAACAACAGCCCGAAGCTACGGGATAGATGCTGTACTACCATTTGAGCACAAAGATATGCTCCCTCAAGTACTTGCGAATGTTTTATCTACTCACTTAGAAAAAAGTAGCCGACTAAATTTATTATTATTAGAGCCACTTCAAAATACGGCCGACAAAATAAGTGAACAGCTAAAGTTAAACTTTGCTATTACTCACGTTACCTCAGCCAAGGCAGCACTAAACGCTTACAACCAACAGCAGTTTTCAATTGTGCTACTCGATGCCACTACATCAAGTGCAGAGAGCTCAAGTGTACTCGTTGAAGAAATCCTACAGCACAATTCTAAACAAGCTATTGTTACGATTATAGAAAGTGATGATGCTGATTACGCTGAGCAGCTTTTGCTGTCTGGTGTTACCGATTTTATTAGAGCCCCATACGACCCTTCATTTTTAAACAAAGTGTGTGACCACGCCGCACGACGTGAAGATTTTATGGTGAGTTATGCTGAGTTTGCTTACAAAGTAGAGCAACTAAGCGTGAGCGAAGTGCGTTACAAAGAGTTATTTTCGGCTCATCAGCGTATTTTATTGCATTTAAATACGGTTGTTTTAGAGCTTGATCAGCAAGGGCATATTCGTTTTATTAACCCTGCATGGGAGACATTAAGCGGTTTTGGTGTTAAATCATCACTACAAACCCCATTAAGCGCTTATTGTAATAACGAAGATAAAGGAAGACTAAATTATACTATTAATGACATTTTACATGGTGGCGAGCAACAGCAACAAATAGAAGTAAAGCTCACCCATAAAAATGGCAATTTAATTTGGGTCGAATGCAGATTACAGCTAATCAAAAATAGTCGTAATAACGCGACCATAACCGCCACTATCGACAACATACACGAACGTAAACAAGCAGAGATCCAACTACGTCATTTAGCACACCATGACCCATTAACTGGTTTACATAACCGTTATTACTTTGATCAACAGCTTAATAAAATATGCCAAGATAAATACACGTATGATGGCATAGAGCATGCTGTTATTTATATTGACCTCGATCACTTTAAAATAATAAACGACAGCAAAGGTCACCACCAAGGTGACATAGTATTAAAAGAAGTCGCGCAATTATTTAAAGCAAATATTGGCGAAAACCATTTAGTGTGCCGAATAGGCGGCGATGAGTTTGCAGTAATACTTACCGATATGAATTTACTAGATGCACACCTTATTGCTGAAGGTGTGTGCAGCGCAATAGAAAAACATGCTTTTAAATCAGAAGATCAGATATACACAATTAGCTGCTCTATCGGTTTAACTCAAATTACGACACAAAACAATGATCCTAATGAATGTTTAAAGCAAGCCGATATTGCTTTGTATATTGCCAAAAATTTAGGGCGTAACTTAGTACATTGCTACTCAAAAGAGGACGCTCAAAACAATACGCTTCAAACTGGGCTTGAATGGGGTCACGAAATTCGCCAAGCATTGCAGCAAGATAATATTGAACTGCATTACCAACCTATTTGGGATTTTAAAGAGTGTAAAGTTGCTTATTTTGAAGCGCTCTTACGCTTAAAACTCAAAGGTGAACTTGTGTACCCAAATCAATTTATTCCCTCTTTAGAGATGCTTAACGACACATTTTTGATGGATCAATGCGTTATACGTAATGCAGTTGCTTGTGTGTCTAAGCACCCAGAGTTAAACCAAGTTGCTATTAATTTGTCAGCACAATCATTCTTAGATGAACGCTTATTGCCATTAATTGAATCAAACCTTGAAAAGTATAACGTGCCCCCTTCGCGGATAATTTTTGAAATAACTGAATCAGCAAGTATTAACAACTTAAAAGCGACTCGTAAAATGATTGAGAAGCTTAATAGCTTAGGCTGTCATTTTTCTATTGACGATTTTGGAACTGGCTTTAGTACATTTAACTATTTAAAGCAGCTTCCAGCACAACATGTAAAAATTGATGGCTCATTTGTAAGCGACATGCTTAATGACCCTATAGACTTAGCGTTAGTAAAAGCAATAAATGATATTAGTCGGTCTCTCGATAAGCGCTCTGTAGCTGAGTACGTTGAAAACGAAGAGATATTTTTTGCACTAAAAGAGATAGGTGTTGATTATGGACAAGGCTACTTTATTGCACGCCCAGTACCTGTTGAAAAAGTAAAAGATGAACTTGAAAAAATTTCAAAAAATAAAACGTTTTACCAACAACAAGCTAGCCCAAAATAAACAAAATTAAACAATTTGTTACTACCAATATTACCTTTCTTGCCTATACTTTCAGTATCAAATAAAAATGTCGTGCCTTTTGATGTATTTCACTTTAAAAACATGACATTACCTTTTGGCGACGTAGTACTGATATTTATAGTGGGTTTCAAAGCTATTTAAGCTTTTAAGGAGAAAGGTATGACACAGCTAGTTATGTTATTACTGATTATACATTTTGCAATCGCGTATCAGTGTTATCGTTACGCAAATATTAAAGGCTACCCAGTTAAGGTTTTTACTGTATTAGGTTGCGTGCCTTACTTTAACTTGGTGGTATGGATTTATTTACTATTTTTACCCGAACTTGAGCCTTTTGAAAGCCATCTTCAAAATCAAAAGCAGCCTTTATAGGCTGCTTTCATTCATTTCCTATTCTTATTTAGAAAAATCTAAACTACATTGGCGCTTTAAAAATATCTCAAGCTGTTGACTAAATAACTTAAAGTCGCGGATCCGCCCCGTAGTTTTACGCCACAATATGCCAATATCTCTATATGCATCGCTTTGTGATGGTGTCGCCACCATATTTTTATTATCTAAAATTCCGGCGTTAATCGCCATTTGTGGTAAAAAAGTCACCCCGAGCTGATGCTCAACCATACTCAATAATGTATGCAAGCTTGCTGCTTCAAATGGGTTAATACAACTAGCACGGTTTAAATGACATGCACTAAGCGCATGGCCTGTCATACAGTGCTCACGCTCGAGTAAGAATACGCTAGCCTCTGGTAATAGATTAAAGTCGACTACGCCCTTTGCAGCGCTGTAGTCCTTATGGTGCACTAAACTAAACTGATCTTTTGCCAATACTTGTGTATGAAATTTATCGGTTTCGTATGGCAGTGCAAGTAGCGCTAAATCAATATGCCCATGCTCAAGTTTATCCAGTAGCTTATCACTCGTATCTTCTATTAATACCAACTCTAAATCACAAAAGGTTTCTTTACAAAAGTGATACAGAGGAGCCGCTATAAAGCTAGCAATTGTAGGTATAACACCCACTGTTAATTTACCACTCAGCGGTGTTAAAAAGCTTTTAGTGAGCTCTTTTAAACTAATTGTGTCGTTAATTATTTTACGAGAGCGCTCAACAACTTCTTCACCAATACTGGTAAACATAAGGCTGCGATTTTCGCGTTCAATAAGCTGGCAACCCAACGTTTCTTCAAGATTTTGAATAGCACTGCTTAAAGTAGATTGCCCTATAAAACAGGCACTGGCAGCTCTGCCAAAGTGCTGATGTTGATGAACAGCTAATAAATACTGTAGCTGTTTGATACTTGGAAGATTGGTCATTTTTTCTTTCCACAAATAAAAAGACCCCAACACCTAGGGCATTGAGATCTTTTCAAGCTAAAAGTCTTTGAGTACTTTTTTGTTAAACCCCAAATGCGGTTCTTAGTACGTAGAAAATAACAATAGCAAGGGCAGCGCCAACTGGCAATGTAATTACCCAAGAAACTACAATGTTTCTGATAACACCCATGTTAAGTGCACCAATTCCACGTGCCATACCTACACCTAATACCGCACCCACTAAGGTTTGAGTAGTAGAGATTGGCATACCAGTACCTGATGCAATAACAACGGTAGAAGCAGCGGCTAGTTCAGCAGCAAAACCACGGCTAGGCGTTAAATGTGTAATGCCTTCACCAATCGTTTTAATTACTTTTTTGCCCAAAATAGCAAGACCCGCAACAATACCAAAACCACCTAGAGGTAGAATCCACCAAGCAATAGCCGCTTTTTTAGCAATTTCACCATTGTTTTCAACAATATTTACAACAGCAGCTAGTGGACCGATTGCATTAGCAACATCGTTAGAACCATGTGCAAAGGCCATACAACATGCTGTTAATACCATAAGAACAGCAAACACTTTTTCAACATTGTTGAATTGCATTTGTTTATCTGCTTTTGGATCGATATTTAAACGAGAAATAGCAATTTTACCAATTATAGCAACGACAACTGCTACAGCTATTGCTAAGGCGTACCCTTCGGCTGCACCTAAATCAACACCAACATGCTTTAAGCCTTTTTTAATTGTAACCAAGGCCATTATAAAACCTGCTAAACCCATATAAAGTGGTACATAGCGTTTAGCATTTTTTAGTGGTGCATCTGTATTAAAAATAAGTTTTTGTGCACTCATAAATATTAAGTATGCAATAAAGCCTGATATGGCGGGCGTTATAATCCAACTACCAACAATACCACCTACTTTATCCCATTGAATCGCCTCAGTACCAACAGCAACTAACGCAAAACCAATGATTGCACCAATGATTGAGTGAGTCGTTGATACTGGCCAACCCAAGAACGAGGCCATTAATAACCAAGCACCCGCTGCAAATAAAGACGAAATCATACCCAGAACCATAAGTTCAGGAATGTCTGCAAATGGTGCGGCATCGATAATTCCTTTACGAATTGTTGATGTAACCTCACCACCTGCTAAGTAAGCGCCTGCAAATTCAAAAATCATCGCTATAAAAATAGCTTGTTTGATTGTTAGCGCTTTTGAACCTACAGATGTGCCCATGGCGTTCGCTACGTCGTTCGCGCCAATACCATAAGCCATAAAAAAGCCGACTGCTGCGGCAATTAAAATTAATACCGTGCCGTAAGATGCAATGATATCCATTGTAAAACCTTAATCTTTCGTGTTTGAACTGATTTTAAATTAACGAGCTAACATCAGCTCAAGACGTGATCCTACGCGCTCTGCAATATCTGCAAGCTCGCCAACCCATTCAATGATTTTGTACAAAAACATAACATCAATTGGATTTAACTCACCCTCTACATCACGTAGCTGGCGGCGTACTTTTATCTGCATTTCGTCCGTGTCTTGTTCTATGGCATCCAATTCAACTAACATTTTTTCTACTAAGGTGACTTCTCGACCTTTAAAACCCGTTTCTAGCAATTCTTCTAATTCGTTAATTGCTTTAGATGCTTGTTTAGTCGCATCTACACAACGGGTTAAGTAAGCTAAGAAATCAGCTTGCATAACTTTTGGAATGGTCATTTCACGACCAATCACTCGCCCTGCAATATCTTTTGCTTTATTGGCAATTTTATCTTGTTGAGTTACTAGTTCGAGAAGATCTGTACGCTCTACCGGCATGAATAAACCACGCGGTAATTGTAAACGTATATCTCTTTTCATATCATCAGCTTCACGTTCTAAATTGCGAATAGTGATGCGAAGCTCTTCTGCTTGTACCCACTCTTCTTTAAATACGTGATTAAAAAAAGGTATCAAAGCTTTACTTGCTTGATGAACCTTCTTGATGTGTTCTTCCATTGGTTTGATAGGAGATTTTGCAAATACTCCTAAAAACGCGTTTGTAGGCATAACTGACCCTTTAATCAAATTGATATGCTTTGCAGCATGAATTTTACAGTATTAACCAAGATTGTGAACGCTTTTTATTACTTCACTAAAGCTTGCAATACACAAAGCGACACTAAGCCGCTTTAATAGAAAAGCATGATGGGTAAAAAATCATAGTGATTTTTCTATATCTTCTTGAGATGTATGGCGAATATCTTTGCCATTAACAAAATAAATAATGTATTCAGCAATGTTCTGACAGCGATCACCAATACGCTCTAATGAGCGAACAGACCAGACTAAGTCCATGATTTTAGGTATTGAGCGTGGATCTTCCATCATGTAAGTCATTATTTGACGTGTGATGGCTTCATATTCGCGGTCAACTTTTGCATCTTCTTTATGTACTTGAAATGCACGTTGCACATCCATACGCGCAAATGCATCTAGTACGTCGTGTAGCATTTTTAAAACCTGGCGGCCCATGTTTTCAATATTTACTAATAAATCTTGCTGATCTTTGGTAAATGAGTCTAGTGCAACTTTAGCAATTCGCTCAGCTTCATCGCCAATACGTTCTAAATCAGCAATTGTTTTAGCAATTGCAATCACTAAACGCAGGTCACTTGCTGCAGGCTGACGACGAGCAATAATACGCGTACACTCTTCATCAATGCTTACTTCCATTGCATTCACTTTATAATCGTTCTGACGTACCTTTTGAGCAAGCTCTGCATCGTTACGACTCACCGCATCAAGCGCACTGTTTAACTGCTGCTCAACTAAGCCACCCATACTTAATACATGATTACGTACATTTTCTAGTTCTTGGTTAAAACGCCCAGAAATATGTTTATTAATATTATGTTCCATAGTTACCTTCTCTCTTAATCTTGCACAACACGCTACAACGGGCTAATTAACCGTAACGACCGGTAATATAATCTTCGGTCTTTTTCTTCGTTGGTGTAGTAAATAAGGTATTTGTGTCTGAGTACTCAATCAATTCGCCCATATACATAAAGGCTGTTTGATCAGATACACGTGCTGCTTGTTGCATGTTATGTGTAACAATAACAACGGTAAATTGGTTTTTTAAATCGTTTATTAGCTCTTCGATTACCAAAGTAGAAATAGGGTCAAGTGCTGATGTAGGTTCATCTAATAAAAGAACTTCTGGCTCAATTGCAATTGAGCGAGCAATCACTAAACGCTGTTGCTGACCACCCGATAAGCCAAACGCGCTATCGTGTAATCTATCTTTTACTTCATCCCATAAAGCAGCACCACGAAGTGATTGCTCTACCACTTCGTCTAACTTACGCTTCTCTTTAATGCCTTGTAAGCGTAGGCCATAAACCACATTTTCATAAATTGATTTAGGAAATGGGTTAGGACGCTGAAACACCATACCTACATTACGACGAAGTGCTGCTACATCTACGCTCTTATCGTAAATATTTTGACCGTGAAGTAATATTTCACCTTCAATACGACAAATATCTACCAAATCGTTCATGCGGTTAATACAACGTAATAGAGTTGATTTACCACAGCCCGATGGTCCTATAAACGCAGTTACTTGGCCTTTTGGAATGTTCATATTTACTTTATTAAGCGCTTGCTTATCACCGTAGTAAAGATCGAGATCTTTAATCTCTAGCGCTTTTTGGTCATCCGTTAAATTTTCTAGGTCTAACTTCTGGCCTATATTAGCTTGGTTTACTTTTGGAGCGACTGTAATCATTTTTGTTACCTATAAAATCTTTACTAATTAGTGTTCAAGCGATCTGTACTTTTCACGTAAATGGTTACGTATACCAATGGCCGTTATGTTTAGGGTAATAATCACCGACACCAATAAAAAGGCCGTTGCGTATACCAGCGGGCGTGCCGCTTCAACATTAGGGCTTTGGAAGCCAACATCGTATATATGAAAGCCTAAGTGCATGAACTTTCTATCTAAGTGAAAATACGGGAAGTTGCCATCAAGTGGTAATGTAGGGGCCATTTTTACAACGCCTACTAGCATTAACGGTGCAACTTCACCTGCAGCACGTGCAACTGCCAGTATTAAACCTGTCATAATTGCAGGGCTTGCCATTGGAATAATTATGCGCCATAACGTTTCAACTTTTGTTGCGCCAAGCGCTAGTGAACCATCACGTACGGTACTTGGAATACGAGATAAACCTTCTTCAGTCGATACAATAACAACTGGCAGCGTTAGTATGGCGAGCGTTAATGCAGACCACATTACACCTGGCGTACCAAATACTGGCGTTGGCGACGATTCTGGATAAAATAATTGGTCTAAGCTACCACCTAACATGTATACAAAAAAGCCGAGGCCAAATACACCGTATACAATTGAAGGAACACCGGCCAAGTTAATCACTGCGATACGAATCATTTTAGTGATTGCATTTTTTGCGGCGTACTCGTGTAAGTAAATTGCAGCAACAACGCCAAACGGCGTCACAATTACAGCCATCAGCATAACCATAAATACAGTACCAAATATAGCAGGGAAAACACCGCCTTCTGTATTTGCTTCACGTGGATCATCGGATACAAACTTACCTAGTTGCACAAAGTAGTGGCCTAGCTTTGCAAAAAAGCCCATATCGTTTGGAAACCAAACATCAAGTACTTGATACATAGGAATTGTAACAACTTCACCGCGCATATCTTTTACAGTTACGTGGTCACGTTTAGCTTGTTTGCGTAGTGCAAATAAATCTTTTTCAAGTACACCATACTCTGCACGTAATTCAGCACGTGCTTGAGCAAGCCCAGCAACACGTTCATCAGTGAGAGCGTTATCAAGTAAGTAGCCTTTTTCTTTTAAACGTAAGCGTTCAAGTGCGTAGTTAATATGCCCAATGTCGCCATTTTGTAAATCAAGTGCTTCGTCGTTCAAATCAACCGCACGCTCAACAAGCTCATGTAGTGCTTCTATTTTGTCGCCATTAACCGGTTGACCGTCTTTAATAACGTTTTGCACATAACCATAAAAGTTACCGTTTTTACTACGCTCAAATACTGCAAGCGCCGCTGGTGCTGTTTTATTTGTTATGTCGGTTTCTAATATCCAACGAAAATCTAAATCTACATATTCGCGGTTACCTGTTTTAATAAGTAAGCGCTCTATTTCTTCTTTTTCAAACCCGCTAACATCAATACCTGTCGCGGCTAAACGTGTTTTTGGTACTAATTCACGGTCGTAAACTTCGCCAATAACGGTTTGCTTTGCAATCGACCCTTCAAGTTCAAACTGTACAACTTCTGAAGGCCAGAAAAAGCTTAACCCTTTCCAGGCTATCATTGCTAATAAGCCTAAAACTGAAATCAAACTGATGCTCACTGCACCACCGGTCATCCAAATCCAAGGAGAACCAGACTTAAACCACTGCTTTACCATGTCATGTCTCTCCGCTTACATTGAGCTGTATTTTTCACGCAGTTGCTGGCGAACAAACTCAGCGACTGTGTTAAAAATGAATGTGAATATGAATAATACAAAGGCTGCTAAGAATAATATTCTATAGTGCGAACTACCTACTTCTGACTCTGGCATTTCAACTGCAATATTTGCTGCAAGCGTACGCATACCTTGGAAAATGCTCCAATCCATAATCGGTGTATTACCGGTTGCCATAAGTACAATCATGGTTTCACCAACTGCTCGGCCAAGTCCCATCATTACCGCAGAGAAAATACCTGGGCTTGCTGTTAGTAATACAACACGTATTAGTGTTTGCCACTGCGTTGCACCTAATGCTAATGAGCCATTTGATAAATGCTTTGGAACACTAAATACCGCGTCTTCTGCAATTGAGAATATAGTAGGAATAACCGCAAAACCCATCGCAATACCAACAACAAGCGAGTTACGTTGATCGAATGTCATACCTAGCTCATTTGTTAAATACTGACGTACATTGCCGTCAAACATCCAAAGTTCAACAAATTCGCTCATAGCAAACGAAAACCAACCAATAAGTAAAACGACCGGAATAAGGATGATTGAATGCGAACCATCAGGAATTCTATGGCGTATTTTTGTTGGTAATTTAGTCCAGGCTAAACCTGTCGCTAACATACCTAAAGGTAATAATATGAGTAACCCAACAATGGCAGGTAAGTGCTCTTCTATTAATGGGGCTAACCAAAGACCCGCTAAAAAACCTAAAATAACGGTTGGTAATGCTTCCATTATTTCAACGGTAGGCTTAACCACTTTACGTAATTTGCTCGACATAAAGTATGCCGTGTAAATAGCCGCCGAAAGCGCGATTGGTACAGCAAACAACATCGCATAAAGTGCTGCTTTTAATGTACCGAACGAAATTGGCACAAGTGAAAACTTAGATTCAAAGTCGTCACTGGCTGATGTTGACTGCCAAATATAACCTGGCTCTGGGTAACCTTCGTACCACACTTCTTGCCAAAGTGCTGACCACGTAACTTCTGGGTGCTCGTTATGAATGTCTAATACTGTTAGCTTATTATCCGCTAAAATTAACGCAGCATTTGAACGTGGTGCAATTGCAAAGTTTTCTATTGCGCCTTCACTTACTTTCCCCTGCCAAAGTTTTGCTTCGCTGGTTGTGTAGTACACACCTAGCTCACCATTATTGCCGGTAGTAAAAAAAGTACGACGGTAAAACTCAGTAAATACATTTAATTTACTTTGCTTAGTTGTTTCAAATGAGCGAATTTTTTGATATTCACGGCCTGTGTCAGTGTTTACTTCAAACCACTGCGAAACCTCACCGTTATCATTAGCAAGCATGAGTGAGTTTGCGCCCGCTAGCAGTTGTGCAGATACAATATTTGCATTTTCTTCGTTAGCCGAAAGCAACTGAATTTGCTCTACATCACTTGGGTCACGCGTATCGTATACATACACTTGATTAGCAGAACGTACAAAAGTACGTGTTGTATCTGGCGACATTAATAATTCGTCTACACGTCCATTAACATCAAGTTCTGTACGCTCAACAACCCACTCTACTTCACCGGTAAACATATTCTCTTCAGCAATAAAGCTGCTAAATAATACACGCTTATCTTCTGTAAGAGCTACAACCGCTGTTTTGTCTTCATAGTGACTAAATGCAAAGCGTTTAATAGCTGCACCTTGTTCATCTACTTCTAAAGCCATTTCCCCTAGAGGAAAACCTAAGCGAGGTGTTAATTTACGCTCGTTGTTTGGAAAGGTAACTAAAAATTTAGGTGCAACAACCATTACGGTGCCATCTTCTAAACCAAACGCATAATGCCCTTGAAAAGGCGCGCTTGTTGCAAAGCTTGTTGCATCACTTGGTAAATCTGCATTAAGTGTTTTGAGTTTTTTACCAAAACTACCTGACTCAACACTGTAAAAATCAACCTGACCTTGCTGACTTAGTAAATAAGCAACTTCAGTTTGCTCTTCTACACCTAAGCCTGCTACTTGCTGTGAATTAGCAACATGAAAGCTATCGCGTTTTTCTACTTTTGCTGATTCAAAAATTGGCTGTACTACATAAAGAAGGTAAAAGAATATTAATAGCAGTGCTACCAATACCATTATCCCACCTGCGGTTATGCCAAACTTGGCAAACCGATCTTTAAATAGACGGCTTCGATCCGTATTAAAAGTCGGCTTATTCGGATTTGAAGTCATCAAAACACCCTTAAATCTTAACGTTGCATAAATTATATTTCATCAAGATGACAGTAATGTTACAGCAGTAATAATAAGCACTCCAAAACAGCTTTAAATAAAACTAACGAGGGAAAAGTCTAAATTAGCTTCAAATAGGTGATTTATAAGTGAACTAAATTATAAAATAATTGGACAAAGTATTTATCGAGGTCAATACTAAAAGAGTACTTAGTAAATAATAATGACTATTAATACTGCGTATAGTCAACACAACTATATTCATTTTTTTAATTTATAATCAAAGATTTATAAAAAAGTGCAACAACACACAATTTAAATTAGACAACATACTTAATGCCTATGCATTTACTTTCTTTGGGCTTAAAAAGAGAATTATTTATGAAGCAGTTGGTTATAACTATTTTAGGGAAAGATCGCCCTGGTTTAGTAGAGAGCATCTCATCAGTCGTATTACAGAATCATGGCAACTGGCTAAGCAGTAACTTAAGCCATTTATTAGGTCATTTTGCAGGTATTATTCAACTTGAAGTTGCTGAGGAGCATTTTCAATCATTACAAAGTGCTTTAAATAAGTTACCTAAGTTAGACGTTCGTATTGAAACCGGAAACACAGAGATTGAACCATCAACACTAGAGCAAATTAATCTAGTTATAACAGGTAACGACCGTCCTGGTATTGTTCAAGAACTGGCAAGTGTAATACGTCATAAAGGCGCGAATATTACTCACTTAAATTCAAGACAACAAAGTGCACCTAATTGGGGAGTGCCTATTTTTAGCGCTGTTGCTACCGTTACTTTGCCAAATGGTATGGATAAAGACGAAGTTATTGAAGCATTGGAATCAATTACAAGTGATTTAATTGTAGATACGGAAGAAGTTTAACCTCCATTTATGCGTGCCATACAACTGACACGCATACCATTTTAGTCCATCAAAATGCTCTGCAGATTATTTAACGCAGACATAAAATAAGCCGATGCAAGCATCAGCTATTTTAAATAATCACCTTAAAGCTAATAAGAGCGAGATAAACTCAGTAATCCCGCTCTTTTGTAAAGCTACATATCCATATGACGATTAGTACTTTGCATCATTTGCTTTATACCTTGCTTTTCAAGCTCCAGTATTTGCTGAAGCTTTTCTTGCCCACTTTGAGTTTCGGCGCGTTCAAGTAAGTATTCATATAACTCAACCACTTTTTGATGTTGCTGTGCTAAATAGCCTTGAATGACTTCTTCATCGAATTGCTGATCTTTACTAATGTCTTCAAAAGTAATTAGCTCGGGATTTTTAGCAAAGTATTCATAACTGTACGTATCGAGCGTATTTATTTCAGTTATCGCTTTAAACCCGACTAAATCTTCGGCGAGTTTTTTTTCGTAATTTAGGTAGTAGTCCACCAGCATTGCATTATGTTCATCGAGTAAATCCTTTACGCTATAAAAATTAGCCGCCATTTGCGTATGAAACAAAACGGTCCAATCGTATACCTCTTTAATTGTTTTAACTTGCATGTGCATTCCTTACTTAGTTGACTGTATAGGTAATACACTGCGTAAAGCGTGCCAATTAAAAAGCCATTTAAAAACAGTTAGTTAATTTAAATATGAGTAATAACTAGCTATTTAATAGAACAACTTACAAATTATAGGTAATTTTTATAGAGCAATGCGTGAGTAGTAACAGCATTGCTCTATCGTCTTGTTGTTTTATATTATTTAAGTCCTTGTTTGCGCCACAGCAAGTAAACAGCAGGAATAACAAGTAAGGTGAGTACAATTGCACTGCCCATACCGCCAACCATAGGCGCTGCTATTCGGCTCATTACTTCGCTTCCGGTGCCTGTACCATAAAGTACAGGTAATAAACCGATAATAATTGTCGCGACAGTCATCATAACCGGGCGTACTCGAAGCCCTGCTCCTTCAATAATAGCTTGCTGTAATTGCACTAAGCTAAGCGGTTTTCCGGCTTGCTCTGCTTCGAGGCATTTTTCTTGATAGGCTTGGTTTAAATACACCAACATAATGACCCCTATTTCTACCGCAACACCGGCTAAGGCAATAAAGCCCACACCTACTGCAACTGAAAAGTTAAAGCCCTCTAAATACATTAGCCATACGCCACCAATCATTGCCAGTGGCAACGTAGCCATAATAATAGTGACCTCAGCAAAGCTTCTAAAATTAAGGTAAAGCAATACAATAATAATCGCTAATGTAAGAGGTAATACATAAGTCAGTTTGTCTTTAGCGCGCTGCATGTATTCATACTGCCCAGCCCACGTAATTGAGTAGCCAGCAGGTAGTATTAGGTCTTTATCGAGCACTTGCTGAGCGTGCTCAACGTAAGTACCAATATCAACGCCATCTATATCAATAAAACTCCAACCGTTTAAACGTGCATTTTCGCTTTTTATACCAGGCGGTCCATCTTCAATAAATACATCGGCTACATCACCAAGTGCTATACGCTGCCCTGTAGGCGTTACAATAGGTAACAACATTAACTCTTCTGGCGAGTCTCTGTATGCTTGCGGATAACGTAAATTAACAGGGTAACGCTCTTGCCCTTCTACCGTTTGTGTTACGTTTGTACCACCTATTGCTGTAGATACAACCTGCTGTACGTCGCTAATGTTTAAACTATAACGCGCAGCTTTTTCACGATTTATATCTACTTTTATATAACGTCCACCGGCTACTCGCTCTGAGTAAACCGATGCGGTGCCTTGAACATCTTTTAAAAGCACTTCTATTTGTTGACCAATTTTTTGAATTTCACTCAACTTTGGTCCCGCAACTTTAATGCCCACGGGAGTTTTAATACCGGTTGCGAGCATATCAATACGCGTTTTAATTGGCATTACCCACGCATTTGTAAGCCCAGGAAACTTAACCAAACCGTCGAGTTCTTTTTTAAGCTTTTCAAGAGTCATACCCTCGCGCCATTCGTCTTTTGGCTTTAGCTGAATAAATGTCTCTATCATTGTAAGAGGTGCAGGATCTGTTGCAGTTTCTGCTCGCCCAACTTTACCAAATACTGTTTTAACCTCGGGTACTGTGGCAATTAACTTGTCGGTTTGCTGTAGTATTTCGCGCGCTTTACCTACCGATAAACCAGGATACGTTGTGGGCATATACATTAAATCGCCCTCATCGAGTGGCGGAATAAATTCACTGCCTATTTTATTTACCGGGTAAAAGCCAATAACAGAAACAACCACCGCGAGTACCAATGTCATTTTTGGAAATTTAAGCACCCAGTTAAGTAGTGGACGATACGCTGCGACGAGAAATCGGTTAACTGGATTTTTTTGCTCCGAAATGACCTTACCTCTAATAAAGTAACCCATCAATACCGGCACTAAGGTAATCGCAAGCCCAGCAGACGCTGCCATAGCATAGGTTTTAGTGTAAGCCAGTGGCGCAAACATACGTCCTTCTTGCGCTTCTAAAATAAATACCGGCATAAAGCTGACGGTAATAATTAATAAACTAAAAAATAATGCAGGACCCACTTCACTCGCCGATTTAGCCACAACTTCCCAGCGGTTTTCGTTGGTAAGGGGGGTTTTTTCCATATGTTTATGCATATTTTCAATCATGACGATAGCACCGTCAGTCATTGCGCCTATCGCTATTGCAATTCCTCCTAAAGACATAATATTGGCGTTAATCCCCTGCCAATACATAATTATAAATGCCGTTAAAATTCCAAGCGGTAATGTAATAATCGCCACCAGCGATGAGCGCACATGAAACAAAAACACCACACACACTAAGGCAACTACAATAAGCTCTTCAATTAGCTTACTTGTTAAATTATCTACCGCGTTATTTATTAAGTTGGAGCGATCGTACACAGGGACTATTTCAACGCCCTCTGGCAATCCCTTTTTAAGCGATTCTAATTTTGCTTTTACGAGCTCAATGGTTTTTTGTGCATTTTCGCCATAGCGCATAATAACAATACCGCCGGTTACCTCGCCTTCACCATTTAGCTCTGCAATACCACGGCGCATTTGCGGCCCGACTCTAATATCGGCTACATCACGCAATTGCAGCGCAGTACCGTTGGCGTTTACACCAAGCGGAATAGCTTCCAGGTCGGCAACACTCTTAATGTAGCCTGTGCTTGTTACCATGTATTCTGCTTCAGCCATTTCAACTACTGAGGCGCCCATCTCTTGGTTGCCTTGTTGAATAGCGGTTTGAATGAGGCTAAGCGGAATACCATATGCACGTAATTTATCGGGCTCTACATTGACTTGGTATTGCTTAACCATGCCACCAACAGCAGCCACTTCAGATACACCGGGCACAGTTTGTAGCTCAAACTTTAAAAACCAATCTTGTAAGCTTCGTAGCTGACTAATATCGTGTTTATTTGTTTTATCAATTAGTGCGTATAAGTAAATCCAACCTACGCCTGTTGCATCAGGACCAAGCTCTGGCGTAGCGCTATCGGGTAATCTACTCGCTACTTGGCTTAGGTATTCTTGTACTCGGCTACGCGCCCAATACAAATCGGTTTTTTCGTCAAAAATAACGTAAACGTACGAGTCACCAAAAAACGAAAAACCCCTTACAGTTTGTGCACCCGGCACAGAAAGCATTGCTGTGGTGAGCGGAAATGTAACTTGGTCTTGCACTACTTGCGGCGCTTGCCCCGGGTAAGTGGTTTTTATAATGACCTGAACATCAGATAAGTCAGGCAAGGCATCCACGGGAGTATTTTTTACAGCAAACAACCCTCCACCCAGTAAAATTAATGTAAGCAACAACACAAAAAAGCGATTGCCAACAGACCAGCGAATAATGGCAGTTATCATAATGGCTCCTAGTGAGAACTGTGTTGCATAGGTTGCATAGTAGAATGATCAATCGGCTCTGCGTTTTGCGCTTTAGTGATTACAAATTCATCATTAATAATGCTAAAAGTAAAATTAATATACTGGGCATTTTCAAACTTAGTAATATCAATATCTGGCGCTAATACAAAGTCCATTGTGGCGGGTTCTCGATTCCATTTTTCAATGGCTTCTCGGCTAATATTAATAATGCGATTTTGTATATCTATGGCATTAATAGTGCCGTTAACCGTGGCGTTTTGTGGCTGCATATCCATGTTCATATTTGAGTCTGAACCAGAATCCGAACTCATACCTGAGCTAATACTAGAACTAGGCATTTCCATTCGTTTAAAGTCGGAGCTTTTACTCGACTCAGAGTCTATTAAAAATTGCGCTGAAGTCACTACCGTGTCACCTGTCATTACACCTGACAAAATGACCGCTTCATTACTATTAATTTGCCCAACTTCAACTTCTACCGATTTAAAACGACCCTCACCTAATGCAATAACCACACGGTTTTGATGCTGTGTGCGGATTACCGCTTCTTTAGGGACTGTAAATTGCGCCTTACTCGCTTTAGCGTGAATGCTCACTTGTGCAAACATATTTGGTTTTAACCGATGATCTGCATTTTCAAACCTAAGCCTTACACGCAGAGTCCGGTTTTTAGCATCAAGCGCGGGGTAAATGTAATCAACCTTACCTTCCCACTTTTGACCTTTTAAGTAATCAAGCGTCATTGTAACGGGCAACCCAACACTCACTTGTTCTGATTGGCGCTCGAACACTTCCGCCTCTACCCAAATTTCATCAAGCTGGGCAATACTCATCATGGATGTGCCTGGTTTAACGTAAAAGCCTTCTCGTACTGTTAGCTCATCTACCACACCACTTTGCTTTGCGTAAAAAGTAATATTTTGCATTATCTTTTTATTTTTTTGTAAGCGCTCGATAAATCCATCAGACACATTTAACGACTCTAAACGCGCCTTTGCAGCGCGAATTAACACGGTATTATTACGATTAACTGCCAATAAAAGCTCTTCCTGTGCGTTCACCAATTGTGGTGAATACAATGTATATAAAGGCTCACCGGCTTTAACTTCTGCGCCTTGTGCTTTAACATATAAACTTTCAATCCAGCCTTCTACACGCGGATGAATGTGAATAAGTTGGTCTTGGTTATATTGCACATAACCCACAGTATTTATATCGCTGTGAAGTGTTTTAAGCTCTACTTTGGCAGTTCTTACACCAAAGTTATTAACGACTGCAGGCGAAATAGTTACAGCACCTGGTCCATCCTGAGCTTTGCTAGCGTTTTCATACACAGGTACTAAATCCATTCCCATTGGCGAAAGCCCTGGCGCGTCACGCCTGTAATTACTATCCATAGGGGCTACCCAATATAAGGGCTGTTTGTCAGCGATTTGTTGTTCATTCATTGCCGAGTTGCTAGGTAAAAACTGCATTACTAAGCCGCCTATTAACCCAAAGGCGCCTGCGCCAACTAAGGCGGCAACAAGTAACTTTAAATTAGTATTCATTGTGTAATTCTCCAGTTTGCTCGCTCATTACTTGGGGGTCTAAGCTACTTGCATAATAATTAAGGCGGGCGGTAATAATATGTTGATCTACTTGAATATTCAGTGCATCAATTTTGGCGTTAAGTTCACTAATACGCGCGCGCATCACGTCAGAAAAATCCCCGTCGTCGCGTGTATAAGCATTTAGTGTTGCCTGAGATTGCTCTGACATTTGCGGTAATAACGTATTTTGATAAAGCGCATCGCGTTTTTGCAAACGAGCGAGTTGGCTAAACTCCTTAAAGTACATGCCTTTGAGTTTTTGAAGCGCCACCAGCTTTTGTGTTTTAATAGCTTCTGCACTCGCAATAGCCGATTTAACTTGTTGATCTTGTCTGTTATCAGTAAACAATGGCAAATCAATGCTAAATCCTACAGAGAGTAAATCAGCTCGCGACTCACCCATCGGGGTATCATCTCGGTAACCATAACCCACATTAACGCCCATCTGAGGTTTGTAGCTTTGCTTAGCGAGTGCAACTTCGGTTTGCTTTGCCGTTACGGTTTTATCTATCGCAATAATTGCAGGATGCGCCATAAGCAACTGTATTAGCTCATTAAATTCAAGGCTCGCAAAATCAACCAGCCCTGCGGTTTTAGTAAACTCAGTATTTAAAGGCTGCATAAGCATATTTATAGGTAACCACTGTGCTAAACGGTTTTTAGCACTTTCAAATTGCTGCTCAAGCATAACCAGCTTATCTTCAAGACGGGTGAGCTCTAATTGCGCACGAATAATATCTTGCTGACGTGTTTTACCTAAGGTGCTTGCGTAGCTTGCTTCGGTAATGTCAATAAGTTGAGTAAATAGCCCTTTATCTTGCTCAATTAAAGCAATACTTCGCTGAGCACGATACGCGTTTAACCACGACTCAATCACAATTGCTTTTACTTGTGCCAAGCGATCGGTGCGCTGCCAAGGGTATTGTTGAGCAGACTGTGCTAATGCTTTTTGTCTAAGCGCTAAACTATTCCCTCGGCTAAACTTTTGGCTCAAATCAACTTTAAGCTGCGTCATCCCTTCTTGATCAAACGCATAACCGTTAGTAGGTAAGTTGAGTAAGCCAACCGTTAAAACAGGATCGGGTAAGGTGCCAGCGGCAATGCTTTGCGCTATTGCTGCATCTTCTTGGTAGCCACTCGCTTTTAGCCATGGCTCATGCGTTAGCGCATAATTAAGCGCTTGCGTTAAGCTAAGCGTTTGCTCATTACTAGTTTGCTTTAGTGTTTCGGTATTTAGGTTATTTTGATTGTTTTGCGCATTAACAGCTGTGCTAAATAACACAACACTACATAATACGACTTTAATACTTACAGCGTGGTTCATCACCTGCTCCATCTAAAAATAAAAGAAAATCTTAAATTAGGAAGCAAAAAAGGTGTTTAGGAGTTACCAATAAACGGGGTTACCGCAATTTTTACATACACCTATCCTGCTATTAAGCAGACATAGGAGGGCGGTAGAGTGAACGAGGTATATTAATTTGTGTAGTAAATACACGTACATTTACTTTTTCAGATTCAAGTAAAGTAACGCTAAATAAAGTATCAACATTAAGCATTGAGTTAGCAGCGCAGCCACTCATAGGGCATTTACAGTCATTTTGTGGCGTACTTTCGTCGTCGCAACAATCCATCTGCATCATATTTTCAGACATGCTAACGACAGCTGTTGCATCACTACTTTGTGTCATTGGCATTTGGGCATGCGTTGCTGTCTTAGTTGGCATATGTGGCATTTCGCATACCATAGCTACAGACGCAACTGCCTGACCCACAAAAGTGAGCAGTAAAGTTATCATGAGTAAACTAGAGTAAAAACGTTGCAACATTATGCCTTTTAATAAACTTTAAAATGATTGTAAGGTAACCTAACGGCAACCACAAATACTTTAATTATGTAGACTGTGGTTTAGCAGGTGTTTTAATTAAGTTACTCGCGATAATTGCAAATATACAATATGCGCTAAAATACCAAAACCCTTCACCAAATTGTGCATTCATAACAAGTAGCTCGCCACTTTTACCATGGGCGTTACCTGCTAAGTAAGTCACTATTAATGCAATAACAAATACATCAACCATGCTCCACTTACTTAATGCACAAATAACCAGACCGAGCTTTTGCTTAAACCCATTCAAAGGTAGGCAACAATAAAGCAATTGTAATAGCAGCTTTAAGCTTGGAATAACAATAGAAAACAACCCCACTAAAGCGGCTACAAATAAATTATTATTGCTAGCAAGCTCTTTAACTGTGCCTAAAATACTTTGTGTTTTGTTATAGGCGCTAATCTCACCTTCTAACTTATCAAGCCCTAGCATGTTCGAGAACATCATTAGCATACTGCGAGTTCGACCATCGCCCTCTTCAGCCAGCATTTCAATACCCGCTTGCGCTAGTTTTGATTTATCTATGTTGCCCTCTATTGTTAATACTGGTTTTGTAATACCAGGAAACAATAAACAAAGAGCAACCACTACACTTATAACCGACAACCAATTACGCATATTTATTCTACTATTGCCTCAATAATATCGTCACTGTATAAAACAGCATCCAGTAAAAAATTAAATATATCGCCAATGTGTAGCTCTGAGTTTATGTTGGCCAAATGGACCATAGCTTCATCTACATTATCTAATTCAAATTCTTTTATAAGCGATAAACAGTTTCCTAAAATGCCGCTCTCTAATAGTAACGCATCAGATATAGCTGCATCTAAGGTAAACTCTTTAACTATGTCTTTTAAATCAGCATCTAAAATAGCATCAAGCACCGAGAACAAACCCACTAGATACCCTTGCTCGGTCAGCTCTTTATTATTTTGCTCTAAAATAAGCGACATAAATTGAGCCCGCGTTAAAGCAAGCTTAGTTAATTCGGTTGGTTTTTCGACCCCCAACTCACTAATTGCTAATACACGAACAAATTGCCTTATTGTATCTTCACCTAAATAAATAACCGCTTGTGAAATAGAAGTAATAACTAAATTTGCTTTTCCTGAACGCGCGTTAGCCAGCTTTAAAACCCTGGCTGTTATGGCTACATCTCTGGCCACTCGTTGATGAACTTCTTTAAAGCAAAGTTTTTGTTTTGCTGTAAAACGCAATAGATCAAAAACAGTTAACTTTGAAGGCTCTACACCTTTATACGTAATCATTTCTGGGCGAGAGAAAAAGAACCCCTGAAATAAATCACAGCCTGCCAATTTTAATATATTAAATTGTTCATGCGTCTCTATTCGTTCAACAATTATTTTTGCATGTGGATTTGCGCGTTTTATTTTTTTAATGCGCATATTGGTTTTAATAACCGGATCATCTATCTCAATTTTTATGTAATCAACATGTGCTAATAGTGGCTCCCATTTTGGATCGCCATCGTAATCATCAAGTGCAAAAACATACCCTTCTTTTTTAAGTTCTTGCACACGCTCAGCAACCGCAGGAATATTGCCCGTGCGCTCTACTATTTCAATAACACTATTTTCTGGCAATAAAAGTTTGGGAAAGTTATCGAGAATAGTTTCTGATGACAAGTTTATAAAAGCTAAATGATGCGCGGTAAGTCTATCTAAACCTACCAACATTAATGCATTAAAAAACAGGCGGCTTGTCGCATGCACATCAGAAGTGCCCACAGGAAACGCATTGTTGACTGAGTCTCGATAAAGCAGTTCGTACGAGAAAACATTCTGGTCTATATCAAAAATAGGTTGCCGCGCGACAAACTGAGTTATTTTTTGTACCTCATCAGGTATGTTATTTAATTTCACTTGGCTCTAAACCTATAAATAAGAGATGGCAAAACAGCCAATAATATGTGTACTCTAATGCAACTCGCATAAGATAAACATAGTCGTCATTGCAAAAATGTTAAAATTACATAACACTAATATAAAAATATTAATATAAAAGGTGGAGATTTGGCTAACTTTATTCGGTTATTAGTACTGAGCCCTCTACTATTTGTATCTTTTAGCTATGCCAGCATTAACCCTACTCCCCTCAAATACAATGTTAGCGCGTCAGGTAGTCATTATCCATATTATACAAATGATCCAGAAAAGCCTGGTGTATTACCCGAAATTATTGAAAAAGCACTCGATGATGCAAATATTGCAGCTTCTCATATCGACCTACCCACAAAGCGTATTACCAAATATTTACAAGATGAAATAATCGATTTTGATGTTATTTCATTAGAATGGCTTCCAAAGGATGAGAGAAATGACTCTCGTTATGTTTTTTCAGAACCCCTTATTTATGCCACAGAAATGATTGTTACCTTGCCTCAAAATGCCCAGAACTGGCAAAGCGCTGATAGCTTAAAGGGCAAAAATATAGGAACGGTACTAGGTTACTATTACTTTAATGACAACACCTTTGAGCGTGTTGACTTTCCATCCGAGAAAGAACTTATGACCGCTCTATCAAGAAACCGTGTAGAAGCAGCGCTAATAGGTAAGTTAACTGCGCTCTATTGGGCAGAGCAGTTAGAGATAAACATTGCCTTTGGCGCACAGCATTCCCATGGTTTTTTAAGAATTCGCTTATTGAGCAAACATAAAGAATTATTGCCCCAAATAAACCTAGCAATTAAAAACCTTCACGCTCAAGGATATATAAAAAGTATTGAAGATAAGTATATGAGTAATATCCACACAAAATTAAGGGACTAATGGCGCAGAGCTCGTGTTTTGGAGTATAATAGCAGCAAATGTTAACTCGACCAGAATCAGAAAGAGCCCCATGAGTATTGAAAAAGCCTTAATCGAACGTAGTAATAATCAATGTGAATTGTGTGCAGCCACCGAGAACTTATCTGTTTATGAAGTACCACCGGTAACTGAAACCCACTCAGATAAATGTATTTACACGTGTCAAACATGTAAAGATCAAATCGAGAATAACAGCGAAATAACGCCTACACATTGGCACTGTTTAAACGATAGCATGTGGAGTCAAACTCCTGCAGTACAAGTTGTAGCTTACAGAATGCTTTCGCGTTTAGCGCCTGATAATGGCTGGGCACAAGATGCGCTAGACATGATTTACCTTGAAGAAGACACGCTAACCTGGGCTAAAAAAGCACTTGCCGAAGATGACGATTTAAAGCATGTAGATAGCAACGGTGTAGTACTTCAAGCAGGCGATACTGTTACCCTAATTAAAGACTTAGACGTTAAAGGCAGTAGCCTTACCGCTAAACGTGGAACAGCTGTTCGTAATATTGGCCTAACCAGCAACCCTGAACATATTGAAGGGCGAGTTGACGGCCAGCGCATTGTTATTTTAACTAAGTTTGTTAAAAAATAATCGTTTGTTTTTAATTATTAAAGGCGCTAATGCGCCTTTTTTTATGTTTAAAATAAGTTAAGGAATGATTAAGTAACTAGGTAATACACTAAGGACATAATATTGAGTAAGGATAACCAACATGGAAAAGCATCAAGCAGTATCTTCGCGTAAAAAGGCAGTTGCAGGGATTGGCTTATTGGCGCTTAGCGCTTTTGCAGTAACTGGCTGCGGTGAGCAAACTAAATCGACTGAAAACACAGGAATTGCAGAAGCAACAACCAGCCTAACTATCCAAGCTAGCTACAAAGATCGCAGTATGCTTCGCCCTGGCTCGCAATTAATAGTTACGCTTTCCAATGTATCTAAAATGGATGTAAAAGCCGATATAATCACACAAGAAGTGATTGATGTAACCCAAGCCCCGCCATTTACCGTTGAGCTAATTTATGATGCCAGCAAAATTAGCGATAAACATCGCTATAGCCTAAGCGCCAGAATTATAAATAAAGACAAAGTGCTTTACACAAGTACAACAAATCATGACCCGTTTGCAGAATCACAGTTAACTACCCCCTATAAAATTGAGCTTTCAAAAGTGTCGACTCAAAAACCCGATGTAACACTCACAAATACTTACTGGAAAGCAATAACAATAAATGCTCAAACTGTGAATGTTACAACTAAAGAACCATTCATTCAGTTCAATAAAGACCACCGCGTTAATGGCTTTTTAGGCTGTAATAATTTTAGCGGAAGCTATAGTACCGAGCAGCAAACAATTACACTTAGTCAGCTAGCAAGTACAAAAAAGATGTGCTCGGATAATATGAGCCAAGAAGCGGCTATGTCTGACGTACTTAGCAAAACTTCAAAGTGGGAAATAACAGGTGAATCACTAAAACTTAAAAACAGTCGCGGTAATACGCTTGCTACTTTTAGTGCGGTTTATTTTAATTAATATTTAGCTCCCTTATATATATTACCTAACACATTCGTATTGATTTTAAATAAAATGCCCAGCAAAGCTGGGCATTTTATTATTCGTTATAAGCGCTATTTAAAGTTACTCATCAACGAGTTGTTCACTTCTGTAAAAACCACTTGGCTCACTTAACAAACTAACAAGTTCAGGCATTATTGCATCCATTGTTTGCTTTAGCTTCCATGGAGGATTAATTACAATCATGCCCGATGCTGTCATACCGTGTACATCAGTATCGGCTTCAGTGCCTAATTCAAATAACTGAATGTTGCGCATTCCTGAATCAATTAAGCCCTGCTCCATATTATCAATGCGCTCTCTATCTACAACCGGATACCAAATCATGTAAGTACCTGTAGCAAAACGCTGATAAGCTTTAACTAAGGTTTTTACAACCGTTTCGTAGTCATCTTTAATTTCGTATGGAGGGTCAATTAACACACACGCTCTGCGAGATGCTGGTGGTAACAAACCAACTAAGCCTGCAAAACCATCCTCTCCACGTACACGAATAGATCGCTTACCTTGCATGTTTTCTTCAAGTAATAATAAATCGCGCGGGTGCAGTTCAAAAAACCAACCCTTATCTTGGCGGCGTAAGTAGTGCTCTGCAATTTTTGGTGAACCTGGATAAAACGCAAGTTCGTCAGTGTCGTTAAATGACTTAATTAATTCAATGTATTCATTAAGCTCAGCATGCTCACTTTTATGATGCCAAAGTTTTTCAATACCATCTTGATACTCTTGCGTTTTTTGCGCATCGGCAGCTGCAAGTTCAAAAAAGCCAGCACCTGAATGTGTGTCTATATAATCAAGCGGTTTATCTTTAATTGTTTGATAATTTAGCACTTGTGCCAGTACTAAGTGTTTAAGTACATCGGCAGGATTACCCGCATGAAATGAGTGTCTGTAACTAAGCATTATTTATTTTCGCCATACGCAATTTAATATCGTAAGTGAACCATAAGCACTAGGCTTTGGCAACTTACACCAAGATAAGAGAGTGTTTAAGTGAACCATTTCTGAATGAAAAAGCCCATATGCTGAATTATCCCTTAACGCAAAAGAAAAATCAGCTAAAACCACCGTAAATGCTGGCAAATCAACACACTTTGCTTTACATTTGCATGACATTAATTACAGTTATATGAGCGCCTTTATGAATAACACTACTCTTCAACAACTCGAACAACTGATCGATTCTTTAATCGAACGTAATAACCAATTACAAACAGATGTTGTTACTTTAAAAGAACAGAACACTAAACTAAGCGATGACAACGAATTGCTACAACTTGAAGCTTTAGAAAATGAAGAAAAGCAAAAAGATGCCAGCACTACTTTATCTGGTCTTCTTGATAAGTTACAAAGCGCACAACAGGCTAGCTAATGTCTGAGCTGCAAAACCAGCGGGTCACTGTTGAGTTGCTAGGTAAAGAGCAGCAATTTGCTTGCCCTGAAGGGCAGGAAGATGCATTAATAGCAGCAGCTAAAAATCTAAATGACTTAGTTGAGCAAATGAAGCAACGCTCAACCGTTAGAAACGATCAAAAAGCCCTACTAATGGCAGCATTAAACTTAAGCCACGAATTGCTAGAAGCAAAAACACAGGCTACAGTTGAGCAACAGCATCAAGACCAAATGATTGATAAACTCAGTCAGCATTTGGCAAATGACCCCAAACACCAAAAATAAAAAGCGCATACTGCGCTTTTTGTTTATTATTAAAGTAATTAAACATCAGCGTAGAGATAATAAATGAAGTTAAAACTTTCAAACATAGCCTCTTCATGTAAGCACTTACTATTAGCATGCACTTTATTATCAATAGTACCTAGCACCTATGCTGCCGTCACTTGGAATACAATAAACCCTCATATTCAGTTTTTAAAGCAACAAGACAAGCTTCGCTTTTACGACTCTAACCAAGTATTAATTGAAGGCGAAAAATGTGCCCTACTTGTTGATACGAGCGCCAATTTTGCTGCAGTTGAACAACTTGCTGAAGATTTAAAGAAACGCCTTAAAACACCCTTATGCTATTTAGTGGCTACCCACTACCATGACGATCACTTGCTAGGTATGGCGGTTATGCAAAATTTTTATCCTGATGCCAAGCTCATTGTTCATCAGCAGGTAAATAAAAATTTTAACCTTTATCAAACAGCATATACCGACAAGCTAGACACGTATGAAAAGAGCATTGAGCTGAGCTACCAACGATTAGCGAATGTGCCCAAAGAAGAGCAAGCTAAATGGCGAAATAAGTTAGAGCTTGCAAAAAAACGACTTTTTCGCTGGCAAGAATATCAACTTGGCGAACCAAAAATAATAATCGATAATCATAAAACTATCGACCTTGGTGGTTTTGAGATAACCATTGAGCCGCAGCAAGCCCATACTAACGGTGATTTAACTATTACTACTAATAATGGCAGTGTGCTGATTGGTGGCGATATCGTTGACTGGCTTCCTTACCCTGGGCACGGTGAACTTAAAAGTTGGCAAGCGTTGTTTAAGCAATATATTAACGACGAAAAGCTCACTATTATTTTACCTGGGCACGGCGGCACATTAACAAAAGAGCAGCTGAAACAGCCACTATCATTTTTAACAGCCATAACAGAGCACGTTAAAAACAATAAAGATCAAAGTATTGAGCAGTTAATGCTATCGTTTCCTGAATCAGTTATTGAGCCTTATAAACAAGAAGCGCTTAATATAAAATCGAGCAACTTCTTTTTACAAGCTGGCCTAAATCGCGCAAAAAGCGCAAAAAGCGCAAAAAGCGCAGAATAACTCAACACAACGGATTGTGTTAAAATAATAAAAGGAATTTACAAAAGTGATCACTATGCGCAGTTTGGTTTTATGTTGTTTGGGTATTTTGTTATTTGGTTGTCAATCAACGGAGCAAGAACCACAAGAAGCTCCACAAATATTTACTCATTTTGAGCCTGACTATTATACTTATGATATTGACGAGGAAGTAGCTCAAACGCCCCAAGTTAGTGAGCACGTTACGCCACTTCAATTCAAAAAAACAATCGTAAAAAAGCGCCCACCAAAAACCACCGATCTGTGGGTGCATATAGCCAACAATCTACACTTTACGGTTTATCAAAATCGCGCGTTAAAAAAGCGTATCAGCTGGTACGCAAAGCAACCTAACTACTTGCAAACTGTGAGTAAACGCGCAGCGCCTTACCTGTATCATATCGTAAAAAAAATTGAGCAAAAGCAACTACCTATGGAGCTCGCTTTACTACCATTTGTAGAAAGCGATTTTAGACCAACGATAGCCTCATCACAGCAAGCTGTTGGTGTTTGGCAGTTAGTTGGCGCAACGGCGCATCACTTTGGAGTTAAGTCAGACCAATGGTATGACGGGCGCCAAGACGTACTTGCTTCAACCGATGCTGCACTTGATTACTTAAGCTACTTACATAAACGCTTTGATGGTAATTGGCTACATGCTTTGGCTGCTTATAACAGCGGTGAGGGCCGCGTTAAACGAGCAATCGAAAAAAACAAAAAACGCGGTAAAAGCACCGATTACTGGTCACTCAGTCTGCCAAAAGAAACCGCCGACTACGTACCCAAGTTACTCGCTTTAAGCTATTTAGTTAAGCACCCACAAAAGGGCATAAAACGCCCAAAGCTTGCATATAAGCCATTTACAACACAGATGAATATAGGCCAGCAGTTCGATTTTTCGGTTATAGCTAAGCTCTCTGGTATAGGCTCAAAGCAGTTACACGCGATTAATCAGGGATATTTAAAAAATCAAAGCTCACCTAACGGGCCGCATACTTTACTGCTTCCTATAGGACAAGAGGCTTTATTAAAAAGTCAGTTTTTTAAATCAAACTTTGCTGGAGAGTACATCGTTAAACAAAACGACACGCTTTACGGTATTGCTAGACGTTTTAGTATGTCGGTAAAAGCTTTAAAACAACTTAATAACAAAAATAATAATTTAATAGGCGTTGGAGAAAAGTTATTAGTTGGACAACCTAAAACCCTGCCAAGCACATTAACAGTTGATTACAAAATTAGCCCTTATTTAGAACACCAAGAGATTGCGATTCCCACCATTGAAATAGATTACGAAGTTAAGTCGGGCGATAGCCTTTGGAGTATAAGTCAGCTTTACGATGTACCTCATAGCGACTTGGCAAAATGGAACAAACTCTCTGCATCAAGTATTTTAAAGCCTGGCACTCAATTAGTACTGTTTATACCACAAGCTGAAAAGCAAAAAGCAGCCCCAACAAAAAAAGATTTTCTGCTAAATTTACAAAAAACACTAAATCAGCCACGTTAAGTTTATAAACAAGTATATTTCGCGTAAAATTGCGCCCTAACATAGTTATTATTTGAAGAGACAAGCATGCAAATTAGCAAAAATTCAGCAGTTGAATTTCATTACACCCTTAGCGAAGCGGGCGAGCAAATTGAAAGTAGCACAAACGAAGCGCCACTTACTTACATTCATGGCAGCGAAGGCATGCTTCCTGGTTTAGAAAAAGCACTTGAAGGCAAAGAAGCTGGCGAAAAATTTAGTGTAACTCTAGAGCCAAGTGAATCATACGGCGAGCGTGTTGATGACTTAATTCAGCGTATCCCGCTTAAGCATCTACAAGGCGATGTTAAAGTATGGAAACCAGGTATGACAGCAATGGTTAGCTCTAACCAAGGTCGTCATCAGGTTACTATTGTTAAGGTTGGTCGTTTTAACGCAGATTGTGATTTAAACCACCCATTTGCTGGTAAAACGCTAACGTTTGACGTTGAAGTTATATCAGTACGTGAAGCAACAAGTGAAGAAGTTTCTCACGGACACGTGCACGCTGAAGGCGGCTGTGGTCACTCTCACTAGTTAGCAATAAAGGAAGTAAGTATGTCTAAAGTTGCAGTCGTTACAGGTGGTACAAAAGGTATTGGCTTAGCCGTAGTTAAGCGTTTGCTAAACAACGGCTATGAAGTACATAACCTTGATATAGAGCTGAGCGAAATCGGTATATTTCATCAGTGTGATGTAAGTGATGTATCGGCGGTACAAAGCTGTATCAACGCTATCTGTGAACAAAGCAAACGTATTGATGTACTTGTTTCTAATGCTGGAAAACACTTAAGCGCAAATATAGAAAGCACCGACGAGCAAACTCTCGATGCACTTTTTGCGCTTAATGTTAAAGGCGCTTATGCCGCAATACAAAGCGTATTGCCAAGCATGAAAGCGCAAAATGGCGGCGCTATTGTATTAGTCGCTTCCGATCAGGCAATTATAGGTAAGCAAAACTCTTTTGCGTATAACCTAACAAAACATGCCCTTGCCTCAATGGCTAAAACAACAGCGCTTGATTATGCGGGTTTTAATATTAGAGCAAATGCGGTATGCCCTGGCACAATAGAAACCCCGCTATTTCATAACGCGATAGATGCGTACTGCGCAAAAAGTGGCGCAAACAAAGCTGAAATAGTTGCCGAGGAAGCAAGTCTTCAACCGCTTAACCGATTAGGTCAAGCCGACGAAGTCGCGGCTCTTGTGAGCTTTTTAGCAAGCGATGATGCCAGCTTTATTACTGGCAGCCTACAAAGTATTGACGGTGGTTATACAGCGCAATGAATACTGCCCAATGAGTAATGTGCAATGAGCCTAAAAATTATTGACCCACACGTACACTTTTTTAATTTAGTAGAAGGTCAATACTCATGGCTACAAGGCGCTAACCCACCAGCGTGGCCAAATTTAGAAAAAATAAAACAGCCAGTAAGTGCACAGCAACTTGTTAAAAGTACTGACTTTGAGCTAGTAGGGCTTGTTCATATAGAAGCAGGGTTTGATAACACCTCTCCTATTAACGAGCTAAACTGGCTAAGCTCGCATTTAAAAAGCCTTTCATTTAAGGCTATTAGTTACACCCAAATTGACTCATCGGCTGATCAGTTTATAAACTCGTTGGAAGCTTTAGCTCATTCAAATTTATGTGGAATTAGGGATATAACCGAAGGCACTGACGCAAAGCGTTTATTAGATGCTAATAGCTTTAAAAACCTAACAACGTTATCAGATACCCAACTGCATTTTGAAGCTCAGTTTGATATTGAAAATAGCGAAATAACCAAACAAATAGCTTACTACGCTAAGCAGCTACCGCAACTTCAAATTATAATTAATCATGCAGGACTGCCAAGTAATTTAAATGATTGGCGACAAGGTGTTGAGTTACTTGCTCAGCATGACAACATAGCAATTAAATTCTCTGGTTTTGAATTACTACAGCTCACCAGTGAGCAACAAGCCGCGTGTTTTAATTTTCTTTTTAATCACTTTGGCCAGCAGCGTATTATGTTTGCTAGCAACTTCCCTGTGTGCCAAATAAATACAAGCTACAACAACCTATGGCACTGCCATAAGGCGCTATGCTCAAACGATAAGACATGGCATGACCTTAGCTATGCAAACGCTAAGCACTACTACCAAGTGTAAGTAAAACTAGTTATATTAAACTCTCTTTTTATGGTAATACGGCCAATTTATGAAAATGTACTTTTTACTAATCGTTGTATTTTCTGCGTTTTTTCTCAATGGCTGCATATCTCAAAATCCAGATCCGACACCTAAGCTGCAACATGCTCTACTGTCAAAGCCAAATAAGACAGCCGTTAGCAAAGCAATTAAAACACTTGTACATATACAAGAAACTCAATTAGCTGATAATGTATTTACTACCAGCAGCACAGTAACCCTTAGCAATGTGGATGGTAATAATATTATCGACACGCAAAGTCGCAATACACCCGATCAGTTTGAATTGATGATTAAAGGTAATCAGTGCTACATACGCCATCTCGATAGCAAAGCAACTATTGAACTTAAAGACGTAGAATGTAAAATTAACGAGTTATAACAAGCTTTACTTCCCCCTAAACAAGCAAAAGCCGGTAAGTGACTAATCACTTACCGGCTTTTTAATGCATGACCTAAAGTTAGGTTAAAAGGCTATTATTTTATTTCTACGCGTTGAGAACGCATAACAATCTCATCATTTAATTCAATACCCAACCCTGGCTCTTCTGACACTTCAAAGAAACCATTTTTAGGTTGTGGGTCTTGTAAACATAACTCGCGGTTCCACTTTTTAATCGCATAAGTGTGGTGCTCATGAATCAAAAAGTTAGGTATAGCCGTTTCTAAGTGCAGTGATGCTGCTGTTGCAACAGGCCCGCCACAGACGTGAGCTTGAATACGCACATCAAAAATATCAGCGTAATCACATACTTTTTTAGTTTCGGTAAAGCCACCACATAAACCAATATCAGGTTGTAGAACATCAATACTTTGATCTTCTAAGTACGGGCGCACACCCCAGCGATTATACAAACGCTCACCACCAGCAATTGGCACATTAACTTTATCTGCTACTTTTGCATGTAATGAATGGTTTAAATAGTTAACTGGCTCTTCAAAGTACATGCAGTCAAATTCTTCTGCAATTTCACCCAACTGAATAGCTGTTGTCACACCCGGTAAGCTGTGGCATTCAAAAATAATATCTACTTCGTCACCTACCGCTTCGCGAATAGCTTGCATACGTGCACGGTATAACTTCATTTCAGTACGTGAGATTATTTTTGTACGGTCATAATAAGTATTGCCGTCTTTATCGTACTGAATTGGATCTACTTTTACTGCATCGTAACCTTCGGCCATCGCTTTTAAAGCCGCTTCTGCATATTCTTGCGGTTGTACTAGCGCTTTAAATTCGCTATCCCAGTCAAACTGTAATTGCGAAGCGTAAGTGCGTAGTTTGTCGTTAACCTTACCGCCTAATAACTGGTATACAGGTAAACCAAGCGCTTTACCTTTTATATCCCAAAGTGCGGTATCAATTGCGCTCATTGCAGCATAAACAACAGGTCCGCCACCTAAGCCCCAAAAGCTCTCACGTAACATACGAGACCATAGTTTTTCTGTTTGAAACGGGTCGTGGCCGATTAAAAAGGCATCGGCCATTTCCTTAATCATAGCCGCTGCAGCACTGTGACCTAAATCGTATGCAAGGCCCGCTTCGCCAACACCACTAATACCTTCGTCAGTATGAATACGTACAAACACAGGTGTCCAAGAAGGTCTATCAGGACAGTGAATATCAAATACTTCAACGCGATTTACTTTCATTAAAATTCCTTATTAACCGCTATGGGTTATTTTGCAAAACTAGAGTCAAGTCGATACGCTTTACGTAACATCGCAGGCCACGCAAGTTGCCCGCCAGTGCTGCCACTGTGTACTACGTTTGCTTGATTATAAATATTGTCGATTATAGGTTGCGGTACTTCAATCACCTCTTGCGAGCTTGATTGTAGTGCTAATTGAATTTCACACGCTCGCTGTAAATCATAAAAGCGCATAAACGCATCGCCTACCGTTGGGCCTACTGTTAAGCCACCATGATTTACCAATAACATATGGTTAGTGCTGCCCAAATCATCTTGCAGCACTTTTCGCTCGTCGTCGTTTACTGCAAGCCCTTCGTAGCCATGATAAGAAAGCGATGGTAATGAAAACATTGAATATTGGCTAAGCGGTAATAAACCATTTTTTTGTGTAGCGACAGCGATTGTTTCTTTAGTATGAAGGTGAATAACACAATGAGCGTCTTCGCGTACCTCATGAATCGCACTGTGAATAGTAAAACCAGCTGGATTAATACTAAATGGCGTATCGTCAATAATGTTACCGTCTAAGTCGACCTTTACTAAATTAGACGCAGTTACTTCATCAAAGGTTAAACCAAAGGCATTCACTAAGTAATGATCGGTGCCAGGCAAACGTGCTGATAAATGCGTATAGATTAAATCCCCCCAACGAAAGTGCTCTACCAGTCTATAACACGCGGCTAAATCAATACGCAGTTGCCACTCTTGTGCCGATACTTTATTTTTTAAATCGAGTTGGGGTAAATCAAACATAATAAGCCTTTTAAAAACGTACATTATTAACCTGTACGAACAGATGTTTAGAAGTCTAAAGCAGTCTCTATTTTATAGCAAACACCAAACAAAACAGCCACACTATTGTGTGGCTGTTTATAAAACTAAAATACCAATTGCATTAAAATGGTATAGCTGCGTAAATTATTTTACGTTAGCTAGGTAATCTGCAATTGCTTCAAACTCTTCATCAGTTACCGTTGCAACCATTGCTTTCATAGCCATGGTCATACCGTTATTACGTGCACCTGATTTGATATCTTTCATTTGCGCTACTAAGTAGTCTTTGTTTTGACCGTTTAGTTTAGGGTACATACCCATAATTGGTGCTTTACCTTCAGCGCCATGACAAGTTTGACAATTCTTAGCGGTATAAAGTGCAGCGCCATCGGCAGCAGCTGCATTAAACGAGAAGCTTGCGGCTAAAGTAATACCCGCGCCTAATAGTAGTGTTTTCATCTTGCTCATTGTATTTACTCTTCTTTTTTGACGGTTAGAAAAACTGTTCTATTGATTGTAGTAAACAATCAAATAAAAAGCATACGTACGAAACGACGCTAGACGATCAACTTAACCAAAAACCGCTAACTCGTTTCTGTCTCACTTTTATATACTTTAGCAAATAAAAATGAGCTTACCCTTAATGGACTATTACCACACTATATCATCTGGTACTTCAAAGTCTGCGTACGGGTCATCTTCATCTTTTGGTTTGTTTTCTGGCTCTACATGAAAAACAATATACTTTTCGTCAACTTCAGCCACTTTGCGTGCTGGTTCGTCGTCTAATACGTAAAATTGCCCTTCTAGTACACAAATAGCTAAACGACCGCCCGATAACGCTTTTTGCGTTTTCTCGTTTACGTCGATATTTTTTACTTTATTTTGATAAGTAAAATTAAATGTGCGCTCACCACGAATAGCGTCTTGGTTGTGGTGCTCTAAAATTTGTTTAACACGCGCTTCTTGTTCACGCTGCTTTAAGCTCACTTGGCGTGTTTGGTTAAGCTCTTCAGCTTTTTTTTGCTGTTCTAGCTTGGTTTGTTGAATATGCTTTTGCAGATCACTTGGGTTGCTAGTAGCCCCTTTCTTTTGCTTTTTTTGTTGCTTACGCTTTTCTGATTTAGCAACTTTAGCATTATGCGATGTTGTTAATCCTGCTTGAAGCAATTGGTCTTGTAATGAACCCATGGCTTTGTTCCACTAAAAACTAATATTATCGCTATTTTAATCACCAACGAGTTCAAATAACAGCGCTATCGACATTAATCTAGCAAACTAGTTAAAACAAACCATGATATAGCGCAATGACTATGGTTTTAATTATGAATTAAAAGCAATTTTTAATACAATACCACGCAACCAATCAGCAAATGCACGAGCCATATAATGCGTTTACCTCATCTACTCGTTTGCTCGGTATTTATATTTTTTGTGCTTTATGCACCCCAACCCCTACTTAGCCTTTTTGCGAGCGAATTTAATGTAGCACCTGCGGTAGCTGGCAGCTTAATGACTGCAACTATGCTGCCCTTAGCCATTGCCCCGCTCGTTTATGGTTTATTTTTAGCAAAAATAAATCCACTACTTATATTACGTATTGCAATGGTGCTTTTAGGCCTTAGCTGCTTACTTTTTATTTATGTACCTAGCTTTGAGCTTTTATTATTAGTCAGATTTTTACAAGGTTTAACGCTCCCCGCAGCTTTAACAGCAATGACTAGCTATATAGGTATGAGCTATAGCGCTGATACACTTCAAAAAAACATGACCCTATATATTGGTAGCAGTATAGTTGGTGGTTACTTTGGTCGTGTGCTCGCAGCTTTGTTTAGCGACTTATGGAATTGGCAGAGCTTTTATTACGTAATTGCTTTTATGCTTATTTGCTTAGCTTTGACAATTAAGCATTCTCGCTTTACAAACCCAGCTACACCGTCGCAGCTCTCCCCTCTGGATTACATTAAACAACTTAAAGAAGGCGCTATCCTTAAAGTGTACGGTGCCGTCTTTTGTATGTTTTTTTGTTTTGCTGCACTACTTAATTACTTACCGTTTATATTACAAAACACGTTTTTAATTACCAATACTCGTGACATAGGTTTAGTTTACAGTGGTTATTTAATTGGTGCCCTCGCCTCTATTGCTGCACCTTGGTTACTTAAAAAAGTCCCTTCGCCTTGGCATTTATTAACTGCGATATTTAGTTTTTATAGTGTGAGTATTATTTTATTAATGAGCCACCAGCTTAGCTTATTTTTAATCGCATTTACTTTGTTTTGTGGTGCTATGTTTGTGATTCATTCAACTGCCGCACCACTCGTTAATAAAATAAGTAAAGCCCCGCCAAGTGTAACCAATGGCGGATATGTATCGTTTTATTACAGTGGCGGTGCATTGGGGTCGTTATTACCCGGTGTGGTATACCAACATCATGGGCAAACAGCGTTTATGTTTACGCTGCTTGCGGTTTGTTTATGTGGTTTATCGTTAATTATGTGGGCTTATTTTGAAGGTAAAAATACAACGCGCGGTTGATGCTTTGTGTGATTAAAAAATGTTTCTAAATCAGCTTTACTAAGCAACCATGTTTGGGTGTTTTCAAACGGATGACAATGAAACAAATCACCACCCCAAATATCTTGATCGACCCATAAGCTCACTTCGTTTTGCTTATCATTTAAAAGAGCCAACATAGATACACACCCAGGAGCCACTTTTAAATACGTTGCTAAGCGTTCACTCGATGCAAACCCTAAACGCGAAAGCCCTTGTTGCTTTGATAGTACCTTTAAATCGAGTTGCTTATTGTGCGCTGTAATAACTAAAAAGTGTCGCTTGCCTTCGTTATCGCGTAAAAACAGGTTTTTAAGACGAGTACCTGGGCGCTCAATCATAAACTCATCAGCCGCTAAGCTAGTATGTAGCGGCGGATGTTCTATTGCATCGTAAGTAATATCTAGGCCCGCTAAAAGCTCTGCTAACTTCGTTTTATCAGCCAACATATTACAAGCAACGCCCTCTTAGCTGTACACTCAAATCTCGCCATAAAACATCATTAACTTCATGTTTGTTATCGCAATATTTACGCTCTTTTAGCTCTTGGTTCAATAATTCAACTGCTTGGTCTTCTAGCTGTAACTTTAGAATGCTCGATTCTTCAAAATGCTCTTGTTCAATATACTGCTTAACCTCACCACGGCTTGGTCTCTTGTTAGGACCACGGTCAAGGTTAAAGTTTTCACGATGCTTAGCTTTTACCGAAACAACATAAGCAAAAAGCTTATTGCCTTGCTCATCTTGCTTTTCGTGAAACTGTTTATTATTTATTTCAAAAGGCGGCTCATCATTTGAGGCACAGCCAGCGAGTAAAACCATAAGCGCTAGAACACATTTTTTCATTGTTTTTTTATCGTTTTAGTTTTGAATTAAGCCGAGTCTAACAAAAATTGACGTAAACAGTGAAAATTTACGAAAAAATACTTGACCAAATTTATAAAAAAACTTAAAGTTCGTCCCGCTTGGAACTCAGCAGTCAAGCAGTTACATTATATGTAATTTAGGAATGTGGGGCTATAGCTCAGCTGGGAGAGCGCCTGCCTTGCACGCAGGAGGTCAGCAGTTCGATCCTGCTTAGCTCCACCACTTTCCTACTCCTTTTCAAATTCGCTCTACTCTTCTATTTTTCCATTGTTTTATTATTTTTTGATACCCTACTATTTTAATTTCTCATTCTATATAATTTTAAATTTATCCATTCAACTTGTGTCTTTACAAGTTCTTAGCTATACATAATGTCACACATTAGTACTTTAGGCTTAACATGGACAACCCTAAGCGTTCGACGCTAAAAAAGCTAGCTGCTATAGGTTTAACAGCTGGTGCAATAACACATGCGCCTTATGTTTTTGCCCGAAAAAAAGTCACATTAAGAGTGCTAGGTACGCATGTAACACTCCAAGAGGCTATCCGCAAACAAGCGATGAGTGACTTGGGTATTAATATAGAATTTACTCCCGCAGGCAGCGCTGCCGTTTTGCAAAAGGCATCAATGGACCCTAGCTCCTTTGATTTATACGAACAATGGTCAAACAGCATTAATGTGCTTTGGGATGCAGGTTCTATACAGCCAATAGAAAAAAAACGACTCACCTACTTTAACGAGATAAATCCACTTACTAAAACGGGAAAATTAACCGAAACTGCAAGTATTGGTGCAGGTGATGCTCCCTATAAATTATTAAATGTTCAACCCGATGGCACATTAAGCGCACAAGAAAGCGATCATATTAGCTTTTTACCTTATGTGCATAATGTTGACTCTTTTGGTTACAACACCGATTTTATTAAGCCCGGTATAGCATACGAAACCGAAAGCTGGAGTTGGCTGCTTGATGACGAGAACAGAGGTAAAGTAGCTATCGTAAATGCGCCTACCATTGGATTATTTGACCTAGCCCTAGCAGCGCAAAGTAAAGGGCTTATAAAATTTAAAAATATAGGTGCGATGACTCGCCCAGAACTTGATAGATTGTTTAGTATATTACTCGACTTTAAACGCCAAGGTCACTTTAGTGGCTATTGGAACTCGGTTCCTGAGTCGATTGAATTTATGAAAAGTAAACGAGCCCATATAGAAAGTATGTTTTCGCCTGCCGTGTCTGCATTAAACAGCCAAAATATTAATGTACGATTTGCCGCGCCAAAAGAAGGCTACCGAGGCTGGCATGGTGTTATGTGTTTATCGTCACAAACACAAAGTAGCGTAAAAGATGCAGCTTACGATTATATGAATTGGTGGCTTTCAGGCTGGCCTGGTGCATTTATTGCTCGCCAAGGTTATTACATTAGTAACCCACAACGCTCTAAACTACTCTTATCGCCGGCCGAATGGGATTACTGGTACGGTGGAAAAGCAACAAACATAGACTTATTAAATACAAATGGCGACGTAGCTATTAAAGCTGGTGCGCAACGTAATGGTGGTAGTTACTATAAACGCTTTAGCAATGTAGCAGTATGGAATACAGTTATGCCAACCTATGACTACAGTCTACAAAAATGGTATGAGTTGATTAGCCGATAATGATAATAAATTCAATTAAATCAAAAATAATATTAGCTTTGTGTTCGCTGATTGGATTACTTCTTTTACAAAGCTATTTGTTTAACTATTCGCAAACGTCCTTACTTAACTTGCAAAAGTCGCAGCATAACGCGCTTATTCAAAGTGAAGCTGTGAATCACTTAGAAAACGATATTATTTCCCTGCAAGGGCATGCAGTTTCATTTATTGACAATGCAAATGAAAATACGATTACCAAATTTAATTTTTATTTAAATAAGGCAAATCTAAATCTCGAGCAGCTAAAAACAAACACTCAAAACCAAACCCCTGAGTATCAAAACTCACTAATACGCCTTGGCGAGTATCTAAATAATTACCAAGATACATTTGGCCAAGTTGTCGTAAACAGACAAAAACGCGAACGCCTTTACACCACTCAGTTCAAACAACCTATTAATGACTTACAAGTAACAATTAGTGATTTAGAAGGGTCTTCGAACAATGATAATAAAGTTATTTTTAACGATGTTTTACTCACAATAAGTAATTTAAAACACGCAATTATAAGCTATCTCTATAAACCTAATTTTGATGAAGCACAAAATGTAAAACAAAACTTAAATCACTTACATAAAAAACTAACGAGCACCTCTGTAATAAATGAATCCCTCTCCAATAAAACAACAAGCTTAAAACAAGCTTATAACCAACTTGTATTACTCACCCGTAGCTACACTTTTTCTGTAAATGTAGTGCTTACAGGCATAGAAAACGAATTGCTGTATTTAACTAATGAAATTAAAAACATAGAAAAAAATAAACTAATCAAAACAGAAGAGCTACTAAGTAGCCACTTAACAAAAAATACAGAACAGGCAAATATATTTGCCGTTTTAATTATGTTAATCATTTTATTTTTAAGCTATTTTATTTTTAGATCGGTTATAAAACCAATTACTCAGCTCACTTTATTACTTAAAGATATGAATAGCGAAAAGCCAGTAACTATTTCAAATAACAGCCAAAATCAAACTGAAATAGCGTCGGTAATAAAAGCAGCTAATGCTTTATATTTAAAAAATAAGCAAACCAAAGAGCTACTCAACGAAACCCGCGTATTAAATTCCCAAATGGAAGCAATGAATGCCGACCTGACGAGTGCTATGGAGCAAACTGATAAAGCCAATAAAACAAAAATAGATTTTGTAGCCAATATGAGTCATGAACTTCGCACCCCAATGAATGGCATATTAGGTATGTTGCAACTCTTACAAAGCAGTGAGCTTCCCTCAAGGCAAAAACACTACGCAGATAAAGCTTTTTCAAGTGCTCAAAATTTATTGCAGATTTTAAATAATATTCTGGATTTTTCTAAACTAGAATCGGAAAAAGTTCAGTTAGAGCAAATCCCTTTTACCTTACATACTATAGTTTCTAACGTTCAAAATTTATTCTCAACAAATGCTAAGCAAAAAGGCTTGTTATTAAACTTTACTTTACACGTTGATGCAGGGCTTGAACTTATTGGCGACCCAATGCACTTAAGTCAAATAATAAATAACTGTGTAGGTAACGCAATTAAGTTTACTGAGCATGGTGAAATATCATTAATTATAGAAGCGACATCTCAACACGAAAAAACAATAAACCTACGCTTTAGTATAAAAGACACGGGTATTGGGATGACTGAAGAGCAATCAAAAATTATATTTCAGTCTTTCTCGCAAGGTGATTCAAGCACAACAAGAAAGTATGGTGGGACCGGTTTAGGACTCACTATAAGCAAACAATTAACTAAATTGCTGGGCGGAGATATACAAGTAAGGAGCACGATTAATCAAGGTAGCGAGTTTTTCTTTACTCTACCCTTTACTTTATCTGAGCAACAAAAGCTTAAAAAACACGCCTTATTAATTAGCCCCGATAATGAGCAAATTAAAAAATTAATGGACTTACTAAGTGATATAAATATAACGACAGAAACAACACAAGAACCATTAAGGGCCATTGCAAAAATGTCTCAGCCTAGTAGCCCATTTAGTATTGTAATAATGTCGATAGAAAAAAAAGAGCTCAACGATAACTTTATTTTACAACAACTGTACGCTCAAAATAAAAACGTTAATGAAAAATTGACACTGATTTTATTAATTACCGATGAAGAGTCTCCTGAGCCAATTGCAAGAAATGAAAATATAGACATTATAATTATTGGTAATAAAAATAGTGAAGTTGAAATTTTAAGAAAGCTTTCACCAAATAATTTTAAAGAAAAGCAATTAAAGCCTCACCCTAAATTCTCGGGTTTTAATGCATTAGTTGTTGATGATAATAGAATTAACCAAGAAATAGCCTCCGCCCTTTTAGCAAAATTAGATATGACCGTGATCATTGCTGATAATGGACATGATGCATTAGATAAAGTAGAGATAAATGACATCGATATTATTTTTATGGATGTTCAAATGCCAGTTATGGATGGGCTTGAAGCAACAAGCATATTAAGAGAGCGAGGCTACAAAACTCCCATAATTGCCATTACGGCAGCCGCAGATCCTAATGATAAAAAAGCAGCGTTTAGAGCGGGTATGGATGACTTTTTAGTAAAACCGATTATTTTTGATGCGCTTTACGAAAGTATAGAAAAGCATCTGCAAAGTAGCGAATCTCTGAGCACTATAAACCTGCCTTTAGCAAAAGAAAACCTAGAAAACAATGACGAATTGTTAGCTAAATTATTTACTCAGTTTGTCAACGATTACAATGACTTTTCGATTAAAGCTGATATATTAATCAAAAATGGAGAGTTAGAAAGCTTAATTCGACTAGTACATACACTCAAAGGCTTGGCCGGCACATTAGGCTTTGAGCTACTGCAACAAAGTGCGCAAAGTGTTGAGAAAAGCTTAATAGATAAGAAAAGTATTAATTTATCTCATTTTAATGAGCAATTAATACTTACACTTTTTGCTGTAAAACAATTTTTGATAGCTTACAGCTTTAAAAAAGAACATATACAGCAACATGAACTAGAAAACGAAGACTCGGTTATTGATAATATATACTCATTAGCATTAACGGCTCGCCCCGTACCTAGCAGTTTGATTAGACAGCTAGAAATGAATCAATATGAGAGAGGCCACTCTCTATTTAAGCTCAAAGAAGCAATTGATCATTTTAACTACGCGTTAGTAATTGAGCTTATTGATAAGTATAGAAACGATAATAAAAATTAGGCATAACCACTAACCTGAACTAGATTTAATATTGTAAAGAACGCAGAGAAGGACAGATAGTGCATTCAAATTACCTCGCAAGCAGTAATGGATTAACCACAGAACAAAAGCATAAACCTTTAATTCTTATTGTTGATGACGAACCTAGTAATTTACACGTATTAGTAGAAGGACTTTTAACTGACTACGATGTACGTATTTCTACTAGTGGTGAGCAGGCTTTGATCTTTATTGAGTCAACTCGGCCTGACTTGATTTTATTAGACATAATGATGCCTGGCATGGACGGCTACGAAGTATGTAATATACTCAAAGCGAAACAAAATACCAAAGGTATCCCCGTCATATTTGTAACTGCGCTTACCGAAGAAGAGTCTGAAGAAAAAGGCTTTGCTATGGGCGCAATTGACTACATACACAAACCTTACAAGCTAGCGCTCGTTAGAGCACGCATTCGCACTCATATTACCGCTCAAGGCATGCTAGATAGGCTTATCGAAAAAAACTTTGACCTGCACGACAAGCTACTTGAAATAGAATCACTAATACAAGAGCTAAGCCAGCGAGAAGAAGAATTAAAAGAGCTCTCATCAAAACAAAAATTATTTTATCAAGCCCTAACGGGAACCGCTGATGGCGTTGTTATTACCGACAGTAACGGAAAAATCATTGCCGTAAACCCTTCATTTTGCCGGATTACAGGTTACTCTGAATCTGACTCCCTGCAAATGCAGTTGCACGATATTAAACAAAATAACCACCCTAGTATTAGCTTTGATCAAGTATGGCATCATGCAAACCAAGCAGGATATTGGAGTGGAGAGCTAGTAACCAGACGAAAAAATGGCGAGCTTTATCCTGAGTTATTAACTCTTAGTATGGTAAGAGGCGAGCAAGATACCAACGTGCACTATATTGGTGTATTTAGTGATATTTCTAGCGTTAAGATAACGCAAGAAAGAATTCACTACCTCACATGGCATGATGAACTTACAGGTTTGCCCAACCGAAATGGTTTTTTAAAGCAGTTGGAGCAGCAACTTCAGGTTTGTAGTACCGAAAATAGTTATGCCTATATTTATATTATTGACATAGACAGCTTCCACTCAATAAATGATGGATTAGGCCTACTCGCTGGCGATAACATTTTAAAAGAATTAACTAAACGAATTCATTCTAAGGTGAATAAAAAAGATGTTATTGCTCGCTTAGGCAGTGATGAATTTGCAGTACTGTGTACAGTTGAAAAAGGCGTTGGCAGGATCAGAGCCCAAGCTATGGCTGAAAATAAAGCCCAAGAACTGATCATAAGTGTAAACCACCCCTTTGTCGTTGATGAACAAGACGTTAGCTTAACAGTAAGTATTGGCACGTATATTTTTCCTCGGGAAGATCAGTGGGAAAGTGCTATAGAAACAATCCGTAACTGTGAGGCGGCTTGTTACAAAGCAAAAGAAAAAGGCGGTAATAGAGTTACCTTTTTTGATACTTCGTTTGGCGAGCAAGCAAAACGCCGTTTTGAAATAGAACAAGATTTACGTAAAGCAATCTCAAATAATGAGTTATCCCTATATTTACAATCCCAATTTGACCGAAGCCAAACCCTTAAAGGGGCTGAGGTTTTATTAAGATGGGAGCATCCTCAAAAAGGCTTCATTAGCCCTGGTGAGTTTATATCTATAGCCGAAGAGTCAGATATAATTTATGACTTAGATTGCTGGGTAACTTCAAATGCACTTGAAATATTAACGCAACTTAGTAAAACTCACCCTGAGTTAAACCTATCAATTAATGTAAGTGGCAGGCACTTTCATGAAGCGCGTTTTTTAAGCTTTATTAGCCAACAAATAAAGCAACATAGCATTAATCCTCAGCAACTCACTATTGAGATAATTGAAGGTACATTGCTTAATCACATGGAAGCGGCTATTGAGGCTGTTCACTTTCTCAAGAAGCTAGGTATTAGGGTATCAATTGATGACTTTGGTACTGGATATTCGAGTTTAACTTATCTTAAACAATTACCCATACAAGAACTAAAAATTGACCGTTCTTTTGTATTGGAAGCACCGACTGATAATAACGATAAGTTGATTATTGATATGATTGTAAGCTTAGGCCGTTTATTTGAACTCGAGATAGTTGCCGAAGGTGTAGAGAACCAGTCCCACTTTGATTTATTGCAAGAATATCCAGAAGTTATTCTTCAAGGCTATTATTTACACAGGCCTGAACCTGCAAGCGACTGGCTTGAAAAATTAAATTAATTACAGAGTAGTCTGAAAAAACAAAAAAGCCGAGTATTTCCATACTCGGCTTTTTAATGAAATTAAGCTTTAGCGGTTACTCGCGAACTTGGCCTTCACCATTCACTAAGTACTTCTCAGTAGTCAGTGACTCAAGTCCCATAGGGCCGTATGCATGAAGCTTAGAAGTTGCTATACCAATCTCTGCGCCTAGACCCAGCTGTGAGCCATCAGAAAAGCGAGATGATGTATTAACCATCACTACAGAAGCATCGACACTACGCTGGAATAACTCTGCAGCGGCTGCGTTTTTAGTGCAAATTACTTCAGTGTGGTTTGATCCAAACTGTGCAATGTGTTCAACCGCTGCCGTAAAGTTTGGTACAACGCGAATAGCGATTTCTAGGTCTAGATATTCTTCACCAAATTCGTTATCGGCTAACACAGTTGCATTATCAAAGTATTTAGCTGCAAAGCTGTCAGCATTTATTTTTACACCTTCTTGGCGTAATACAACTGCGCACAGATTTAAAAACTCATCTGCAACATCTTGATGAACTACTAAGCCCTCAAGTGCATTACAAACACCGGTACGCTGCGTTTTACCGTTAAGTAGTAAGTTAAGCGCAATTTCTAGGTCTGCATCTTTATCTACATATAGATGACAAACGCCTTTGTAATGCTGAATTACTGGAATCGTACTGTTTTCAGTAACAAAGTTAATTAAGCCTTCACCGCCACGTGGAATTATTAAGTCAATGCTTTCACGTTGCTGCATTAATTCCATTAATAGTGCACGATCTGGATCTGGAATCACTGAAATAAGTGATACTGGTAAGTTATGCTTTTCAAGTACGCTGTGCATTACACTTGCGATAGCTTGCGAACTTTTAAGTGCTTCTTTACCGCCACGTAAAATTACGCCATTACCTGATTTAAAACATAATGCGCCAGCGTCTGCTGTTACATTTGGGCGTGCTTCGTAAATCATACATACAACGCCAAGAGGTACGCGCATTTTACGAATTTTAATGCCATTTGGACGCTCTGTAATATCACGTAGCTGACCAACAGGATCGTCCAGGCTTACGATTACTTCAATGCCTTCTGCCATTGCTTCAATACGCTCATCGTTTAGCGTTAAGCGGTCGATCATTGAAGCTGCTAAGTTATTGTCGCGTGCTGCGCTTAGATCACTTTCGTTTTCTTTGATTATAAATGCTTTTTGCTCTCTTAATGCCGCTGCCATTTCAACTAGTACTTGATTTTTAGTCTCGGTATCGAGTAAAGCAAGTGTATGGGCAGCTTTAGCTGTCTGGCGTGAAATGTCCGTAATTAAACTCATGACTTCTCCAATAATGCGATATGTTTTTCAGATATAACTGGTCCAATTGAATCCTGCATTTTTTCGCTGAATTCACTCTGTTCGTTGTCTGCAATAAAGTTTAACAAACAGCTACTATAATTTGCGGTCGCTTTAGCTAAACGTGTACCGTCTTCACTACGTACTAAAATGGTATCACCAACAGCAAATTCACCATGGACTTCCATGATTTCATCACCGCGAATACATCCACTTTCACCTTCAAGGGATTCATCAAATGATCCATCAACAACAACTTCACCTTGCTCATTTGCTGTGTGTGTCATCCAATGTACAGAATCTTGCATCGGTTTTTCGTAAGGTAAAAATACGCTACCAGGATTTTCCCCAGCTAGCAGTTTCGTAAATGTTTCTTCTTTAAAGCCGTTTATAATATAAGTCGCGATACCATGTGACGTTGCTTTTTCTGCCGCTTCTATTTTGGTTTTCATGCCACCAGTACCAACAGCACTTGTAGCACATCCTGCCATAGCATAAATAGATTCATCAATTGATTTTATTTCAGGCAGTAACACCGCATCATCATGTAAGTTAGGGTTTTTATCATATAACCCATCAACGTCTGAGAATATTAATAAAGCATCGGCATCGGCTGCTGCTGCGACCATTGCTGATAAGTTGTCGTTATCACCCACTCTTAAGTCGTCGGTAGTTACAGCATCATTTTCATTAATAATAGGAAAAACACCATGCTCAAGTAAAGTAAACACTGTTTCGCGAATACTTTGGTAACGCTCACGGTCACGTAAATCGCCGTGCGTTAATAATAGTTGCGCAGATGGAAAGTCAAAAAAGCGGTCCCACATGGCGATCATTTCTGTTTGGCCTGCTGCTGCCATTGCTTTTTTCATCACCACAGAGCGAGGTTTGTCTGATGGGAATAAATGCGCTCCAGCCGCTACAGAACCCGATGATACTAAAATCACCTCGATTCCACGGGCACGACAACGAACAATGAACTGTGCGATGGTTAATATGTAACGCGAACGGCAGCCATCTTGATCTGGTGCAATTAATGCACTACCTACTTTAAGTACGATACGTCGCCAATTTAACTTTTGCATAAATGCTCAACTTTCCATTTTATCTGCGCTCATCTTAATTAGACGAGCTAAAACTAAGTAGCTAGGTTTAAAACATAGCTTCGAATTTTTCTTTTCATTTAGGCAACACTTTTTTACACACACGCAAAAACCATATCTAAAACAAGAAGCTTAGATTTGAGGTTAAGTAAAAGTAGCAACAACCCAATAATATTGAGCAGCACTAATCAAAAAATTTAAAAGTGTTGTTTATGCATCGCTGTAAAAAGCTGTGTGTGGCTTTTTTATTAACAACATACATAGAGCCTCTAAAGTCTGATACACCAACAGATAGGGTGAAGACCAAAGGACCGAGATTTAACCGCCACGATGGGGGGCTAAATATTGAAAGTAATAGTTCAACTCAAACCTTTATTTACTTAAATAATTAAATAAACTTGTTTGGCAAAACCATACCAAGAATTCGGCAAATGATATTTTGTAATGCTCAAATACTAGAAACATCACTAACACATGATTATAAAGATTAAAAATGACGTTAAGATTAACAAGCCTGTTTTATCTTCAATAAACTTCGTTAGATGACTAATTATTAGAACACGAAGTATAATACACCAAATACCCCTTTAAAATCAAGGTTAAAATTCGAACTAAGTTAATACGAAACACTCATACCCTTTATATTGTTATTAAAATTCAATAAATTAAACAATTAATACACTTTAAAATAAGGTGGCTAAGTTCTCGCTAAATAATTTAAGCCTACTAATCTTTTATAAGCAGCTAAAATTGATTAGTAATATTTGAGTTTCCGGTGTATACCCCTGTATTAATAATTAACAAAAGTTATACTTTCTAAACATATCGTCATAAATAAGGAATTCTTAATCTATGTCAGCAATTTACATAGCCGGTATCGCACTTTGCTCTGTGCTTGCCCAATGGGTCGCGTGGGCTTTTAGAGTACCCGCTATTCTTTTTTTATTGCTTACTGGTCTTTTACTTGGACCATTTAGTGGTGTTTTAGACCCTGATGCACTTTTAGGTGATTTACTGTTTCCAGTAGTATCACTAAGCGTTGCCATCATTTTATTTGAAGGTTCCTTAACTCTGCATTTCAGAGAATTAAAAGGGATAGGAAAAGTTGTAAGGAATCTCTGCTCAATCGGTATGCTTACTACCTGCATTATTATTAGCTTAAGCGCCTACTGGTTGCTTGAGCTCAATTGGCGTGTTGCTGCGGTACTAGGCGCAGTACTCGTTGTTACTGGCCCTACAGTTATAGCACCGCTATTAAACTCAATGCGTCCAACACAAGATATAGACCGCATACTTCGCTGGGAAGGTATTGTAATAGACCCAATTGGCGCATTATTTGCTGTATTGGTATTTGAAGCTGTAATGCTTGTAGGCCAAGGCGAAGTATTTAGTCATACTATTATTGCTTTAGTTAAAACCCTAGGTGTTGGTTTAAGTATTGGTGTTGCTGCTGGTTGGCTAACAACACTATTAATGCGTCGCGAGTGGCTGCCATTTGAATTGCATAAGTTTGGAATTTTAGCACTAGTCCTTATTAGTTTTTCTGTATCAAACTATTTAAGCCATGAATCAGGCTTATTAGCAGTAACTGTATTTGGTATTTGGCTTGCGAACCAAGACGATTTAGAAATAGATTCTGTACTTGAGTTTAAAGAAGACTTGTCGATGATATTAATATCAACGCTGTTTATTTTACTTGCAGCACGTTTACAGCTTTCTGATTTGATGATGCTCGACAGCGATGTATTTATATTTTTAGCTATTGTGCTTTTTGTTGCACGCCCACTGTGTATTGCTATTTCGACCTTTGGTACTGACTTACCAATGAAGTCTCGCTTGGTACTTGCCTGGATTGCTCCACGCGGTATAGTTGCCGCAGCCGTTGGGTCGGTATTTGCACTAAGTATGATGGAAGCTGGCGTTGCTGATGCTGAAAAAATGGTGCCACTTATATTTACGGTGATCATCATTACGGTTGTGCTGCAAAGCTTAACAGCCATCCCTGTTGCCAAGCTATTAGGTGTACGCCAACCATCGCCAAACACAATATTAATTATTGGTGCAAACCATGTATCGCGTGCAATTGGACGTGGCTTACAAGAGCAGAATATTCCGGTTCATCTTTCAGACCCTGCATGGGAAAACTGCAGAATGGCACGTATGGATGGCTTAGCTTGTTATTATGGTAACCCGCAATCAGAGCATGCTGAACGCTATTTACCTCTAACAACTATTCGTAGTGTGTTGGCGCTATCGCCAAACCGTCATCATAATGCGCTAGGCGTTCAATACTTTTCGCATTTACTTAATGAAAAAAATGTATTTTCGCTTCGCTCATCAACGTCGCATGCTAAAGCAAATAAAGACAGTGCAACGTTTTTATCTAGACAAATACTGTTTGGCGACGAAGGCTCATACGCACGTTTGAGCAGTATCATAGCTAAAGGCGGTAAGGTTAGTTCAACACGTATCTCGGATGAGTTTAGCTGGGAGCAATACCTAGAAATGAACCCTGAGGCTATCCCTTTGTTTATTCTTAAAGGTGATAAAGACAGCGACGACGATACGCCAATTAAGCTAAGACCGTTTACAATCAACATGGAAAAACCGCCGCAAGAAGGCGAGCGTGTTGTTGCATTGCAGCCGCCTAAAATGTCGGTCTTAAAAGACCCGCAAACAAAGGCTAAAGAAGAAAGTTAAACACTTCTACTACCTGTAAAAACTCAAAAACCCTAACTTAAGATGTTAGGGTTTTGTTTTTTAAGAGCTATTAAAAAGGAAGACGAGCTCGCGCAACCACACTATCTGGCATTTTTTGCGCTAACTTAGTCAATGCTAGCTCAATTTTTTTATGAGTCGCTTTATCTGCCACCATAGAATTAAATAGCCAGCGGTATGCATCTTCAAAATCACGCGGGCTGCCATAGCCATCATTAAATAATTTAACTAGACGTAGTTGTGCTTTTAGATTGCCTTGCGACGATGCTTCACGCAAATACGTAATTGCCATTGCTTTATCTTGCTGAACTAAACGCCCGGTGTCGTAGTAACGCCCTAACTGCTCTAGCGCTGCCGCTAAGCCTTGTTCAGCCGCTTTTCGCATGTAATACACACCTAACTCTACATTACGATCCACGCACACGTTATAAGCCAGCATATCGCCGTATAAAAATTGATAAGACGGCAATGCCATTTTATTGGCTCGTGCTTCTATATCTTGCACTAACTGGCAATCATCTGCCTTCACCCGCGCTAAATGCGTATTTTTATTTATTAACGCAATTAGCTCAGATTCTGTATACAGCGGTACAGCAGCAGGGCTTTCTGTAGCTAAGCTGTTGGTTGCTATAAATAAAGACAGCGGAATTAATGAAAGCCTTAATACGCAATTACGGTAAAATAAACGCATGCTCACCACTTATAAAAATAAACTTATTAAAATATATACAAAGATCGTTCCAAGGTGAATTTTAGATACAAAAAAAGCTGCACTAGGCAGCTTTTTTTAATCTAATGGTAATTACGCAAACGGGTTGCGAAGTACCATAGTTTCTACGCGGTCTGGACCTGTAGAAATAATATCAATTGGAACACCCGTAATTTCTTCAATACGCTTGATGTAGTCAATCGCAGCTTTTGGTAAACCGTCAAGACTCGTTACACCAACAGTGTTTTCTGACCAACCTGGCATTTCTTCGTATACTGGCGTTACTTTATCGTAACCTTCAGCTGCTAATGGTGTTACGTTAGTAACTGTGCCATCTTCAAGCTTGTAACCAATACAGATTTTAAGCGTTTCTAAGCCATCTAAAACATCAAGCTTAGTTAAACAAAAACCTGAAATACTGTTGATTTGAACTGCACGGCGCATAGCCACTGCATCTAACCAACCCGTACGACGAAGTCGACCTGTTGTAGCGCCAAACTCATGGCCTTTATCACCTAAGTGCTTACCAACTGGATCTTGTTTCTCAAGACCGTCGTAAAGCTCTGTAGGGAAAGGACCTGAACCAACACGTGTAGTGTACGCTTTAATAATACCTAAAACGTAATCAAGGTTTAATGGACCAAAACCTGCACCAGTCGCAACGCCACCAGCTGTAGTATTTGAAGATGTTACATAAGGGTAAGTACCGTGATCGATATCAAGTAACGTACCTTGTGCACCTTCAAATAAAATGTTTTCGCCAGCTAAACGCGTTTGATCTAAAAGCTCAGTTACATCTACAACCATTGCTTTTAAGATATCAGCAACAGCCATTGCATCATCAAACGTTTTTTGGAAATCTACAGCGTCTACTTTGTAGTAGTTAACTAAAGTGAAGTTATGGTATTCAAGAACTTCTTTTAATTTAGCTGCAAATAATTCAGGATTAAATAAATCGCCTACGCGTAAACCACGGCGAGCCACTTTATCTTCGTACGCAGGACCGATACCACGGCCAGTTGTACCAATTGGCTTATCGCCACGAGCAGTTTCGCGGGCTACATCTAATGCAACATGGAAAGGCAAGATTAGCGGACATGCTTCACTTATTAAAAGACGCTCACGTACTGGTACGCCGCGTTCTTCAAGCATGCCAATTTCTCTCATTAGCGCTTCTGGTGATAAAACTACACCATTACCAATCACACATTTAACATTGTCACGTAATACACCCGATGGAATAAGGTGTAGAACCGTCTTTTCACCTTCGATAACTAAAGTATGACCCGCATTGTGGCCACCTTGATAACGAACTACTAAAGATGCTTTGTCTGTAAGGAGATCAACTACCTTACCCTTTCCTTCGTCACCCCATTGGGTGCCTAATACAACAACGTTTTTACCCATCGTAAATTCACTTAGAGAAAATTAGGACGAGATTTTACCAGAAAACTAAAGTAAAGATCACCCCTGTTCAGCTTATTTTTTCTGCGCGCATTTGTTATATCCAAATATTAGCTAATAACCACATAAATAACAGTGATTTAAAGCACTAGACTGTGTTTAACAAAAAGCCCCGCAAATGCGAGGCTTTTTAACTTCTAAATAATTAACGTAAAACCTATTGAGCTTTAGCGCCTTTCATATATTGGAAGAAGTCGCTATCAGGTGAAAGCACCATAACGTCTTGCTTATTTTTAAAAGTCTTTTTGTAAGCCTCAAGCGAACGCACAAAACTAAAGAACTCAGGGTCTTTGTTATACGCGCTTGCATAGATGCCTGCGGCATCAGCATCGCCTTGACCACGTACAGAACGCGCATTACGCTCTGCATCGGCAAGCATTACTGTTACACGACGGTCAACACCCGCACGAATAGTCTCGGCTTTTTCCTGACCTTCAGAACGATGCTCTTTTGCAACAGCAGTACGCTCAGCGCGCATACGTTGGTAAATAGAGCTACTCACTTCTTGTGGTAGGTTAATTTGCTTAACACGTACGTCTAGCACCTCAATACCAAGCTCACGTGCACTTTCAGAAGCTTGTACTAACGCTTCTTCCATCAACTCGCTACGCTCACCCGATACAATTTCGCGAATTGTACGTGTACCAAAGTTTGTACGAAGACCATTATTTACTTTTTGTTTAAGTAGCGTTTCAGCATATTGCTTATCGCCACGGGCACGTAAGTAAAAAGCACTAAAATCATTAACGCGCCATTTTACAAACGAATCAACAATTAAGTCTTTTTTCTCGCTAGTAACAAAGCGATCTGGCGCACCATCTAGCGTTTGAATACGTGCATCAATACGGCGTACTTGGCTAAAAAATGGTACTTTAAATTGTAGGCCTGGGCCATATACAATCGCTTTATCGTCGCTATCTTTTTGTACTTTACTAAATAACATTACAATTGCTTTTTGCCCTTCAGGTACAACAAATACCGATGAGAAAGACATAACAATGGCAGCTAATAGTATTACTAAACTAAAGTTTTTCATTATGATTATCTCCCATCATTGAAGCGGTCGTTGTTAAAGCGGTCATTACCACTATTAACAGAGCTATTGCGCGACGTATTTACTTTATTGCGTAAATCTTGAATATCACTAGAGCTTGGAAGTGCAACACGTGTTGCTGTCCCTTGCTTATCCATGATCTTATCAAGTGGTAAATAAAGCATGTTATTACCGCCTTTAACATCAACCAATATTTTAGAACTACTCCCTAACACTTCTTCCATTGCATCAATGTATAAGCGCTCACGAGTAACTTCTTTAGCTGCTTGATATTCAGGTAATAGCTTTTCAAAACGAGCTACTTCACCTTGTGCTTCTAATGTAATACGCTCTTGGTAACCTTCCGCTTCTTGAGTCATACGCGTTACTTGACCACGAGCACGCGGTTCAATTTCACGAGCATATGCTTCTGCTTCACGAATGAAACGTTCTTCATCTTCTTGTGCAGCAATCGCATCATCAAATGCATCTTTAACTTCAGTTGGCGGACGAGAGTCTTTGAAGTTCACGTCAGTAACAATTAAACCTAAGTTATATGGTTCGATAATCTTATTAAGCTCATCCCATGTATTTTGACGAACAACCTCACGGCCATTAGTTAATACTTGGTCCATTTTTGCATGGCCCACAACGTAACGTAGTGCACTATCTAGTGCTTCTTCTAAGCTACTATCAGCGTTAGTTACGCTAAATTCATAAAGGTATGGGTCAATAACACGGTATTGCACCTGAAACTCAACGCTCACTACGTTTTCGTCTTCAGTAAGCATAAAACCAGAAGCCGATAATGAACGAACTGCTTCAATATCTACTGGGATTACCGTTTCAATAAACGTCATTTTCCAACGCAGACCAGGATCAGCAATTCGGTCATATTTACCAAATTGAAGAACCACACCACGCTCGGCTTCTTTAACCGTATAAATACCACTTAACGCCCATACAATAACGGCGATAATAAGTATGAATGAAATACCGGCTCCGCCAAGTCCACCGCCGCTACCATTGCCGGATTTTTTCCCGCCAAATAAGCCGCCGAACTTGTTACTAAACTTGCGGAACACCTCGTCTAAATCAGGTGGGCCTTGATCACGTCCGCCTTTATTATTCCACGGATCTTTGTCATTGCCATTATTACCCGGTTCATTCCAGGCCATAGCTATACTCCATTGTTATCTAAATAAATTAGGAAATTGTGTTAAATCTAACAAATCTACCGCGTTTCTCATACAAAAACCGACATTAAAACGTCAATTTTTAATTACGGTTGATAAAACCAGCAATTTCAGGACCAAATTCTTTAATTAAACGATTCCACTCAACCATTGGCATTCTAACATCTAACAGCCAATTACCTTGCTCATCAAAGCGTTCTTCATGTACTGCATTTAAACTAAACAATGCAGCCCTTAGGCGACCATACAATGGCGTAAGAAATAATGTTTCGTTAAACATCTTCTTAGCAAGCAGTTCACTAATAGCCTCACTAAGTAATTCACACCCTTCACCAGTCTGAGCGCTAAGCCATACTCTTATAGGTTGGCCTTCGTCATCTCGATCAATACGTGGGCTTACGTTATCCAGCGCATCAATTTTATTATAAATTAATAGCTGTGGTACTTCATCGGCTTCAATTTCTTTAAGCACCGATTGTACTTGTTCAATATTTTCTTGAAGACGAGAGTCTGCTGCGTCAATTACATGTAACTGTAAATCAGCTTCACGAGTTTCAGTTAGCGTTGCTTTAAAAGCAGCAACTAAGTCGTGCGGTAAATGACGAATAAAGCCCACTGTATCAGCTAAGATAACAGGACCAACATCACCTAATTCAAGCTTACGTAGAGTCGGGTCAAGCGTTGCAAACAACTGATCGGCCGCGTATACATCTGAATTCGTAATTCGATTAAATAATGTAGATTTACCCGCATTGGTATAGCCAACTAACGATACCGTAGGTATTTCGTTACGAGTGCGAGCTCGCCTACCTTGTTCGCGTTGCACTGCTACTTTAGCTAAACGCGCACGGATATTTTGAATTCGGGCACGAAGTAATCGTCTATCTGTTTCAAGTTGGGTTTCACCAGGTCCACGTAAACCAATCCCGCCTTTTTGGCGTTCAAGGTGAGTCCAGCCTCGAATTAATCGAGTCGACATATGGCGAAGTTGAGCCAATTCAACTTGCAGTTTACCCTCGTGGGTACGTGCGCGTTGGGCAAAAATATCAAGAATTAGCGTCGTTCTATCAAGCACACGACATTGACAAACGCGCTCTAAATTACGCTCTTGTGATGGCCTGAGTTGATGATTAAAAATTACGACATCTGCTTTGTGGATTTTGACAATCTCAGCTATTTCTTCTGCTTTACCGGTACCGACGAATAGTTTCGGATGTGGTGCTTGACGGCTGCCTTGCACAACCGCCAAACTACTAACACCAGCAGAAGATACCAACATTTCTAATTCGTGAAGATCTTCACGATCTCCTTCTTTAGGCAAGTCGATATGAACTAAAATTGCCTGTTCGCCGGATTCATAGCGGTCAAACAAACATTATGCTCCTAATTAAAAGTTTCCAGCTTCTGCCTCTTCAGTGTCATCACTTCCTTGAACTGCTTGGAAGTTAACTGCGCGAGCAGGGACAACTGTAGAAATTGCATGCTTATAAACCATTTGATTTACGGTGTTCTCTAGTAAAATAACAAATTGGTCAAATGACTGAATTTTGCCTTGTAATTTTATGCCATTTACCAAAAAGATTGATACTGGAATGCGCTCACGTCGTAGTGCATTCAAAAATGGGTCTTGTAACGATTGGCCTTTTGCCATGTTATTGTTCCTTCGTTCTAGGTGTTATTATAATTAAGTGGCTGAACTTATTTGATAAAAAACAATATTCAACTACTACTAGCTTAGCGAACTTACTACACGATGCAAGTTTTCTTCGTCGCCTGTTGTTAACCAAGTAACATCAGGCCAACTACGAAGCCACGTTAACTGCCGTTTTGCCAGCTGACGTGTTGCTGCGATGCCACGAAAAACCATTTCATCATGGTTTGTTTCACCCGCAAGGTAATCCCACATTTGTCTATAACCAACACAACGAATAGAAGGCATATTGGGGTGTAAATCCTTACGTAGATATAGGGTCGAAACTTCATTTTCAAACCCCTGATCAATCATTATTTTAAACCTTTCTTCAATTCGGCGGTGTAATTCACTGCGTTCTTGCGGTGCAATCGCAAATTGATGAAAAGTATAAGGTAAAGCCGGCTGTTTTTGCATTTGCAACTCAGTCATGGTCTTACCAGTTAACCTGTAAACCTCTAAAGCCCGATTAATTCTTTGTGAATCATTTTCACTTATTTTTTCGGCTGCTTGTGGGTCAACTTTAACTAATTCTTTATATAAATGAGGCCAGCCAAATTCTTTAGCTTGCGCTTCTAGCTCTGCTCTTATCTCTGTATCTGCTTCAGGTAAAGGCGATAAACCATCAATTAAAGATTTGAAGTACAGCATTGTACCTCCAACCAATACAGGTACTTTACCTTGTCTGTGAAATTCGTCAATTTTTTGCACTGCATCGCGCCTAAAATCTGCAACTGAATACGTTTCACTCGGGTCAAGTAGATCAATTAAATGATGCGGAGCTTTGGCTAATTCTTCGGCATCAGGTTTTGCTGTACCAATGTCCATACCTTTATACACTAGCGCTGAATCTACGCTGATTATTTCTGTATTTAAATGCTCGCACAGCGAGATTGCCAATGCTGTTTTACCTGCTGCAGTTGGACCCATTAAAAATATAACTGGTAAATTACTCAACACTGATACCTTAATCTAATTGCGTTAAATAGTGATTTAGCTCTATTTTAACTGCTTTTTTACGCAAGCGTTCAATAGTTTGTGGATTATTTTGTAAGCGCATTTGTTGCGCTAAAAATACATTGCTTAAATAAAATCGGGTCGGCACGCATTTCATTTGCCATTCTAACCAATTCTCTATATTTTCAAGTTTTGCTTTACACGCATCAAGTAGCTCACCTAACGCTGCACTTACGTCAAGTAAATATAAACACGCTGGCAATTTTTTAACCATTACAAATTGTTTTTCTATTACAAGTTCAAAACCAAGTAAGGTAAACCACGATTGCTGGGATTCTATAAGTAAGCAATCTTCTTTTTCTAAGTTTACTCGCACTGGTAACAAAAGGGCTTTCCCTTCTAAACTTCCGAACTCTTTAATTTGATTATGCCAATCATCAATTAATGCATATTTAAAATGTGAGCAATACAATTGCTGCTCTTCACTAAAGACACACACTCCTTCACTAACACTTATAATAGAAACAGCTTTTAAGACATTATCCACAGATACGGACTGGTGTGGTGCAGCAGATATATTGGCTGCATTATCAAAATGCGCGGCGTGTTGCTCACTCACTCCTTGATAAAACGCATTTACGTCATGATGGCTCGTACTTGGTGCTGCACGGTATGCACCGCCAACACTTCTAGTACCTGAGGACAAACTTGAGCTACCAGTACTTCCAGAGTAAGAGGGCTGTAATTGCGATTTAGGGTAATCAAACACTCCTTCGCTTTCTATATTATTAGCACTGCTATGCGTTGACTCAATGAACGCTGGCGTGAATTCTGCTTCTGTGCTCGCTGATTCGTTAGTGAATTCGCCTTGCAATGGCACGACTACCTGCTTAATAGCTTGCAATATAAAATCATGAATTAATCGCCCTTGATGAAAACGCACTTCATGCTTAGCAGGGTGAACATTTACATCAACCTGTCGTGGGTCAATATCAATATAAATAACAAACCCTGGTAGCTCTTGCGTCCCACTTACCTCTTCAAACGCTTGGCGTATCGCATGCAAAATAAGCTTATCGCGCATCATGCGATTATTCACATAAGTGTACTGAGTCGTATTAGCTGAGCCGACAGGCAGCACCCAACCATGCAACTGTAAACCGCCTTCTCCTGATTGAATATGCAAACCTTGCTCGGCAAAGGCCTTACCTGCAACTTGTGCTACGCGTGTTATAGCCTGAGAGGGATCAGTTTTGGCACGATACTGCCTTACTACTTTTTCGTTGTGAGTTAGTGTAATAGAGACATCAAAGCGACTAAGCGCAATACGCTTTATCAACTCATCAATATGGCTAAATTCAGTTTTTTCGGTGCGTAAAAATTTACGACGTGCTGGAGTATTAAAAAATAAATCTTTTACTTCAATGGTTGTGCCATCGGGATGCGCTACAGGTTTTACTTGAACGGCCATGTCGCGGCCTTCTGCAAAAGCTTGCCAAGCTGCTTCTTGCTCTTTTGGTTTTGAGCTCAGCGTTAAACGCGACACAGAACTAATTGACGCAAGTGCTTCCCCTCTAAAGCCAAGTGAGCAAATGTTTTCAAGGTCATCAAGTGATTTTAATTTACTTGTCGCGTGGCGAGAAAGTGCGAGCGTTAGCTCATCTTTACTTATCCCTGCGCCATTATCACGAATACGAATAAGTTTGTGGCCGCCGCGCTCAATATCAATTTGAATACGCGTTGCGCCAGCATCTAAGCTATTTTCAACAAGCTCTTTTACTACCGACGCTGGGCGCTCAACCACTTCGCCTGCGGCAATTTGGTTGGCTAAACGCGCGGGTAATATTTCAATATTCATGAGACTTCCTAGCAAACATTGCGCTAATAATAATGACTAACTTTGAGGTATATCGAGCTCTTGCCCAATAAATAAGGTATTAGAACTAAGCTTATTAACTTGTTTTAATTTATTGACTGTAACGCCATAGCGACTCGCTAACATACTTAAAGATTCACCGGGGCGTACTTTATGCTTTGTTGGATATTGCGACTTTAATTTAGCAAATAAAGAATCATCCGGCGGATTTTTCAAATAATAATTTTTAATTGAAGTAAATATAGCTTTAGCTAAACGCTCTTGATGATTAGGACTTTTAAGTAGCTTTTCTTCTCGCGGGTTAGATATAAACCCTGTTTCTACCAAAATAGATGGAATATCTGGTGATTTTAGTACTGCAAGGCTCGCATGCTGGGGATCTTTTTTATGCAGTTTGGCAACCTTACGAAGCTCTTTAACCACTTCGTCAGCTACATTTAAGCCAGTTTTCATTGAGTGGTCCATCGACATATCAAGCAACGCTTGTGCTAGATATTTTTCATTGGCGGCATCTTTCATTACATCAGCAGCGCCACCTAAAAGCTCGGAGTGTTTTTCTTTATCTTCTATCCATTTACCTATTTCTGAATTAGCACGTCTTAATGATAAAACCCACACAGAGGCACCATTTGGCCCAGGGCTTGTAAATGCATCAGCATGAATAGAAACAAAAAAATCTGCCTTTTTTTCACGGGCCCGATTAGTACGGGTATTTAATTTTACAAAATAGTCACCGCTTCGTACCATGCGCGAAATCATGCCACGTTCGCCATCAATCATGCGCTCTAAACGCTTCGCAATTTGCAGTGTAACTGTTTTTTCGTAGGTGCCTGATGGCCCAATTGAACCAGGGTCTTCGCCGCCATGCCCCGCATCAATCGCAATAACAATGTCGCGCTCTTGGCTTAGTTGACGGTTTTTAGCGGCTGTTTGAGCGGGAGAAAAAACTGTAGTAGCTTTGCTTTTATTGTATAAATCAACAACGAGTCTATTTTTATAAGGGCCTGTAGGTGCGAGGGCAAATACCACTGGCTTTATTGGCGCACTTAATTCAAATACTAAACGTACGCTTTGTTTATTTTTAGGTTTTGAGTAACGTAATTTGCTTACTATTTGATGTTTCGGGGGCACACCTGGCAATGTTTTTAACTCGCTAGTATTTTCTAAATCAATCACTAGGCGGCTAGGGTTTTTAAGCATGAAATAGCTAAAGTCGGGCTTATCATTTAAATCAAATACCACGCGCGTACTATCTGGAGACGGCCATACACGCACACTATTGATTGTGTTTTTAGCCCATAACGGCAAGCTTATGGTGATAACCATAAGATAAATAAAAAGTTTAACTACACCTCGGCTCATTGGATAATTACTGCCTTAACTATATTATTATTGATTATTTAGTTTTTCGACAATTGCTATACCGCGCTCACTCGCACTATTTATAACAATTTTACGTTCGTTACCCACATAGCTTAGAGTAATATCTAAATCAGGCACAGGAATAAATTCACCACCCTTTTCAGGCCATTCAACAACACAAATTGCGTCTGCTGAGAAATAATCGCGTATTCCCATGTATTCGAGTTCTTCAGGATCACCTAAGCGGTATAAGTCAAAATGATAAACATTTGCACGCTCAAGCTCATAAGGTTCTACTAGTGTATAGGTCGGGCTTTTAACCTTACCTGTATGGCCAAAGCCTTGCACTACACCTCGTGTAAACGTTGTTTTACCAGCACCTAAATCACCATGTAAATAAATAACCGCACCTTGCTCTATAATATCAGCAACGCGATTACCCATTGCAACCGTGGCAATCTCATCAGTTAAATGAAATTCAAAACTACGCGTCATTATTACCTCAAAAATTCATTCAAAAGCGCATATTTGCTAATCATACCAGAATATTCATTTAAGGCGATAAATTGAGGTTTTAGACATAAAAAAACCAGATAAGCTAATGATAGAAGTTGTGTATGGATGTCTATTTTCGATACTTTGAAGCTGTATCATTGTAATAAAATAAGGTAAGTGAGTTCTCAGACTAAAAGATAGTAAAAGAAAAGTAACACCACGAATTAGATGACCCCATGTTGGCATTAAATTAACTGAGATATGTAAGTTTATTATCTAACTTCTTCTGATTCAGCAGATGGTTCTGCTAGCAAAAAAGTAACTGGTAAATGAAACTCTCAACTGTAAGCGTCTAGCTAACGACACCTAGCCTTTCTTAATGTTCCAAGGTAACAGCGCCTCAAGGTTATCAGGCTGCTCAGCTAGGTGCTGTAAGCAACTAGAAATATAGTCATGCACCACAAGGTCATTTGCCTTCGCCGTTTCAACAAGGCTATAAAGTACCGCACTGGCATGTGCACCCTTGCTGGTATTTGAGAACAACCAGTTTTTTCGCCCTATCACGAAGGGTTTTATGGCTCGCTCTGCGCGGTTGTTATCTATTTTAAGTCTGCCATCATCAAGGTACCGCCGGAATTTTTCAAATTGATTTATCGCGTAGTTAATGGCTTTACCTAGCGCCATTTTGGGCGGGATTTTATCTTTGTGTTTGAGCAGCCATTGGTATAACTCGTCAACAATGGGTTTGGCTTTTTGTTGTCTAACAGTGTACTTCTCTGTGGCTGATTTATCTTTGATAGCTTGCTCAATACCGTAGAGCTTACCAATGAGGTTGAGCGCTACATCCGCTTTGCCTGTTTTCTTATTATTGCCTTTCGCTTCGATGAATTTACGACGCATATGAGCAAGGCATGCAACCAGTGTTGCCTGAGTTTGCTCATAAGCCTTGTAACCATCAACGTGCATGTAGCCTTGGTAACCATCAAGAAAATCAACCGCACATTGGCCCGCACGGCTGTTATGATAATCGAACAGGACAATATTAGTGCTTTTACCCGGTTTATCATCACCGCAACAATACAGCCACATATAGCTTGTCGCTTTATCTGCGTTGATGACGTTTAACGGGGTTTCATCGCCATGGATAACTGCTTGCGATAACAACACCTCTTTTAAGCGTTGATACAGGGGTGACAACAATTGTGCACAACGTAGCATCCAGCTCGACATGGTTTGCCTGCTTAATTCTATACCAATATCGCCTAACATTGTTTCTTGGCGATAAAGCGGTAAGCCAAACTGGTATTTACACGTGATTATTTGACTCAGCAAGCTGGCCGTTGCGATACTTTTTGGAATGGGTGATGCGGGCATCGGGGCGGATTTCACCACACAATCAATACCTTCTTGCTCACAGTGACGGCATGTATATTTCGGGCGAATCGTTTTAATCACTTTGATATGTGCTGGCACAAACTCTAATGCTTCACTGCTGCTTTCACCCATTTTATGTAAGGTGCTTTGACAGCAATCACATACTTTTTCACCCTCATTGAGGTCAACAATCACGTCTACTCGTGGTAATTGCGCCGGCAGTGGGCGGCGTTTCGGTTTGGCTTTTTCTTTCTTTACTGAGGGCGATGTGGCCAATTGCGATTTATCATACTCATCAAGCGTTTCTTCTGCTTCATTGAATACTTCACCCGCCCCCGGCATTTTTTCTGATTTCTTAGCGTACTCTTTGGCAAGTTTCGCATTATAAGCTTGCAGCAATTCGTGAATTTGCGCATCCTTTTTAGCTAACTCTTCATCTTTTTTAGCGACGACATGTTGCAACTCAAGCAGCATGCGCTTGAGTTGTTCTGGGTCATCAGGAAGTGAGTGTGCATCAAGTTTCATCCCTGCAATTTAACAAAGTTTTATGCACTTTTCTCGTTTGCAGGGCAAATAAAAACGGATGTGTGGCAATGATCGTTTACTGTTAATTAGATCATAGATTGATACTGCAATTCTTCATGGCCAAGCACATCATATCCCGACAACAACCAATCCAGTTGCCCAGAGCTGAGTTCAAATTCTTGCAAAGTGGCTTTATTTGGCCATTTGAACTTTTGTTTTTCGAGTCGCTTATACCACAAAGCAAACCCTGTTTTATCCCAGTACACTAATTTGAGTTTATCTTTCGCTTTGCTGCAAAACAAAAATAGCGCGCCAGTGTAGGCATCACGTTCAAGCTCGCCTTCAACGATGGCGACCAGACCA
>NZ_WTKV01000029.1:0-62420 GCF_011378705.1 Pseudoalteromonas sp. SA25 | reverse complement strand
GCTGTCTCTTATACACAAATCCCTGCTAAGAAATTAGCGGGGATTTTTTTGAACTAAATCTCAATGTCATGATCAGATCTTCAAATCTTGTTTGAGGGCACATTATGATTAACGAACATACTCATTGGGCAAAACAACAATTCGGTAAATCGGACTTAGGTGATCCAAGAAGAACAGCGCGTCTGGTAAAGTTAGCATCAACGCTTGCAAATGAACCAGGAAAACCACTTGTGAACATCACTCAATCCCCCGCCGATATGGAAGGTGCCTACCGCTTTATTCGCAACGAGAATATTGACGCAACGGCTATAGCAGAGTCAGGCTTTAAAGCCACGGTTGAACAAGCAAAAAGTCATAACTTATTACTCGCATTAGAAGACACGACCACACTAATTTATAAACATTCCTCCATTCGAGATGATTTGGGTCATGTCGGACGAGGAGCAAAACAACGAGGCTTGTTAGCTCATAGCGTATTACTGTTTGCGCCAGACACAAAGCAAGTTGTGGGATTAATTGAACAGTCTCGCTGGAGTCGTGATATCAACACGATTGGAAAAAGAGAAAAACACGCGACGACTTCTTACGAAGAAAAAGAAAGTTACAAGTGGGAGTCAGCGTCACGAGCGATGGCAGAGCGGCTGCAAGGACAAATGGCGAACGTGATATCGGTGTGTGACCGCGAAGCGGACATCTACGAATACTTGCAGTATAAACTGAGCGAGCAGCAACGATTCGTCGTACGCTCGATGCAAAGTCGTCATATTGAAGAAGGTGAGGATAAGCTCTATGCGTTTGCAAGCGAGCTGATGAGTGCAGGCACCAAACACATCCACATTGCACAAAAAGGAGGAAGAAAAGCCCGAAGCGCAACACTGGATATCACCTATGCGCCAGTGACACTCAAAGCGCCTTACAATAAGAAAGGACACTCCCTCCCAGTTTACTATGTCGGCTGTGCAGAGCGAGGAAACGCTGAGAACGGCTTAAGCTGGCACCTATTAACCAGTGAACCAGTCACCAGCAAAGAAGACGCTTTAGCTATCATCACCTACTATGAGCACCGTTGGCTTGTAGAGGAATACCATAAAGTCTGGAAAAGTGATGGTACGGATATCGAAAGTTTACGCCTTCAAAGCCAAGATAACATGGAAAGATTGGTGACGATTAATGGCTTTATTGCGACGCGAATATTGCAACTAAAGTTCACCAATGAGCAGCCTGATTCTCCAAGTTGTGAACAACTGTTATCTCCCAAAGCATGGAAGTTATTGTGGTTAAAGAGAATAAAAACACCATTGCCTGAAACTGCTCCAAATATGTCATGGGCGTATCAGGAACTGGCAAAGTTAGGAGGCTGGAAAGATACCAAGCGCACAGGGCGTGCATCTGTGAAAGTGTTATGGCAAGGATGGCTTAAGTTACAAGCCATCCTGGAAGGCTACGATTTAGCAAAATCTCTTGAGTCAGACTTGTGATCAAGAGACAGCTTATTTGAAGTGGCTTTTATTTGAGCTATAAATTTATTACTCAGAGTTTATTTAGTGTGTTTATCAAACCACCATTGAATATAAGCTACTTTAGTCATTAAGTTTGATGGGCGAGCTGTAATACCATGCGATGCATTAGGAATTCGCACCATTGCAGTATCAACGCCTTGTAGTTTTAATGCCTGATAAAACTGCTCAGTTTCTGATATTGGTGTACGGTAGTCAGATTCGCCAGTGAGCAACATAGTAGGAGTTTTAACGTTTCCAACATAACTAATAGGCGAGCGCTTCATGTAATGCTCAATGTGATCCCACGGTTTACCCGGAAACCAGTAATCAGCAAAAAACGGGTAAAAATCGGCAGTTAGTACAAAGCTGATCCAATTAATAACAGGCTTAGCAACTACAGCCGCAGCAAAGCGATCGGTATGACCTACAATCCAAGCTGTTAATACGCCACCGCCAGAACCACCAGTTACAAACAATTTAGACTCGTCAATAAAGCCTTTCGCTATTAGCGCATCAACGCCCGTCATTAAGTCATCAAAATCGTTACTTGGGTAATTATGATGAATAGTTTGTGCAAACTCTTTACCGTATGAATCACTGCCACGTGGGTTCATGTATAAAACGACATTTCCTTTGGCTGCAAACAGCTGAATTTCAGCGCTAAAGTGTGGACCGTAATTAGCTACTGGACCGCCATGTATTTCTAGTATTAGCGGATATTTTTTGCTGCTGTCAAATTCTGGTGGGTAAGCAATCCATCCTTGAATAGGTAACTCATCGTGACTTGATTTAATCCAAATTTCTTCCACTTTAGCCAAAGCTTTGTCGCCCAATGCATCTGCATTAAGGGTAGTTAAACGCTGCGCTTTACCGCGTTTAATTGTTGCTATATCAGCAGGGCGCTGAGTATCGGCAAGGGTAAAGGCTACTTCGCCATCTTCGCTTACATCAAAGTCGCCACCAGAATAAGGGCGACCAAAGGCAACACTGCCAATTTGGGTTGTTATAATTTTACGCTTGCCGCTGCGTGGTTGATAGGCGAGGGCAGTTTGACCTTTATCTGCATAGCTAAAGTATATGCCTTTGGAGTTTGCACTCCATTTTATTTGACCTACGCTACGATCAAAATTTGGCGTTAAGCTAGTTGTGTTACCTGTTTTTAAATCACGAATATAAAGCTGAGCGTTTTCGTAGTTAGTGCGTTTATCATCGTAACCTGTGTACGCTAAGTAACGACCATCTGGAGATACTTTAGGCTGCTCGTCAGGTCCGTTTCGGTCAGTAACTTTAGTTATATTTTGTGTGGCTAACTCGAGTTGATAGATTTCACTGTTTGTGGGTTTTAGCTGGTTGTTTGTGTGCCTGTTCGCAGAAAAATAAAGCGACTTACCATCGTTACTAAAACTTACATCGCCTGCGTTATCAAATTCATCATGAGTGAGTTGTTTGGCATTACCACCGTTAGCGTCTATGGAAAATAATTGGCTAAAACCTTTTTGCGTATAACCGCCACCATCTGAGCGATAATAAACATCATCAATAAATTTTGCGGGCTCTGCCCACGTTGCATCTTTTGGTTTGCCCGGTAAGCTTACTGGCGCTGAATTAGCGCTTGGAACAAACATGCTAAATATTAATTGGTTAGAATCAGGGTTCCATGTAATCGAACGTGGACTACTCGTTAAGTTACTAATTTTTGCCATAGCACCTGTTTTAAGCCATTTTATATATATTTGGCTGCTGCCATCGCGAGTTGATATAAACGCAAGGCGTTGACCATCAGGAGAGAGTACTGGCGAATAATCCATATGCACGCCAGAGGTTAGCGGTTGCATTTGTTTGGTTTTGTAATCAACAGACCAAATATTACCAACTTTGCGATCTGTTTTTATATCCATGCGGTTACGCACAAAATAAACAGTTTTACCGTCTTCGGTTATATCTATTTGATTGGCATATTCTAAATTAAACACGTCTTGCAGTTGTAGTGTATTTGTTTCAGCGTAGGCTAAATTGCTACAGCCTAAAATGAGGCTAAGTGTTAAAAGCTTTTTCATTTTAATCCCTGTTGTTACTTTTTTAATTTGCTAAGTAGTTATATGTTAGGGATTATTAAATTAACAGTAGGATGCGATGAAGCTCTTATTTAACTCTATGAGTTAAAGCTGTAAAGGGGGTTTACAGCTTCTATTTGAGGTTGTGTAAAAGTTTAGTTAGCTGAGTTACACAGGGCTTTTATATCTTTTATAAGCACTATGCCATCAGCGTTGTCGCCATGTACACATAAGCTATGGGCGTTAAGCGTTAGTTTTTTTCCAGTTCGTGTTGTCACGCTACCATCGGATAAAAGCTGAGTTACTTGCTCTAGTAATGCAGCTTTGTTGTGAACACTGCCCTCAAGTGTCCGTGACACTAAATGCCCGTCGTCGGTGTACTGCCTGTCGGCAAATGCCTCGAGTATTAGATCAACTCCTGAGCTTTTAGCTATTTGAATGTGCTTATTGGCATTTTTAGTCGCTAAAACCATTAGTTTTAAATCTGTTGGGTAGTTGGCAATTGCATTTATAACGGTTTGTAATATTTTCTCATCAGCCATCATGTCGTTATAAAGTGCGCCGTGGGGTTTTACATAGCTAAGTGTTAAACCTTGTACTTTTGCCATGCCCTCAATAGCGGCTATTTGATAATGCAGGCAATTTGTAAGCTCTTTTTCGCTAAGTACCATTGAGCGCCTACCAAAGCCTTGCTTATCTGGGTAACTTGGGTGAGCACCAATTTGTACGTTATGTTGCTTGGCAAGTATAAGAGTGTTTGCCATTACGTTGGCATCACCTGCATGGAACCCACACGCAATATTAGCCATATCAATATGTGGCATAACGTCATCGTCTAGCCCCATTTTCCACGCGCCAAAGCTTTCGCCCAAATCACAATTGAGTTTCATATTAGTGCGCCTTTTGCGGTTTTATTGTGACAGGTAATACGCCGTTAGCCGTTGCTTCGCCTAGTAACACTTTTGCAAGTGCGGTAAAAGCAGGACCAGATACAATATCGTTTTTATCTACATCAATATTATATGCGTAGGATGCAAGTACAGCATTTGCATAATTGCCAAATTTAGCAATGTCGTAAGGGGCTCTTAGGCTTATAAAAACAGTGCTTTTATTTTCCTCTTTTGCCATATTTAATAATGACTCAAGTGCTTTTGGTTGCTCTGCATTATTAAGTGCAAAATTAGGATCGTCTTTTAAATCATCCATACCGCCAATTTCTACCGCACTTTGATTAGGCGTTGCATTGCCGGCTATAACTACATCAGCAGCGTGTATTTGTGTTTTAGCTTGTGCAGGGTTAAACCCTTGTAGGCTGCTACAGCTATAGTTTAGTTTTTGCTGGCTGGTAGCTTCAATCGCTTGCTGCATTGCCATACATTTACGCGTGTCGGGCATAATAATATGAACATTACTTCCTGCTTTTAAATTAAGTGGCAAAGTACTGTTATTATTTTTAACCTGCGTTATTGCCTCTACAGCAAGCTGCGCTTCTATTTCGCGATGTGCTGCACTGCCGATTGTTTGCTTTGCATTTATGAGCGCGGTAATAGGGTCAAAATTAGTGCTTAATCTAAATTTATTTTTAAGCGTAATTATACGCATCGCTGATTGTGCTACTTCTTGCTCGTCAAGTTGGTTTGATTTAACCGCTGCAACAAGCTCTTTAATAAGGTCATCGAGCTTGTTTAAATCATCCGGCGTTCTAATTTCAACGGGCATTAGGGCAATGTCAGCCCCAGCCGCAAACGTATTTATTACCGCTTGAGTTGATGTGAAAAAGTTACTAATGCCAGCCATATCAAGCGCATCAGTTACTACAACACCTTGGTAATTAAGCTCACCACGTAAAATATCAGTAATGATTGCACGCGACATTGTTGCCGGTTTTATCATAGTTTTGCCATTAACACTTATGAACGTTGTGCTATCGAGGGCAGGGTATTGAATATGCGCCGTCATTATCATGCCTGGGTTTTGCTTGGCGATAATGTGTTTAAAAGGTGCTAGGTCTTGCTCGTAAATAACTTCTTTTGCATGGTTTACTTTAGGTAAACCTGTATGGCTATCTACGTTTGTATCACCATGACCTGGAAAGTGCTTTAACGAGGTAATAACGCCGTTGTTCTCAAATCCTGCAACCTGTGCGGCGCCCAATTTACTCACTAATGCTGGGTTTTCACCAAACGAGCGTACATTAATAACAGGGTTATCGGGGTTCATGTTTACATCAACCGTGGGCGCGTAGTTTACATTGATACCCAGCGAGTTTAGTTCTTTAGCTATAACAGTTGCTGTTTTTGTCGCAAAGCTCGTACCGTGTTTTTTGTAGGTTGCGCCAATCGACATATTACCGGTAAATGATGTAGCAACATCGCGTGGTAAACGCGCTACACGTCCGCCTTCTTGATCTATTGATATAAATAGCGGCAGCTTACTACTGGATTTACTTGCAGCTGTTTGCAATTGGCTATTAAGCGTAATGGTTTGCTCTATCGATTGGGTATTTTCAGAAAATAAAATAACCCCACCAATATCGTATTTAGCAATAGCGGTAGCGAGCTCATTAGGTAACTCGGTCATTGGAGTTCGGCATTTATTACTTGCTCCTTGCTGGCAAAAGTAGCGAAAGTCGAGTATTAACTTTTGCCCAAGTTGTTGTTCAAGAGAAAGCACGGGTTTAGCAAACGAGGATTGTAATGGCATTAAACACCCAGATAAAAAAACGATAGACGGTACAATACACTTATTTAGCAAAACACACTCCAAGGCTAAAAAGTAGATAAATGCATGCAGCTTAACTACTTTTTAAAGTAACTGCAAAAGAAGGTTTTCTTTACAAAAACCATTAACGTATTGTAAAAATTGAAGAAAAATTATAGTTTTGAACTTAGTGAAAAGTTATATTTTTTCTGGTTTTATTGATATTAGGTAATAAATATTTAATAGGGTGTAATTGCAGGCTTTATGCTCAATTATAGGTGCAAGTATTGAATGCCTCATACTTAGGATGGCATTCATTTTCGAAAGAATTATTAATAGCCTTAATCTTCGATTTCTTATTTTTCATTTAACGATTACAGCCTTTATTAGTACTTTAGTAAGTAGCTTTTATTCTACCTACCAAGCACAAAAGGAGCAGTTAAAAACGTACACTAAAAATAACTATGCCTGCGCTAATAAACTAGCATCAACAACTTATACTCTTTAGAATCAGCAATGCAATAACCTGCCTATTCAACTAAAAATCATCTTGAAAAGACAATATTGTGGCGCGTTTAGGTAGAGAAGAGTTTGTATTTTTTACCTAATAACAGCAAAGTGCGCGCAAACATAGCAGAGCGATTGCGTCAAGCCGTTGAGTCTATAAATACGTAAACTATTGGATTTATAATAACTCCTATTGGCATTGCAACTTGGTCTGAGCATAGTAACGAAATAGACCAAGTCTACAAATGTGCTGACAAAGTACTTTACCATGTTAATAATATGGTAGTGATAAGTGCATTGTTGCTGATTAAAAATGTGTTTCGATAGGTGAGTAATCAATTGCAACTTCTACATTGCTCACTGAGCTATAGTTGTTTAGATCTTTAGATAATCCTGCAATATCAACATCCTTTTCAACAAGTAATGTGTAATTGTGAGCTGTCGACTTAACTAACTCATAATTATTTTTTAACTCATCAGGCAAAGAATCGGTATTTAATGTAATGGTAAGAGTACCTGTTACTACACCTTTTTGCTTTAAGTTCTGATTATAAATAACGTCGCCTTTAAATAACTGCTCAGAGTTAAAAATAAGCTTATCACCAGATGAATTTATGCTTTTAGATGCTTTTTTCATAATACCTTGACTGCTTTCTTTTTTAGGGAAAATAGTGTCAGTTTTCTGGTTCTTAGATGGTTCTTTTATAATGATTTCTGCTGTTTTAGGTAGCGCCTGAGAGTTGTTAACCTCTGTTTTTTCACTGTTATTACATGCAGATAGTAATAATGCTGCAATTATTGGCACTGAACTTGTAATAATTATTTTTTGCATTCGTTTACCTTTGTTTACTTTTCTCTAAATTTAAAGCTATTCAGCTTCATTCAAGTATGTATATTAACAACTTAACTATGCGTTTACATAAAATAATCAATTAAAAAACATTAAGTGTTTTAATATAATAAATACAAACAGGTGGATACATGTCTCAATTTAAATTAACAACTATTGCCATGGTTGTAGCATCAACATTAGCAGCAGGTGAGCTAACCGCCGCTGAACAAACTCGATTTTATGATGTAAGTGCTACAAATGCAGTTACTCAGGGTACTTCTTTAGCTGCTGTTCAGCAGAGAACCTTAGCCGAACGCGCCACTGTATCGGGTCAAAAATCTATTTACGATGCACAAATGGGTAAAGCAACATTTTTATGGCAAGCAATAGGTCAGCGTAAGCCTGACATGGCTTTAATCGCAGCTGATAACCGTAATCAATATGCTGCTGACTTTTATATTGAAACTTTAACAGGTATTAGTAATCGTAAAACAACAGCATCTTCTGCTGTTATGGTTGATTTATCAGAGCAAAAACGTGGTTCTATTAGTGCTAAATATAAACAACAAGTAAACGGTGTAGAAGTTTTTAACCGCGAATACAACTTGTTAATGGATAAAGAGTACAACCTAGTAGCAAGCTCGGGTTATTTTGCTGATACGTCGTCATCTAAAAATAAACTTGCTGCATTAACGGGTTTTGTAAGCTCTGAGCAAAGTATAAAAAAAGCATTTAGTGAATTAGCAAATATTGATGTCTCACTTCGTAAAATTGGTAATGAAGGTGGATATGCAAAGTATGAGGCTAAATCATTAGATGACTCTAAGATTGTTTTAGGTACACCACGTGCAAAAGAAGTGTTTTTTGAAGTTGCAGGCGAGCTTAAATCTGCTTACTACATTGAAGTAGAAGTAGCAGAAGTTGGCTCTTTAGAAAGTGACTACTTTAGTTATGTAGTAGATTCGAATAACAGCAAAGTATATTTTGCGAAAGATTTGAAATCTCATGCAGCTGACTTTAATTACCGTGTTTACGCTAACCAAGATGGCTACCCAATGGAAAGCCCGCACGGTGACGTAATTCCTGCAGATGGCCCAGGGCAAGTAGACGAGACTGAGATTTTAGACGCGCCAATGGTATCTCTATCTTACTACAGTAAACTAAGCACAATGGACCCATGGTTAGCTGATGATGCAACGACAACATCAGGTAATAACGTATTTGCTTACGCAGATGTGGTTGCACCTCAAGACTTTAGTGAAGGTGACTTTACTGCTGAAACAACAGCAGACTTCACATTTGACTACCCTTATAAAGTAGATGAAGTTGCAAATAGCTACGCAAACCGTAAAGCGGCTATTGTTAACTTGTTTTATATGAATAACTTTTTACATGATTTTTTCTATGATCATGGTTTTGATGAAACGTCAAATGTAGCTCAAGTATCTAACTTTGGTCGTGGCGGCGTAGAAGGTGACCCGATTGAAGCACAGGCTCAAGATAACTCAGGTCGTAATAACGCAAATATGTCTACGCCAGCTGATGGTGCTAGCCCACGTATGCAAATGTACTTGTACAACAGTAAAGATGCCGTTGTTGGTGTAGATTTTGGTATTACTGTAACTTCACATGACTCTTTAGGCCTTTTAGCTTCAACAAAAGAATCTGGCTTTGGTAAATACCAATTCAGTGATGTGGCTGCAGAAGTTGTTCGTTTAGATGATGGAAATACAGTAGATTCAACAAGCGTGAATGATGGTTGTGAGCCTGCTATAAATGCAGCTGAACTAGCGGGTAAAATTGCAATTGTAGACCGTGGCTCATGCTCATTTACAATTAAAGTAAAAAATGCACAAGATGCAGGTGCAATAGCAACTATCGTTGTTAATAATGACCCAGATACGGCAGAACCGGCACCAATGGGCGGTGAAGACGATACTGTAACCATTCCAAATATGGGTTTAAATTACGCTGATGGTCATGCAATGTATGACCTAATTGATGCTCGTGAAGTTGTTACTGTTAACATGTTTACCAAAGCAACATTAAAAGATGGTACGTTTGATAATGGTATTATTGCTCATGAATGGGGTCACTACATTAGTAACCGCTTAGTCGGTAATTCATCAGGCCTTATTAACTTCCAAGGCCGCGCAATGGGCGAAGGCTGGGGCGATTTCCACTCATTAATGTTTATCGCTAAAGAAAGCGATATAAATATCACAGGTAACGATAAGTTCCAAAAAGCATATGGTAGCGGCACATTTGTAGAAGACTTCTACTTCGGTATTCGTCGTCTTCCTTATTCAACTGATACAGATGTAAATGCATTATCGTTCCGACATATTACTGAAAATGCTGGTGCTGATATTGGTATTTCACCAACAAGCGTGGCTTCTCCTCATGCTGCCGGCGAAATTTGGGCAACTGTATTATGGGAAAACTACGTAACGCTTATTAACGAGCATGGCTTTAATGAAGCACAAACTCGAATGGCAGATTACTTAGTTGCAGGTTACAAATTAACACCTATAGCACCAACCTACACTGAAGCACGTGATGCTATTTTAGCTGCTGCCTATGCAGTAGACCCTGCTGATTACAAGTTAATGGTAGGCGCATTTGCTAAACGTGGTATGGGTCTTGGCGCAGTATCGCCAGATCGTTTCAGTGAAGACCTTACTGGTGTAGTTGAATCAGATAAAACACAGCTTTCTAGCTATGCTTTTGCAAGTGCTGACTTAAACAACATGTACAATGGTACAGAGCTTGGTTTTTGTACTAACGACAATATTTTAGATAAAGGCGAAACGAGTACGGTTAGCGTAACAATTACTAACCGTGGTAGTGAAGTACTTAGTGGTACAACAGCACAACTGACAGTTATAAGCGATCATGATGTAACATTTGAAAATGATGGCCTACTTACTTTTGGTGAAGTTCAACCGTACGAAGCAATAACAAGTAACGATATTAAAGTTACTTTGAACGAAGCGGGTACAGCTGAAACACTAGAAATTGAAGTCACATTCCCTGAAATTGAAACGGATGATGATATCGTTGAAGCGCTTGATCAAACACTTACGTTTGAAGTAAATATGGGCTTTAAATCAGAAACGCCTGTTGGAGCTGTAGTTTCAGATGATATGGAAGTAGCAAGTTCATCACTATTAGATTTAAAAGAAAACGTAATGTTTGGTGGTGATTTAGCTGCTGGCACTCAAGTAATGGATAATAGTAGTAATATTGCATTCTTTGAACAAGGTGGCTTTGGGCTAGGCACACAAGCAATGCGCCTTGTAAATAATGGCTTCCAATCGGATGTAGCAGTAGAGAGCAAGTCATTCGAAGTCGGTTACTCTGGCGACTTTGAAATTTCATTCTGGCATTTCTATAGTATCGAGGAAAACTGGGATGGTGGTGTTGTAGAAGTTAGTGTTAATGGTGGTGACTGGGTTGATGCTACTGAAATTGGCGGCACATTTGATGTTGGCTATGACGCTGTTCTAATCGAAAACGATTCTCAAGAGCTTCAAGAACGTGAAACATACACAGGTAATAACGTACAAGATAGTGGCGCGTATGGTAATTATGAAACTATCAACTTTGGTGATGCTCTAAACGGCAACTTAGTAAAAGTACGTTTTAGAATTTCATCAGATGGCGCAGTAAGTGATTTAGGTTGGTGGATTGATAACCTAACTATGTCTAACGTTTTATCTCCTGTATTTTCAGAACTTGTAGCGGGTGATTCACTAGCATGTGATAACGCAGCTCCACTTGTTTTAGTCGAAAGCGCATCAGCGGAAATTACTGAATCTGCTACAGGAACAATTACAGCAACAGCGTCAGATCGCAATGGTCAAACACTAACTTATGCTTGGACTCAGGTTAGCGGTAGTGATGCTACGCTCACTGGTACTGATACAGCAACTTTGAGCTTCACACCTGCAGCTATTACTGCAGATGAAGAGCTTGTTTTTGAAGTTGCCGTAAGTGATGGTGTAACAACTGTGACTCAACAAAGTACTGTAATGGTAAAAAATGAAGCGGTAGCAACAGTGCCTGTAACAGAAGCAAAATCTAGCGGTGGTGGTAGTTTTGGCTTTATAGCTTTATTACTTACTCCATTAGTATGGTTTAATAGACGTCGTAAAAACGTTAGTAAATAAGTTTAAATAACATCCCGTCGTCTCTAAACACATGACGGCTTTAATGAAAGGCCAGTAGCTTTTGCTTCTGGCCTTTTTTATAAACTTAGTGTGATGTTTTTAGTTCTGACCTCATATTAACTTTTTCATGGCCATACACTTTGACTTATCTATTAGTCATATTGCCTTTTTATACGACATCAACAACTTATATCTTAAAGCTTAATAAACAACCTCGGTGCGTTCACTTAGTTGGCTAGAGTTTTACTGATTAAAGGATAAAAAATGGCAACGCTGTAATTATTATTTATCACGCCATACCCTAACGCATAGTCGCTAAATTGAACAAACCAACTTAATTAAAAACACTTAAACGGGTATAATATCTAACTTCGTATAATACGCGCTGAATTTGAGTGCTTTGGAATGCAGCTTTGCTATATAAATTACTACCCGCTTTAAATTTAAGATTTCTTATATTGCTACTCGCATTCTCTGCAGCACTGAGCACATTGGTAGGGAGTTTTTATTCTACCTATCAGGTTCAAAAAGAGCAGTTAACATCATATACGCTAAAAAGTAATTTAGCCTATGCACAAAAATTAGCCTCCGCAACTGATAACTTTTTAAAGTCTGCGCTTCAGCAGCTTGAATACTCAGCTAAAATTATTGAGCAATCACCAAATAACTCCAAATTATTAAACGATGAAGCCATTCGTTTAAATCATCAAACGGATAGCTTTAACTCTGTTGTGATTAATTTACATGGTGTAGTTGCAGCGACGTCGCCTCACTTTGAAAGTTTAATAGGCCAACAAATACAGTCTCCAGGAGCAATAGAAGCACTAAAAGAAAAACGCCCATTAATTAGTGAGCCTTATTTATCGGCAGCTGATAATTTAATTGTTTTTATTTCGCACCCGCTATTTGATTCTGAAGATAAGTATTTAGGTTATATTGGGGGCTCTCTTTATTTAAAAGAGAAAAATATTTTAAATGAGCTTTTAGAACAACATTACTACAAAGGTGGTTCGTACCTTTATGTTGTTAGCTCAAATAAGCGCATTTTATATCACCCAGAACCTGCCAGAATCGGCAACGTTATTGCTAACAATGCTGTGATTGACGCTGTTATAGATGGCGAAATAGGCACTTCAACGGTTATTAATAGCTTAAATAAGCCGATGCTCGCAGGCTACGCACCCATTACTTTATCTAAATGGGGAATAGTGGCGCAAAGACCATTAGAATCAACGCTCTCTTCGCTAGATACATTAACTATTGAAGTCATTGAACAAACAATACCTATGGCATTAGTCACATTTATTTTTATTGGTTTATTCGCACACTTTATAGCAAGGCCGCTAAAGCGATTAGCCGATAACGCAAATACACTCGATGATCCAAAAAGCTTAGAAAAACTTAAAAGCGTGAAGTCGTGGTATTTTGAAAGTCAAAAACTGAAGTTAGCGATGTTAAGAGAGGTTACTTTATTACAAGCACAAATAGGTGTGCTACGCCATGACTCACAAACAGATCCCTTAACAGATACGCATAACAGAAGAAGCTTAAACGGCCTACTTAACCAGCTTATGCTAAAGCAAACCCCATTCGCTATATTAGAAATTGATATCGACTTTTTTAAACGTGTTAACGATACTTTTGGACATAATAAAGGCGACGAAACTTTAGTTTCGCTAACAAATATAATTAAAAAACTATCAAGAAGAGACGACATAGTATCAAGAATCGGCGGTGAAGAATTTGTTCTTGTGCTACCAAATGAAAACAGCCAAAGTGCCTATAAAATAGCAGAGCGTTTACGTAAAACAGTAGAATCGACAGAAATAACCACCATTGGAAAAATCACTATTTCTATAGGTATTGCGACCTGGCCTGAGCATAGTACTGATATTGCCCAAGTATATAAATGTGCCGATAAGGCGCTATATCATGCTAAAGAGCATGGTCGTAACCGATGCGTAGTGGCCGATATTAGCTAACCACAGCTTTGTTAAGTAATACTCTTTATTACCTTAAATTGATAAATACTTTACACAGAGTGCATGAGTTTATTAAGCCAGCCATCTGCTTTTGATGGCTTGTAAATCATTACTATGCCTTTGCTATAGTGACTGTTAACCCCCTTTACAGTTATTTTGTAAGCCCTAAATCGTCAATCACAAAGTTAGGTAAATACGCTAATCCCAAAGCAATTTCACTACTAAACTAACCTTTTAAAATCCGTTATATGTTGAAAAGCTAATGAAAAATAAAACACAAAAAATGCATTTTCATTAGTAAAACTAACGCAGCAGCAAGGCTTGGTAATTCATAAAATACAAAGTAAACCAAGCTATGACTCGTTAAGATTAGAGCCGCTTACTAAGGGGGAGTATAACGGGGAATTAGAATGCGACAGCGCAATAAATACAACGCTTGCAAGTAAGCTAACGGCATGTTTTAAAACCGTACCAAGCTATCTAGAGACAAAAGATTTATCGGTTAATTAATTTATAAATAGCCATCGCTTTTTAGCTTTAAAAGCGCTGGTTTTATAAAGTGTTAGTTCGCATTAAGTGTGTATAAATTTACTTAAACATACTTGTCATTAAGTAATTTAAATTGAGTAAATATGTGGCAGGCAAACGCTGCATACCCATGCAGCGTTTATTGCCATTTGTTTAGCCCTAATTAAAACTGATAGCTTACCCTTGCTGAAAAGTTACGCCCAGGTTGGGTGTATTGGCTAAAATCAGCACTTTGCGATTGACCTGCAATCAACTCAAAAGGTACATATTCTTTATCGAGCAAGTTAAGTACACCTACATTTAGCTGCCACGCTTGCCATTCGTAGTTTGCGTATAAATCAACAGCGCCGTAGCCATGCCCTTGCGTAGTTTTATCATCGTTTGCATCAAGTACTACATCCGATTGCGATTTAGCTAAACGCAACGCAGCGGTCCAGTTAATATTACCCAGCTCTGTACTTAACAATATTGAGCCATTTAACGGGCTAATACTGGTAAGTGGCTGATCGGTTTCTTTATTTTCACCATCAACGTAGGCTACGTTTGCCTCAAGCAGTATATTTTCAGCGACATACATGGCAATTCCTGCTTCTACACCGCTTATTTGTGTTTCGCTAATATTTTGATATTGATACAGAGTTTTGTTTACGCTAGGAATGTACGTTGGCTCAACACCCACTACTGCAGTTTCAATAAAATCATCGAATGCTGCATAAAAAGCACTTAAGTTTACGCTAATATCGCTGCTGGCGTATCTTAGCCCAAGCTCAAACGAATCACTGCTTTCAGGGTCTAAATCGGCGTTTGGTAATATTTGATAAAACGGCTCAACGCCGTGGCTTTGATAGGCTTGGTCGTGTGGTGGTATTTTAAAGCCTCGTACGTATTGCCCGTACCACGATAAGTTATCATCCACTTGGTATATAACACCTAGCTTAGGCGAAAAAGCAGACTCGGTAATATCGTCAAGCTGCGCATCAGCGTATAGCTCATCATTTTTAGCTTCAAGGGTGTAGTAATCATATCGCACGCCCGCAATAACCGACCATGCACTGTTTTTAAACGAAATACTGTCTTGTACATAGGCGCCAATTAAAGAGGTGTCAGCCCCCGGAAACGCTTTTTGTTTTTGGTCTGTAAAATCAACGGTGCCATCAGCTAAAACACGCGTTTTTAAACGTGGCCGAGTGGTGTCGTATAAATCGATATCAATCCCGTATACCACTTCGTGATCGGCACTCTCTGCGTTAAATCCTTTATTAAATACCGCTTTTAAACCTAAGATATTTTGTTCAAAACGATAGTCGTTATAATCGGTGTAGGTGCTTGCGCCACTAATTGCATCGCTTTGCTGCTCGTAACTACTATAAGATACTTGCCCGTACCATTTATCAAACGCAGCTGTAGCTACCTCTGAATGGTAATCTAGCGCCAGTGACCAACTCGTGTCGTCTTCATCGGTTTCTTGAACCGCGGGGGTTATAACTTGCTCAATTGTTTGATTAAAATAATCAAGGGTGTATTTAAGTGTGCGTTTTTCATCAAGCTGTTGCTCAAATTTAACTATTAAAGCGTCCGACTTTGCATCATAACCGGGTAAGTTTTCGTCATAGTTTTGTACTTCTTCGCTGTCGCGATGGCTATAAACTGCGCTTACTGCAAAGTCGCCTAAGTCTTTTGCACCGGTAATATCAGCAGCAATTTGGTTACTTTGACCTTGATACCCCAGTGCCATTTTTACATAGCTGCTGTTATTTTTTAAATAATCGCTTGGATCTTTAGTGGTTATAACCACAATGCCACCGAGTGCGTCAGAGCCATATAAAGACGATGCAGCACCTTTGGCTACTTCTACTTGTTTTACGCCTGCTACATCAAAGTAATTGCGGCCAACTAAATAGCCCCCTCCGCCTGCATAACCATCGTTGGTGCGTCGGCCATCTTTTATAAATACAACACGGTTACCACCAACACCACGTACGGTGAGTGTTTGCGCGCCTGCGCCACTGCCTGTGGTTGCAATGCTTGAATCGTATTTAAACATGGTTTGTAAATCTACAGCTAGCTGGCGCTCTATATCTTGCTCGGTAATAACAGTTACTGAGCCTGTTACATCTTTAAGCTTTTGTTCAAAACGCGAGCCACTCACAACAATATGATCGTCAATTATGTTTTCGGCAAATGCAGTGCCCGATCCGAGTAATAAGGTTGCTATAGCAGTAAATTTAAATGCAGAGGGCTTCATTTTAACTCCAAATGATAATAGTTATTATTTATGGCGAGGATGTTACAACTAAGTCAAATTAAGATCAATTAATTATGATAATCATTTTCATTTAGATTTAACTAGTTATAATAGCCGAAAAATAAAAGCCGGAGTTTGTAATGAAATACCTATTTATATTGTTTGCTTTAGTCGCTCAACCTGCACTTGCACAGGAGCGCGTTATTAGTGCTGGCGGCACCCTTACAGAAATAATTTATGCGCTGGGCAAACAAAGTACCCTTGTAGCGGTTGATCAATCTAGTATGTACCCACAGCAAGCTACGCAATTACCACAAGTGGGTTATTACCGTGATTTAGCGGCAGAAGGCGTGCTTTCTATGCGCCCAACCACCTTATTAGCGCTTGAAGGCGCAGGGCGAAGCCAAGCACTTAAACAAATTGAGGCAACTGGGGTTAAACTAATTCATTATAAAAAGCCGACCTCAGTTAATGAGCTACTTGAGCTAATTAAACGCCTTGGTACCGACTTAAACGCCAAGCAAAAAGCGCAATCACTCATTACGCACATTACAAACTCATTACCTGTAAAAGCAAAACAACAAACGCACAGTGCACTATTTTTACTCTCAGCTAATGAGCGCGGGCTTGTTGCCGCAGGGCAAGAAACCGTCCCTAATTTATTATTTAGCTATGCGGGCATTACTAATATAGGCGCTACACATTCAGGCTTTAAAGTAATTAATACCGAAGTACTTGCTGTAAATCAGCCTGACTTTTTAGTTGCGCCAAAGCATGTTGTACAAAGCATTGGCGGCAAGCAGGCTTTTTGTAAGCAACCGAACCTACGCTTATTAAAAGCTGCGCAAAGCTGTAACTTACTTGTTATGGATAGCCTGCTTTCGCTTGGCATGTCGCCACGTATTACCACAGCAATTAATGAGCTTAACGAGTATAAAACCCGCTTATGAATACCCTAACATTGAGCCGCTTTGTGCCCATAACACTTAGCCAAACTCATAAGTGGATGCTATTAGCCTCTGTTTGTATTTTTGCTTTGGCGCTACTAAGCATTGGGTACGGCCCTGCAGGATGGGATTGGCGTTTAGCTATTGCCTGGCTTGCACCCGAGTACTTTAATCAGTTTGATGCGCTGCAAATAAATGTCGTAATGCAAATACGTTTGCCGCGTTTTGTGCTTGCTGTATTAGTAGGGTTGGTACTTGCCCAAACAGGGGCGGCAACCCAAGCGCTTTGCCGTAACCCGTTGGCCGACCCATCTATTATTGGCATTAGTGCAGGTGCGGCAATGGTTGCAGTGGCGTTTATTGCACTTAGCGCGCAGTTTAATTTTAACGCTCAGTTGTATTTACCTTATGCGTCGTTTTTAGGGGCGCTTGGTGTTACCTCGCTGGTATATTTTATTGCCAAGCAGCAGGGGCAAATTAATATCACCACACTTATATTGGTAGGAGTCGCTATTAACGCGTTAGCATTCGCTGTTATTGGGCTACTGAGTTTTTTTGCCGACGATAGCGCGCTACGATTAATAAATTATTGGACCATGGGCTCATTAGGCGGAGCAAGCTGGATCACGATTATTCAAGCTGCGCCGTTACTATTTATCAGCCTAATTGGCCTGTGGCGGTTAAAAAACCCCATGAACTTACTCCTTATTGGCGAGTCACAAGCTCAGTACCTAGGAGTAGACACTAATAAGCTTAAATTGTATGTCATTATACTCGTTGCATTAGGGGTAGGTGCGGTTGTAGCGCTTACCGGTTTAATAGGGTTTGTTGGCTTGGTAGTCCCGCATATTGCCCGCTTAATGGTGGGGCCGCATTTACGTAATATGCTGCCGCTTTGTATGCTAATTGGCGTAGTGGTATTGCTACTTTCTGACTGGCTAGCACGCATTGTGATCATGCCATCAGAGCTACCCATTGGCATTATTACTGCGTTATTGGGTGCGCCATTGTTTATTTATTTAATAGTGAAAAATAAGCGAGGTTGGTCATGATCACGTTTAACAACCTAAGCGTTGGCTTTGATAATCACAGCGTTTTAAACGCTATTAATGGCAGCGCTAAACAAGGGCAACTTGTAGCACTACTTGGTGAAAATGGCGCAGGTAAATCTACCTTGCTGCATACCTTAGCAGGTATGCACTCCTTTACAGGCAGTGTACTTTTTAATGCTAAGCCGCTGGCCTCTCACGCTAAAAAACGCCTTGCAACACAGCGCGCAGTTATGATGCAAGCTAACCACGTAGGGTTTGATTTTAATGTATTTGAGCTTATTGCAATGGGTCGCTATCCGTATGTAGAGTCATTAAAAATGCAAAGCGAAAAAGTACATAAATACGCCGCTATTATGGATTTAAACCAGTATTTAACTCGCCGCGTAAGTGCGCTTTCGGGCGGAGAGCAACAACGAGTGCATATGGCGCGTACTTTAGCGCAGCTCGATGCCTTTACACAATCGGCCGAGCCAAAACTAATGCTGCTCGATGAGCCTACATCAGCACTTGATATGCGCCACCAACATGCTTTGCTCAGCTGCGTTAAAACCTTTGTAGAACAAGGCAACAGCGCCATTATTGCAATACACGATCTAAATTTAGCCAGCCTTTATGCAACAGATGCTATTTTACTGCACAGCAAAAAAGTGTTGCAAAGTGGGCCTATAAACACCGTATTAACAGAACAAAACTTACAACAAATGTACGCCATGAAACTGCACGTAAATCCTCATCCTTATAACGATGCACCCATGGTTTTTTCTCAACGTCAGGAGTTTTTATGAGAGAGCAAGCATTAAACGATACACGCACCTTGGTTTACAAAACCAATGCGGGTGTCATGTCGACTATTTCTAATAATTTACGCGGCTACCCGTTTGGCTCAGTAACCCCCTATATGTGCGACGAACAAGGCCGTGTTTACTTTTTTATTAGCGATATAGCCCAGCACACTAAAAATCTAAAGCACGACTCACGTATGAGCCTTACCGTATTTGACGCCGCCGACTACGGCGATCAAAACGAGCACGGGCGAGTAACGCTTGTAGGCGATGGCTCTGTTGTGCCAAGTGAGCAAGCACACACTTTACTTGATAACTATATTGCCCTATACCCCGAAGCCGCTAGCTATCGCAATGCGCACGACTTTCAATTATGGCAATTAGACGTAATTCGTGTGCGCTATATTGGTGGCTTTGGCAAAATATTTTGGCTTGAGCAAAACGAATGGCAGGATGAGGTAAAAAACTGGGATGAAAACCAGCAGCAAAGCATGATAAGTCACATGAACGATGACCATCAAGATGCTATGTCGCTCATATTAATGCAGCACTACAGCGTAGCTGATAACACCCCAATAATGAGCGGCCTATTACCCACTGGCTTTTATATACAAAGCCAAAAGCGTAATTACTTTATTAACTTTAAAGCCCAGTGCAACAACCCGTTAGAGATACGTAAAGCGATGGTTGAGCTAACCAACCAAGCTCGTAGTAACTAAACTAAATACATGACGACATAGTTAACCTGAGCCCTGGTTAAGAGATTCACTAACTATGTCGTTATTTATAAGCAAGCTGTTTGCTCGCCTCGTTTGGCTAACGCTTTAAAAGCGGCTTGCTGATGTTCTTTTTGTACATAACGGGGTGGCAAAGGGTTAACTTGCAACTGATACCCTGTTTGGTTAGCTTGCACACTTGTAACCGGCGATATCCACACAACATTTAGCTCTGGCGCTAAACGCTTAATAACGCGCGCTATACCTTCGCCATTTTTCACATGAAAATCGCCCGCTATATGCATTACCTGCGCATCTTTATGATTATTTAAATAGTTAACGATAGACTCTGCCATGGTTTCATCCCAGGTAACTTGCGCAGCATAATAATTTTCGTTTTGACTTGGCGTGCCATGGTGCATTGAGGTCATAAAACGTTGTTTATAATCACTGGGGGATGTATCAATAGTGGCTGCAATATAGCTCTGCTGTGTTTCATCAAGTTTACTTAGGTAACTTATGCCTTGCCTGCCAATACAGGTGACTATATTTTTAGGGGCATTTGCAGCTATTACATCGCTATTGTTCATTTTTGCCAGCTCTACCAGCGCACGGTAATCACTTTTGTAATTTGGCCACGCTTGGGTGTTGTCAATTAAGTATTGCTCACCAATTTCACCTTTAACATACTGGTTTAAAGTAAGCTGATCGGCGCGGCTAAATTGTTCAAGCGAAAGGGCAGTGTGTTTATTACTTTTGCTTAATTGCTCAAATAACTCAGCCTGAAATAAATGCACACCCGGGTGCGTATGCCATTCACCTACTAAAACCACATCGGCATTTAATAGCTTGGGCTCTAATAATACAGAGCTAACAGGCTTTGCTTGTGCATTATAAAGCGCTGAGTAATATAATGATGAGCTTTTATCAGGCACCGTGGCTGTTGTGCTACAACCACTCAAACCCGTAACTAACGCCAGAGTTAACATAGACTTTTTCATACACACCTTCAAAACCCTTTAATGCAAATAATTATCAATATCATATACTTATAATACCTATTAAGCCAGCCAAACTGCTGCTTACTTACATAATCAAGGAAATGAGCGAAACGCGCATTTATATGCCTTAACTTTGCTTGTAAATATTAAATAGCTTTTGATAGCAATATCTTAGGTAATTTGTTAAAACTGTGTAAAGTAGAAAATGAGCGTGACATCGGTAGAAGTATGCTCGATTCGCGGCCTGTAAAATTGTTAGATGTTAAATGGAGTTCTATGAAGCATCCACTTTTTAGTGAAAACATGGAAGATGGTTTTAGCCTATTCTTACTAAAATTTTCAGAATCAAGAAGCTGTCTCTTATTTGGTACCTCAGCTCTTTTGTTATTTATATTTGCAAGTCAAAACACCAGTTTTATGAGTTTCCTTAATGAACACTGGTTTGGTAACATTCTTAAGATTTTATGTGTAATTGGAGCTTTATTAAGTTGGTTTTCAGCACAAGCACATTCAGATAAAAATGGACATTTTAAACTAGTAGCTTCCATATTCTTACTTTGGCCCATTAGCTATATATACTTGTTTTATATACAGTTAACTAAAAAACCTAACGTAAATATCAAATGAAAAAATTATAGTTGGCTGTTTTTTGTTCCTAAAACCATTTTGGTCAACTATATTTTTCCGCTTATGTAAGCGTTAGGCACTGGAGAAGGTTTAATAGATGGAACCAAATTATTCAGAATATTCTATTACTGAATTGCAAGAAGCTATCACGTCTATTGATAGGGCTTTGTACCCTGAACGCTTTGAGCTATTAAAAGCCGAACTATTAAATAGAGACGAGGAAGAGCATAATGCTTCTCAATTAGTAAGTCTTTCATCAAAGGACTTACTTATTAAGCTCAGCAATGCATTTTTTGTAATTCCGTTGATGATCTATGTAGGAGTAGATGCACTTAATAGCGGTGAAATACTCCTTAAAGGAGCAGCTATATCAAAAAATGAAAACTTTATATTATTTACATTAAGCGTAATGTTTTGTTTTTTAATCTCAGCGGTACTGACATGTAGCCTGTTTGTGGATAAGAGCAAAAGCTCCTGACAAATACATTATGTCGTTCATAAATTCACTAGGACACAGTTCGATTGGTAGTGTTTTTCTCGAGGTTGATAATATTTTCAACTCAGGGCAAAACATGCTGCACAAGCTAAGCAAAAACAAGTTATAGAGAATAAGAAGACGGTGAAGTGTATTTAAAAACTCTATAACTGAAACAAAAAGGCCGCAGTAATAAATACTGCGGTCTTTGTTTTTAGCTAAGTGCTATTTAGTAAGCGCCTGCGCTGTAAATAAGCTCGTAGCTGTGGCTGTAAATCTCAAGGATGTTACCAAACGGGTCTTCCATGTAGATCATGCGGTACGGCTTTTCACCCGGGTAGTAATAACGAGGGGCTTCCATACGTTTTTTACCGCCAGCTTCTACAATACGCTCAGCTAAACCTTCTACATCAGGGTCTTGAACACAAAAATGAAAGATGCCTGTTTTCCAGTATTCAAAATTGTCTTTTGGGTTTTCTTGGTTTTTAAATTCGAATATTTCGACACCAATACGATCCCCTGTAGATAGGTGTGCTATTTTGAATTTTTCCCACTTTTCGCCAAATACTTCTGTGCACATTTCGCCAATTGGGCTTTTGTCTTCGGTAATTAAAGTGGGTTCCATTATGGTGTACCAACCCATAACCTTAGTGTAAAACTCGACTGCTTTTTCAACGTCGGGAACCGAAATACCAATGTGCGAAAAACTACGTGGATATGTATGACTCATAATGCTTCCTCTTTAACTTGTGACTTATCTTGTGACTAGTTGATGGAGTTAGTTTACGAATCGACCAACATTAAGTAAAATTATCATTAATCATCATTTTGAGTACGTTTTGTAATGATAAATCCAACATGGTTAAATACGTTTTGTACTTTGGTTGAGGTAAATCATTTTACCCAAACCGCTGAGCGCCTTTATATGACCCAATCTGGTGTAAGTCAGCACATTAAAAAGCTAGAGCAACAAGTTAACTGCGCTTTGCTTGAGCGCCATGGTAAGCAGTTTTCGCTCACCCCTCAGGGTCAAAACTTATATCAGCAGGGCAGCCTGCTTCTTAAAGATTGGCAGTTTTTAGAACAACAATTAAAAGATGATTCGCCGTACAGCGGAGCGGTAAAGATTCAATCACCGGGCAGTTGTGGTTTAAAGTTTTATAATCAATTATTAGCACTGCAATCTGAGCATAAAGAGCTGATTATTGATTACCGCTTTGCGCCCAATGTAAGTGTTGAACAAGCTGTAGCAAACCACAGTGCCGACATCGGGTTTTTAACTCAAGCTCCAACATTTAGCGAACTAACCAGCCATAAAATAAGCCAAGAGCCACTACTACTTGTAACGCCTGCAGGTATAAACATGCCTAATTGGCAAACCCTGTGTGAGCTAGGGTTTATTGCTCATCCCGATGCAAGCCATCATGCGCAGCTACTACTAAGCGAAAACTACAGTGAGTTTGAGCATATTGACCAAATAAGACGTACGGGATTTTCTAACCAAATTAGTTTGATACTAGAACCTGTAAGCTTAGGGCTGGGTTTTACGGTATTACCTGCTCATGCTGTTGGCGCATTCAATAAGCCCGCGCTTATTAAAACGCATCATTTAGAATGTCCGGTTAGTGAATCTATTTATGTGTGCCATCATCGAAATAGGCCGTTGGCAAAACGTATGAATACAGTGATTGAGCTAATAAAGGCGGGAGTAAATAGTTAAAACGTAAACCCCCTTTACACCCACGGCACTTAATACCATAAGCAAAAGGGGGAATAGAAAATTAGTTAACGCTTTCTAATTTTGCTTTTAAATCGAGTAAATCGGTTGCAATAGTATTTGGCTGTATTTCCCACGGATCGAAGATTGAGTCTTTAGATCGTTGAATCCACGCCGCGCGCATGCCGTGCGATATGGCACCGGTTACATCAAACGGGTTGCTTGATACAAGCCACGTGTTTGCGCCTGTTGAATTGGTTTCGCGTAAAAAGTGGCTATAAACCCCAGGGTTTGGTTTAAAGGTTTTAACGTCGTCGGCACTTACTACCCCTTCAAAAAGCTCACTAATGCCAGCGGTTTCTAATAAGGTATGAACTGCGTCGGCAGCGCCGTTTGAAAATGCAAACAAACGGTAATCCTTCGCTTTTAATTGCTCAAGGCCTGCTTTTACATCGTCGAATGCAGGAAGCGTTTTATAAAGCTCTAGCAGTTGCCCCTTTTGATCTTCACTTAGCTCGGTTTTGTGCGCTAAGCAGGCGTAATCGAGTGCGTGTTTTGTACATAGCGAGAAAGGAATATAATTTTGCATTAATCCACGTCTAAATGAATACTCTAATTGCTTTTCGCGCCATGTATTTGAAAATGCTTGGGCGTTATCGCCAATCATGTCGTCGAGTAAGGACAGTACGCCGTGAGTGTTTATTAGCGTACCGTATACGTCAAATGCAAGTGTAGTTGCCATGTTTGCTCCGCAATAAAATAAATTAAGTTGGTTTTAGAGTACTTGCTTACAGCTTAACTTAATTTGAACGAACGCTCAAATTAATAAAACTTATAAGCATCGAGTGCTAAAATATCCATTTCTATATCTTCATGTATTTTTTCAACTTTACCGTCATTACTTCCAAGCGCTGCAAAAAGAGGTAAAAAGTGCTCCTGGGTAGGGTGATTAAATAAAGCATGGGGTGCTTCATTTAAATAGTTAAGTAACGCTTGGGTGTTTTGCGCTATTAATTTTTGCTCAACCCAATGAGTAAACTCATTAACCATTTGAACACGATTAGGTGTAGCAGGGCTTTTAAATATTTCACGTAGATTGTGACTAATACCGCCGGAGCCAATAATTAATATGTTATCGCTGCGCAGTGGTGCAAGTAACTGCCCGTATTTATACATCGCCTGAGCGCCTAAACGCGTGTTAATAGACACCTGAACAATGGGAATATTAGCTGCTGGGTACATTAAGCGCAGCGGGATCCACACACCATGATCCCACCCTTGATCTGCACTTTTCACCGTTTTAATACCCGCTTTGTAAAAGTACTCACTAATCGCATTAGCAAGCTTAGGGTCCCCTGGTGCGGGGTATTGAATTTCATACAGGGGCTTGGGGAAGTTATAAAAGTCGTGAATAGTATGCGGCGCATCTCCTGATGTAATAACTATATCGTGCGCTTCATCAAAGTGGGCAGAAAACACCACAATAGCACGAGGCTTGCTAAGCGTTTGAGCTAATGATGCAAGAAAATCTGACGTAGCCGATTGCTGAACAGCCATCATTGGCGAGCCGTGAGATATAAATAAAGCAGGCTGAGTCATACTAAAACCTTAAACAAGTAGATGCGTTATAAACACTATATAAGTTTCTATTTTGACGATAAATATGATACTTATTTATACATTATCAACAAAGCATTGTTAAAAAATGGATAAGCTCACCACCATGAAGACCTTTTTAGCCGTTGTGCAAGAAGGATCGTTTTCAAAAGCGGCCGATAAACTCGATATTTCGCCGCAGTTAGTCAGCAAATATATTTCTGCATTGGAAGATAATCTACGCACGCGTTTATTACACCGTACAACGCGAAAAGTAAGTGTTACAGAGGCTGGAAATCAGTATTATCAGCGTTGTCAGCAGGTGGTTATTGATATTGAAGACATGGAAAACTCACTAAACAACTTAAGCGAAAATGTATCGGGTGTGCTTAGTATTAGTGCGCCTATGTCGTTTGGTACTAAGCATTTAGCAGGTTTGTTGGTTGATTTTCAAAAGCAGTATCCAAATTTAAAGTTAGATTTACGGCTCACAGACCAATATGTAGATATAGTAGAGCAGGGTATTGATATTGCTCTGCGCATTGGCGTATTAAAAAATTCAACGTTGATAGCTAAAAAAATTGCACCTATAAACCTAGCGGTGTTTGCGTCACCCGATTATTTAAAACGCCATGGCACGCCACAAACACTGCTAGATTTACAATCACATAATTATTTACGCTATTCCCACAGCGAGCCCACAAAACGATTATTTGGGGTTAATGAGTTAAAAAGCGAGCTAAAGCTTGAAAGTAACTTTGTGGCTAACAATGGTGATTTGCTACTAAATACAGCCATTGCTGGAGGTGGTATTGCTATGCAGCCCACATTTATTGCTGGCGAAGCGCTGGCTCAAGGCAAAATAGTGCGCATTTTAAAAGACTATGAACCCGAGCCAATGGGGCTTTACATGGTGTATGCAAACAGACAGTTTTTACCCAGTAAAGTACGTGCTTTTGTTGATTTTGCAAGTGGCTATTATGGCGATACACCTTACTGGGATTTAGCGTAATAAAAAGTAAACCGCCTAACAGGCATTATATAAAAAGCTAAATTTTTAAAAAATTCCGTAGTAAATTTCTTAGTACTTTAAACACCTCTTGATTACTGTGTTGCTGATGCTGTAATACATCAACATTAGCCAACCAACCCATTTCTTCAAACTCAAGAGGAAGTTTAACCAGCTCACCACTTTGTACTGCATCTACAGCTACATGGTTTGGTAATAAGCACCACCCGTTACCTTGTATTGCTAGCTCGAGTAATACAAAGTAATTATCGGCATACCAAATCTCTGGGCTAATTTTTAGCTGAAAGCTACTTGTTTGCGTATTGCGCGAACGAAGAAGAAGTTGTCGATGTAGCCGAAGGCCATCCATATTTTCACATCTGATCCCCGCTAAAGGGTGCGATTTAGCAACATATAAATCAAATTTTACTGATCCAATACATTCATAGTCTAAGTAACTCGGTATATTTAATTCACTAAAAATAATACCCGTTATAGGCTTTTCGCTGTTTAGCATGTCAATTATGTCATGGCTGGATGCACTTAAAAACTCAAGCGATACGTAAGGATACTTACTTTGCAGCTTGCTAATAATACTCGCGATAGTTTTAAACGGGATCCCTTCGTCAAGTGCGATAGTGATTTCGGTTGGTGTTTTTTCGTTTAGTGCTAATGCAGAGTTTGTTAATCGCTGGTGTTGATTAAGCACGGCCTTAGCCTGGGGTAGTAACTGTTTACCGGCTTCGGTTAATTGTGGATAGCGCCCTGTGCGCTCAAATAATGTCGCATTACAGTCTATTTCTAAATTAATAATATGCTGGCTTATTACCGACTGCGCTTTACTTAAACCGCGCGCAGCAGCTGAAAACGATCCAGCTTCAACGGTAGCCACAAATGCTTGAAGCTGTTCAATACTAAACATATCGCTTTTCCCGATACTAAGTAACTAACACATATCTTTATAATGAATGAAAATACAGCCATCGTCATCAACTTAAGAAGTTATTTATATATGAACACAGCAGAACGTATTTTTCAGGCACTAATATTTGAGATGATAGCATTATCTTTTGTTGTACCTGCATCAGTTTATTTTGGTGGGTTTGCAACAGGAAAAATGGCAATAGTAGGTGTTGGTTTATCAGTCTTCGCCATGCTTTGGAATTACATTTACAACATAGTGTTTGATAAAATAGTTGGGCATAACCGAATCGAGCGAGGTTTAGTAACCCGCATTACGCATGCATGTGGCTTTGAGCTGGGTATGGTGGTTATAACGCTGCCAATACTTGCTTGGTATTTAAATATTACATGGCTAGCCGCTACAGCATTAGAAGCTGGCTTTTTAGTTTTTATACTCATATACACGTATATTTTTAATGTGTTGTACGATAAGTACCAACCTTACAAAAGATGGGTTAATAAATCGCAATGTGCTTGATATTTTTAAGTTTATAAAAGCAACGTTGTGGAGTATTGAGATCGTTTTGGCAAAAGCGCAATGGCAATAAATAACGGTAAATGTGGCTTTTAATTAAACCAATTAGCACTGCTCAATTGACTAAGTAGTGCTAATTTACTATTTGTACTATTTACCGGCTAACTGTAATGGGGGTTTACAGTAACTTTTTGCTTTATATATTTAGCCCTTTCAATATGTTCCACACGCTCTCACCACTAGGATAAAGCGCAGCATGATACCGATACGCGTAATATGTAATAGGCACGTAATAATGCTTTTGACTACCTAATAACTAAGTTTAAAAACTTCGTTTTTAAACACCAGCAAGCTGCGCTTATACAAATGCCCAACAATCAATGTACTTACTACTAAGCGTTGCTTGAAAATCAACCTCATTAGCTATAACGAGGTGTGCCAAGCAAATGGCACACCTATTTTGTTATGTGGGTATGGGGGCGTTTTCTGCAATAAGCTGTTTAGATTTCAATTCACTCCAAAATTCGCTTGGTATGGTAACTTTCATTGAGGCTACATTAGCTTTAATTTGATCTGCCGTGCGTGCGCCAGGAATAATTGAGGATACCGTTGAAGGCGCCTCTGCGAATTGCAGTGCAGCTGTTTTAATATCAATCCCATGTTTAGATGCAATGTCGCTTATTGCATTAAATTTCTGCTGCATAGGCCCAGGAATTTTAGGTGAATAATTAAAGCGATTACGCCCGGCTAAAAAACCACCATTGAGCGGAGCACCAATGACTGCTGAAACACCTCGTTTATCAAGCATAGGAAAGGTTTTATCAAGTGCCTGCTTATGATCTAAAATTGAATATTGCAGCGCTAGTAAGCAAATATCAGGGTCTGACATATCAAGCGCTTTATAAATAGCATGAGGTGTATTTACTCCAAAACCCCAGCCTTTAATTATTCCTTCATCACGCATTTTAGTTAACTCAGGAATAGCCCCTTTTGCTGCCTGATCAAAATACTTAAGCCAATCATCTCCCATATCACTATTTTGCGGTGATAAATCGTGAATATAAACAATATCGAGTGAAGCTACTCCAATACGATGCAACGTGTCTTCTATTGAACGGCGCGTACCTGATGCAGAGTAATCATATTTATAATGAAAAGGTGAGTGATCAGCCCAATGCCAACTATTTTCTAGAGGCTCTGCTGAAGGGGTAAGAAGGCGACCTACTTTTGAGGATAAAACATAATCTTCACGCTTTTTGTTTCGAAGTAAATCACCGAAGCGCCTTTCACTTAAACTCAAGCCGTAAAAAGGTGACGTATCAAAATGACGAATACCAGAATCCCATGCTGCATTTAGCATTGTTAAAATTTCTGCATCGCTTGATATAGTATTAAAGCCATTCCCAGCGGCAAGACCGCCTAAGCCCATTCTGGATTCAGGCCGGTAATGCTTAGCGTTAGTAACATCGTTTGTGGGCAGAGCAGCGCTTTTATCTATTGCTCCTTTAGTTTGCATAACACTGCCGTTAGACATTTTTACTTTTAATTGTTCAGCCAAAGCTGAAGCACTAAAAATAGAGCCTAAACTTAAAGCAGCGCCTGCTTTAATAAAATTTCTGCGAGATACCATGTAACTATTCTCCTTGAGTAAGGTTAAATATCTACGCTATAAACTAGTATAAATACCAACCAAACTCAAGCGGGAGAAAAACAATAAATATCAATAATTTCAATAAGATGGTTAAATTAACAAACGCTGAACGCGCACTTTAATTAACATTTTAGAATGATTATTTTCTTTACTCGTACAGTACTTTAATATGCACAAAATAGTGCACTTTAATAGCTTGATAAAAAAGCAAACTTCCAAATTGGTGCACGCCTTAATACTCATTTACACAACATAAAAATGGTTACATTTATTCAAGTGTAAAAATTAGTAAACAAAACCGAAATGTATAAAAAGAGTGAATACCAAAGCTTAGTTAATCTCACTAGCAAAGCGATTGCGGTAACGCTTAATTAATTTAATCGAACGTAGCTGGTCGCTAATTAAAGTAAATATTGGTGAAGCGTTTGTTTTTACAGGTTTACCTTGGCCTAAACGGCGTATTTGCCTTTTTACCAGTGCCATAGTGGCAAGGCCTGCAAGGGTTTTATCTTGCCAAGTAACACTGGGTAATACGGCTAGTTGCAGTGGCTCATTTTGCCATTTGTTTGGTAAATTTGGTTGGTATGCAAGCGCAGTGGCAATACCCACGAGGGCCACTCCACTTTCAATCACGTTGTTGGCAATAGATAAGCGACTAATGCCGCCGGTGGTCATTATTGGGATTGATGAGCGCTGGCTAATCGCTTTTGCAAACTCTAAAAAGTATGCTTCGCGGGCAAGTGTGCGTTCGTCACCTGTTTTACCTTGCATGGCAGGGGCTTCGTAACTACCACCCGAAAGCTCTACAAAATCAACATTGAGTTCATCCAATAAATCCACTACAACTTGCGCGTCACTGGGTTCGAACCCACCACGTTGAAAATCTGCAGAGTTTAACTTTACCGAAACCGAAAGGGTGTGGGAGCAAGCTGCTTTAATACTGCGGGTTATTTCGAGAAGTAAACGGGCTCTATTTTGTAAACTTCCCCCCCATTTATCGTCGCGCTTATTGGTAAGTGGCGATAAAAACTGGGCAAGTAAATAGCCATGCGCTGCATGTATTTGTACGCCATTAAAACCGGCTTTTTCGGCTTGTAGTGCAGTTTGTGTAAAGCGGGTAATAACATCGTCAATGTCGGTTTGCGTCATTGCCTTTGGTACGCCAAATAAGTGCGAGTGCTTACCCATATTAAGTGCAACACTTGACGCTGATATAGCCTTTCCACCCATTTTTTTAAATACTTGCCTACCAGGGTGATTAATTTGCATCACCACTTTGCAATTATTTTGCTTTGATAAACGAGCAAGCTCTGCAAAGGCAGTAATATCGGTACTTTGCTCAAGCACAAGGCCACCAGGGCCTGTCATCGCTAAATGATCAACCATTACATTGCCGGTAATAATTAGCCCTGTACCGCCTTTAGCCCATGCGCTATAAACGTTTTTAAGTGCTTGGGAGGGCGTTTGGTCCTCTTGTGCTAGGTTTTCTTCCATAGCGGCTTTGGCAATACGATTTTTTAATACTAAACCACTTGGCAAGGTAAAGGAGGTAAACACAGGGTTGCGCATAATTATTGGCTAATTAAATTGACATTAAAACAACTATAACCTTAAAGTTAGCTTGAAGGTCAACCTACTAAGTTTATGTAAAGTGGAGTTATTATTAGTTATGAAAATAGGCGAACTTGCAAAACTTACCAACATACCTGCCAGCACTATTCGTTTTTACGAAAGCAAAGGGTTATTAGCACCAACCACTCGCAGTGCTAATGGTTATAGGCTGTACACCCAACAAAACTTAGAAAAACTGCAATTAATTAAATTTTCACAAAGCTTGGGTTTTTCACTCAACGAAATACCTTTATTACGTAACGAAAACGGCGAGCTAAACCACACAATAATAATCGAGCGTTTAGAAAAAAAACAAAAAGAAGCTGACATTTTGATTGAGCAAATGCAGAAAAAGTCACAGCGTATTGGCAGTTTAACTGCGTTACTAAACTCTTATTGGGATAAAGGCGAATGCCTGCCAGAAAGTAAATTAAATGAATTACTAGAAGTGATGGATTACAAATAAACTAATACAGCTTATTCAGGGCCTGTTTATCTTTTGAGGTTAAATTTGCAGCAGACTGTTTGGTATTTAGGCAAGGCAGAGTCTATATAGTGTGGTTATTTCCCATAAACAGACGATAACGTAGTATAAATGCCAAACATGCGTTGCCCTAAGGGTTCTGCCTAGGGGCAATTTACTCTTTGTAGCTCGGTTTTTACTTATTATTACATGGATGTAAGCCATTAGAATAACGCAGGAGCAGTTATCGAGCCCACTAAATTACAAACCTCGCGCCGCGATTAAATAGCCCCTAGATTGAACAAATTTTATCCTGAGAGGTCAACAAGCCCCAGTAAGCTGTATTTTATTTATGTTACTTAAGCTTTTTAATGCCAATTAACACACAGATGGCACCGCCAATAATACCCGCCCATGCTTCTATTGGTGTATCACCACTAAATGCACGGCTTAACTGCGAAGCCGCCGCCTCATAAACGTCATATCCCCACATAATTAAAGCGATACCTATAACGATTAAAACAATACCTATAATCTTATTATTCATAAACACCTCTGGTTTCTAACGTACATTATTTAACATACTTAATTGAAAACACTTAATAAATCTAATCAAGCTCTAGTTGCGCACGTTCAACGCTCTCACTAGGTAACTCTTTTTGTACTGATACACCAAGCTCTTTAAACTCTGATGCTTGTTTAATTAAATTACCTTTACCGCGGTATAATTGCGAGAACGCTTTGTCGTAACTTTCTTTCGCTTTATCAAGCTGCTTACCTACGCCTTCCATACTTAATAAAAAACCATTGAGCTTGTTATAAAAACGCTCAGCCCGATTTGCCAGCTCTTTTGAGTATTTGGTTTGCTCTTCAAAACGCCAAAGCTGTTTAACAATATTTAAACTAGTAAGCAGGGTAGTAGGTGTAGCTACCAGTATATTTTTTTCGATTGCTTGTTGGTAAATATCACTTTGATATTTAAGTGCTTCTACAAAAGCTGATTCTATTGGTACAAACATAACCACAACTTCAGGCGAATTAAGCCCTGGTAAACGGTCGTACGATTTACTCGCAAGCTCATTAATACGTGCTGTAACGGCGTTTACATGCTCTTTAATTGCTTGATTAGCATCTAGCTCATTTTCAGCGTTCACATAGCGTGTATAAGCATTTAATGATGTTTTAGCATCAATGACTAAGTGTCGGCCTTGTGGTAAGTAAACAACTACATCAGGGCGCAAGCGGCCATCTTCAGTGTTAAACGACACTTCGCGCTTATAATCAACGCCAGCACGTAAGCCAGCGCTATCTAAGACGTTTTCGAGCATGAGTTCGCCCCAATTACCTTGGGTTTTCTTTTGCCCTTGTAGCGCGTTGCTGAGCTTGTCGGCTTGATCTGTTATAGCTTGGCTTTTAGCTTGCAAATGCAATAGCTCGGTTTTAAGCGCGGTTCGTTGTTTTATGTCTTCAACATGTATTGATTCCATTTTTTCTCTAAAGCCTTTTAGCTCTCCTTGAACCGGTTTTAATAATTGTTCAATGCTTTCTTGATTTAAGGTTTTAAAGCTTTGTGATTTTTCTTCTAGAATCTTATTGGCTAGGTTTTCAAATTCTTTTTTGAGCATATTTTTACTTTGCTCAATTTGCGCAAGTTGCTCGGTAAAGCTTTGTTGTTTTTGCTCAAGGGTGGTGCGCATATTATTATATTCAACATCGCGTTGATTATATTGCTCACGAAGCGCTGCAAGCTCGCCTTCGGCTTTACGCCAAAAGTGATTGTATTGAATGCTTTGTTTTTCTTGTTCGCTAAAACGCGTTTTAAAATGCTGGGCTTCATCGCGCTGTTCTTGGTGAGTATGTTCTAGCAGTTCGTGATCTTCTTGCAAGGCGCTATATTGCAGCTCTTTATTATCAAATTGATTTTGTAATAGGGAAAGCTGTTGCTGCTGTTCGCTTATTTGTAGATGTAGCTTTTTGCGAAGCTGTGTTGATACAACGCCGTAAAATACAACGCCTAACGCAACACCAGCACCGGCGCTTAGCCAATCAATATTAGTGAGTACTTGAGTGAGCATAAAATAAACTTATAAAATTTAGAGACATGCCATCATAACCAATAACACGCAATAGAAGTAGGGGAGCAAAGAAATTACAGACATAAAAAAACCAGCTCAAAATAAGCTGGTCAAGTATTACTAAATTAAGTAATCAAAGGGAAAATCAACATGTGCCCGAGTAAGCTGCAACTTAAATACATAATCACCAAAATAACTAATATTACTGGGTGAGGCTATATAACAACAGGCATTAGAGTAGACCGGAAAACAAAATAATTAATTCAAATTAATTTACGAAAGATCATTTATTTTTATTCGGGTTGATTTAAACAAATCAAATTATAGGCATAAAAAAAGCCAGTTCAAAATGAACTGGCTTAATCATTACTAAAATTAGTAATCAAATAGGGGGAAATCAACATAAAACCTGTATTAACTGCAATTAATCAACAAGCATAATAGTAGACGCCGCTCTTTGAATTAAGTTCATAAAAAGATCAAAACTTTTAAAATAAAAATTGAATGCTAAATTTTGGACATAAAAAAAGCCAACTCAAAATGGGCTGGCTCAATCATTACTAAAATTAGTAACTAAATGGGGGGAATCAACATGAAAACTTGTATTAACTGCAATTAATCAACAAGCATAATAATAGACGCCACTTTTTTAATTAAGTTCATAAAAAAATAAAAACTTTTAAAATAAGTACTGCACACTAAATTTTGGACATAAAAAAAGCCAACTCAAAATGGGCTGGCTCAATCATTACTAAAATTAGTAACTAAATGGGGGGAATCAACATGAAAACTTGTATTAACTGCAATTAATCAACAAGCATAATAGTAGACGTCCGTTTTTTAATTAAGTTCAAAAAAAAGTAAAAACTTTTAAAATAAGTGCCGAACGCTAAATTTTAGGCATAAAAAAAGCCAACTCAAAATGGGCTGGCTTAATCATTACTAAAATTAGTAACTAAATGGGGAATCAACATGATGCTTGTGCTAACTGCAATTAACCAACAAGCGTAATAGTAGACGTCCGCTTTTTAATTAAGTTCATAAAAAGATCAAAACTTTTTAAATCAATTTAGTTTTTAATTAGCGATAACATTTGTTGTTCATCAAACTTTGTAAAGCTCATTGATTTATCAGTAAATAACGCATCTACAAGGGCTTGTTTATCTTGTTGCATTTTAAATACTTTTTGCTCTATTGAATTACTCATTATGAGCTTATACACAAATACAGGGTTAGTTTGGCCAATACGGTAAGCTCTATCAGTCGCTTGTTTTTCTACAGCAGGGTTCCACCATGGATCAAAGTGAATAACTGTATCGGCTTGTGTAAGGTTAAGGCCTGTACCGCCAGCTTTTAAGCTAATTAAAAACACTGATGTTTTACCACTGGTAAACTCGTCGATTACTTTATCGCGGTGGCGCGTTTGGCCTGTAAGCATACTAAAGTTAATGTTTATTTCTTCGAGGCGTTGGGCTATTAAATCAAGTGCCGATGTGAACTGACTAAATATAATAATTTTACGACCGAGACTTAACATAAGCGGTAAGTGTGTTGTTAACCATTCAAGCTTAGCAGAGCCTGCTTGAGTGTCTGGATCTATTAATTTAGGGTGGCAACAAATTTGCCTTAACTTTAAAAGTGCCTCTAAAAATGCAAGTTTACTTTTTTGTGCGCCTTGTTCGGCAAATAAGTCTATTAGCTTCTCTTCTAATGAACGTGTAATACCTTGATACATTTCTTTTTGCTTAGGCTCAAACTCAAACTCTTTAGTTAGCTCTGTTTTTTCAGGCAGCTCTTGCGCTACTTGTGCTTTAGTGCGGCGCATTATAAAAGGCATAATTAACGCTTTTAACTGCTCAGCTCTCTCCATATCAGCTTCACGCTCAATAGGCGTTTGAAAGTGCTGCTTAAAGTGGGCTTGAGACCCAAGTAACGATGGCATAGCAAAATCGAGTAACGATTTAAGCTCAAGTAAATTATTCTCGATTGGAGTACCACTTAAACAAAGTTTAAAGTCGGCATTTAAGCGTTTAACTAATCGCGAAACCTGTGCGGTATCGTTTTTAATGTATTGTGCTTCGTCGAGGATTATATTTTCAAAATATAATGGCGAATAATATGCAATATCACGCTTTAAAAGTGGATATGTAGTAAGTATACACTGCGCTTGCGCTAAGTGCTGTAAAGGATCGTTACGATTTGAACCAAAAATAGTGGTGACTTTTAAGCTTTTAGCAAACTTAATAATTTCGTTTTTCCAGTTACTCACCAAACTAGTTGGACACACTATAAGTGTAGGGCCCGCTTGCGGGCGGTTAAATGTACTGGCTAAAAATGCAATAACTTGCAAGGTTTTACCCAGGCCCATGTCATCAGCTAAAATACCACCTAATTGGTGACGTTTTAAAAAACTAAGCCAGTCAACACCTTGCTGTTGGTACTCACGAAGTGTTACTGAGTCATTTAAGCCATGTAATGAAACCTTAGTAATTGCTTTATCGGGACTATTTAGCTCTTGTAAGTATAGCTCTAATGAGTCGTCGTGAAGCTCTACGTTTATAGCAGTGTGCTTTACTAATTCAGGTAAATACGAAAGCGGAATATTAAATTCGTCTCGTGTTTTTACAAATTCAAAACGCTCTTTAAATTCATTTAATAAGTTAATTGCTGACTTATTGATAACCCCAAACTCACGACCAAGCGGATAGTAGTAAAATAGTTCACTTTGGCGATTTAATGACTGATATAGCGGGTCAGTATTAGTAAACAACAGCGATGCTTTAGCATCACATAGCAATACTTTGCAGTGCATTTGATGCCCTGCTGCGCGGTGTACATGTAAACTAACTTCACACTGCGGATTAGGACTCGTTACTTTACTTACACTTACTTGCCAACCACGTTGCTTAAAGCCAGGGAATACTTCGTATATTAGCCAATGCAAATGGATTGAAGACTGCTTTGTAAATACCAGTTCACTTTGTAAACCCCCTTTACAAAATTCAAATCCTAAGTTAATTAGTTCGTTAGTTACAGTATTTTCAAATGCACTATTAATCGTACTTGCAGGTGCAGCACCTGCTAAATAGTTTTTATTTTTATACTTAAATAACAACGAAAGAGATAAACCTTGATCGCCCATAGTTACTTTTAAAACAGCATTACTAGAGATTTTAGGCAATGTTGGCTGTAAATTAGTAGGGTGGGGTATTACACCTGCACCAAAGTTATCGGCAAGCTGCTTGTATATTCTATCAAAATTAGCGTCATGCAAAGCAGGCATAGTTTGTAAATGTGCTATTTCGTCTGCACTCAATGGGGTGCGAAGACGGCCCGCTTTTAAATGATCTAAATCGAGGTAAGTAGGTGGTGTTGTTTTTAATAAAGCCCAGTTTTGTGTTTGCTCAAGCTTAATAACTAATTGTGAGATATCTTTATCTTGCTCCCAACTAAAACTTAATGCTTGACCCGATTGCGCCTTAATTGGCACTCGAGAACGCTGGAAAAACAGGCGCTCTGTAGCTATCAACTGTTGTAAGGCACTAAAACCCCACTGGCCTTTTAGCTCAATACTTCCCACTGCATTTTGTGAGCGTATCCAACTAAATAATCTAAAATCACTTTCGAGTAAGTCACTCGGCGTTACAAAACTATTTAACTGCTGCTCGGTCAGGTTTCGACCTAGCGTGTAATTCTTTTTAGTCTCAACATTCGCTATTTTAGGTGTTAAGAATACTTTGTTATTTTCAATATCTAATACAAATAATAATACTTGCGATGGCGTGTTTTGATCACCACTTTTAAGTGCGCTTAATTCGCTAAACCAGTCATTGATAAAGTAATCTTCGCCATATTCACCAGAGTGCTCTATTTTGAGCTTAAATAAAATAGCAGCTAAGTGTCGGCATTTAGTTTTTGCATTACACGTACAATGCGTATCAACAGAATAACCAGTTGGTACTTTACTGATCTCAATACGTTGGTTAAACGATGATCCATTATCCACTTGTACAGTAGAGTCGACTACAGAAAAATTAGGGGTGTGTTCTAGCCAAGTAATTTGACCTTTCTTGTAATATTCTTTTCCTTTATCTAAAACATTTTCACGGAAAAGTTTTTTAATAAAGCGTTCAGACAGAGGAAACTGGGTAGCCTGCTCATTTTTAATTTCTTCAAAAATAGCCATTAAATCATTTTTTGATAAGTTAGCAGACATGTCACTCTAAGCATTAAATTTTAAAAATAATCCTGCCAGTATATGCCTTATGTGCTCTGAGCTAAAGCACTATTAACAAGATATAAACTGGTTGGAGCTGATAACTTAGTAAAAAATCGGTTTGTAAGTAAAAATAAGCATCCAATTTTACAAAATAATATTTAAAACAACTGCAATGGTAGAAGTTACATATAGTTAGAAACATAAAAGTAGGCATTACAGATCACGATTTTACTAACAATAATAATAAATGAAGGAATGTAGCTAAAAAGAGGAGATTAGTTAGTAAAAAAGTGATCTTGAAGAAGGAATATGATTATTTAAAGAGGAAATAGGCCAGTAAAGATCAGATTTTTACTAACAAAACAATCTGCCAGATCACTATTTAACTAAGTAAATATGCCTGACAGATCATTATTTAACTAACTAATTAAAGGCACTTAATAACTTAGTTAATTGCTCTAAGCGCTTGTCTGTCATTACTTTATTATCAATTTTGATAGAGACATCACCGCTTTTTAAATTGCGTTGAACCGATATAAAGTTATTTTCTAGTACAGCTTCGCGCTTAACAGCTACTTGTGGCTCTGAAGTTAGGCATTTAGTGATCGCCATTGCACGCTTGTCGTCGCTTGTAATCGCATTTAACTCTTCATCACTAGCAAGGGCACTAACAAGTTGATTAAACGCCTCTTCGTCTCGCTCCTTTGCGTTAACAAGCTTTTTAGCGACTTCGCGACCTACGTGATTAGCAGTAGGGTAAAGCGCAATGACATCAGCAGGAATTTGCTCATAAGCTTTAATTGCATCTGCAATTGCAGTATGCGATACACCTTCTACCGCGGCAATCTCTCTGTAAGATCCTTTTTTACCTTGCTCAATAAGTTCATTTTTAGTTTGTTGGTATGCTTGGCCAAGCTCCCATAAACTAGGAGCAATGTATTGATCTGAAGATACCGCTAAAATTTTTGCATCTTGATCAGTAAAATCGCTTGAACTAAGTACTAAATAATCTGCGTTACCTAAAATACAGGCCATACGACGACGTGAACCTGCCAGAACTAAACTTTTGTCACCTTGATCCCAAAGTAGGGCAGGATGTTGATTTCGGCCATCCTCACGAATTGCAGGAAGTATGTCTGATACTGACTTTTCGTTTAGAAGTGCCTGTACACGACGATTTTTGCCATATACACCAGTGGTAGATTCAATATCAGCATGTGCGATCACTTTACAAACAAGCGTAATTTGACGAGCAGGGTCGCTCGGTGCAGGCATTCTAATTACATCGCCAGCATTCGCTTGTTCTAGTAATGCATCAAGACTACTGCTGCCTACAGCAGTTGCAAATGGATCTAAGCGGGTGTCATTTTTACGTTTTTTAGCCATTTTTATTTAACATCCTTACTTAGGAGTATTGAGTGTTGATTGAGTGGACTGCCAATTTGAACGAATAAGCATTTCTAGCTCATCGACCACATCTTTAATATTTTCTTGAGCGCGCATTAATGACTCACGACTTGCTAAGCTGTCTGATGCTTTTTGATCAAAAATAGTGTTGAAAGACGATGAACTAGCGGTAATCGCGGAGCTGTGATTGATTGGGTAGCTCATTACTTGGCGGCCAAATGCACTACGAACATCTTTAACGATATCGCGCTGTGAGTGATTACCTTTCACATAGTTGGTCACTAAAAATTGCATAAAGTCCCAGCCCTCATGGCCAAGTGCTGCAACTGTATGGTAAATCTCACCTAGTCGTTTTAAATATTTGTTATTAGCATCAAAATCTACAGCTTCTGGATGAACAGGAATAAGCATCGCAGTAGAGGCCATTAATGCATTATAAAACATAAAGTTAAGGGTAGGTGCTGTGTCAATTAAGATAATATCAAATTCGTCTTTAACGGGATCAATTACTTTCTCAAGTAACTTGTGGTAATGGCGAGTTTGCTCATAATTTGAGGTATCTTTGAGCAATGTTGCCGTTTCGTGCTCAAAGTAAAAGTCATCCATACCCGATGGTAATACACGAATATTTGGGATATGCGTTGGTAAAAATGAGTTAGACACAAATTCAGGCCATGTTTCACCCTCGTCTAAATCTATGCAATCACGCATTAAATCACCAACAGTAATCGGGTCGTGCTCACTTGAAGGAAAAAAGCTTGAAGAAGAGCCTTGTGGGTCTAAATCTATAATACCAATGCGATAACGTTTAATATTTGTAGTTGCAAGCGCTGCCGCTATATTAACCATACTGGTAGTTTTACCGCAGCCGCCTTTGAGAGAATTAATTACAATAACTTGCAGTTTGTCATCACCAGTACGATGATCTGGTTTAATGTCCATAATATCGGCCATAGCAAAAATATTTACTAATGTGTAAGCATAGTGACCGTTAGCACCGCGTTTTATGTTTAAATCATCGAAGTCGCCATTATCATGACGTCTTTTTAAAGTACGATTATTACAACCTAATAAATCAGCAGCTGCTTTTTGTGTATACGTTCTTAATTCTTTTTCTTCTGATTTAAGATGAGCACGGTAGTGCTGAATACGTCCTTCTAATGATTTTTCAGCAACTTCAGCTGTGGCTTTCAAAAGCCGATAGGTACTTAATGCGTTATTGTTGATAGACATACTTTCTTCCTCAAAGTTAGGCAGTTAGTATAATGTCCATTCAAATAGCTGTAAACAACTATTTAAGACGACATGCATTTTAAAAACAAGACATCTAAAAATATTTTTACACCTTTAATATTGCTTAGTATAAATAAAGAAGTTTAAAGGTGGTTAAATATATAAGGTAATAAAGATTAAGGGTGTAAAATCATCACATAACATTATGATTTATATGAATAATGTTTAAAAAAGCAGATCAGGTTTATACTTGGTTAAGATCAGATCTTTATCTACCTGCGGATCAGCTTTTTACTAAGGTCAATTTTAAATATAGAGTTATGCACAGGTTACGCATGAAGTTATGAACAAAAAGAGCCCTGCAGATCAGTTTTTTACTAAGTGAATTATAAAGTTATGCACTAGTCGCAACATAAAAATACGCTTTTAATTAGTATAGATCTGATCTGTACTTGGTACAGATCAGATCTATTCTAACTCGGTAAGGCTTTATCCACAGGGGAATATATTTTTTGGTGTATTTGTCGTGCTTAATTTTAAAATTAAGCCATTGTAATGGACAAAATAACAGCTGAGTTAGTAAAAATTAGATTTGTGATAGTCCAGTTAGTATAAATATGATCTGAAATCGTAAGTAATGTACATCACTTAGTATAATAGTGATCCAAACGTTTTATTTAAAGTCAGATCACTTTTATACTAACTTAAACATTTAACTTTTGTTGCTTAATGTGTTGTTATTAGCTGTCGCAATAAAAATGGAAATAAGAACAATGAGCCGAAAGGTCAACATCTCGGTAGATAACTTGCCCGATACACTTAGGGGCCAAATCCACGGGGTGGAAAGTGCAATAGATAACGAAAGTTTAGCACTATTTACAGACAACAAAGACGTGCGAATTTCTATTGAAAATGCAGCACATGGATTACGTGCATATTCAAACACGTTTAATCACTATGATTTGTGGGGACGCTTTGTTCGCTCGGGCTATAAAAAATTGCCACTTGAAGAAGCGCCTAAAAAAACAATTATTACGCGTAAAATATCTGAAAAAGTAGATGGTATTTTGTACGATGGCGAAATAAAAATAACGCCAGCTGTTGTAAGTACACGCAAAGATGGCGAAGATGTTGAATACCTTGTTTGGCCATCAGATAGAGAAGAAAAAGTAGAGCGAGCACTTATTCGTTTAGCTTCTAAAGGCAAAATAGTTAAAATTAATTTTAAATCCGGTATTCAATACGCGGTTGTTTTTTCTATGAACGAATTAGCACAAGAACTCAAAGCAGTAGGGCAGTCAATGCCATATCCTGCAATAAAAGAGTCACTTGAAGCATTGCAAGGTTCTAAACTTTCATTTAAATATTCGGCAACAGATACTAAAAATTCTGATATAGATGATTCGTTTTACGAGTCAAACATGAACTTTTTATCGTCACTGCATTTTAGTGGCAAAAAAGGTCAGGGTGGCAATGTAAAATGCGTCGCCTGTTTAAATGCATTTGTTCATAACATGATTGATAACCTTGAATACAAAGGGTATTACTTTAATAGCGCTCAAGAATTAAAACGTGGATTATCGCGTTGGATGATGCTTCGTTTGTATCACCTTTGGCGTTATGCAGCACCAGGTAAAACGTACCATTTTAGATTACTTTCTATTATGGAAAAATACGGATCTATTTATTCAACTGATGATATTACCGAAAATAAATTAAAAGCACTTCGTCGTGATATGACCACCACAATGAAAGATTTGATTGAAAAAGGTGCAATATCAGAATACAGCATTACAAACGTTAAAGATGACAAAACCGGTAACATTATCGATTACACATACGAAATGCACCCGTCTGATCAGTTTTGCGATGAAATACTTACATTGAACAAACACAACAAACGCATTGAAATCCAAGGCGGTAAACGCATTGTTGAAAATGCCGTGCTGATTGATGAAGATAAAATTGAAGAAATAGTAGAAAAATAATAACCGTTATTTTAAATACTGTACGCATAACTGTACGCATAACTAAAAAGGCCACACTATGTGGCCTTTTTAACATAATGACTACCGCTCAACCTGTTCTAAATATAACCTATCAACCAAAAAATCATACTCGCGCTTACGAGGGTGAGTTTCGGGTTTTTGATAATCAGGTAATATACCTAATTTTACGTCTGGTTCTGGATTAATCAGAATAAAGGGTAATGCAGCACTCACATGATAGCGATTTTGCGCCGTATATCTCACATTTACCTGTGGACTCACTCGAGTAGGGCGGCGAATTCTAAGTTTTTCCTTTTCGCCTAAACTAGCAACCCGTAATTGTTCTTGAGCTACAAGTGATTGCCATTTTTGTTGATCTATCATTCTTGGATTTCGATAACTGGCCGATTTGTCGAGCATTTCGAGAGCCATTTTTTTAGTCAGCGTTTTAGTTGCGTGTTTGTGCATCCAAGTAAACCTAACCGAAAATGGCGATTCGCTTTCACTATGAATTTTACGATATGCAGCAAGAGTTATTAAATTTGGTATAGCATTGTGAACTGCTTCAAATCGAGCATCGTTGCTATCAATAGCTAAAATACATTCTTTAAACGTAGTTTTAGCTTTATTTACTTGAGCTATACGATTATTTAAAGCTTGTTTATCTGCATTTTTAATGACGAGCAAACCAGGGTGTCTTTTTAAAACACGACTGCTTAATCCTGATTTTTTATACATGTCTGAAAAAGAGTTTAGGATTGCTTTTTGAGCAGGTACTCCAGTGATTTTAGAAACAAGTATAGATTCTGGAACTTTACTCTCATCGAGACTACTTACATCTGGTAATTGATAATATTCCGCTTTGGAGAATTCACACTCTTTTAGTTCTTCAATCAACCTCAAAGTTAATTCGTTCATTAAATCAAACTGACTTCTAATTTGTACCTTAGTTACCATTACACACCTCAAAGAACACATCTTACTAGCTTTATATTATTACATGCACTTTGCTTTGTCTAAATAAATAATAAATAGTACTCGAGGCTCATAGTAACATTATAATTAAATTAAGTATGATGTGTTCTTTGAAGTGGAAATATATATAGGAAGAACGATTGAAACTCCTTACTAATTCATATGACATTGGAGTATTTACTTTGTCGTATATAAAAAGGCTAATACGCCAAGTGCTAGATTATCTAAGTAGTAGGTGGTAAAACTAAGTTTAGAAAAATGAGTTAAGCGGAGTTATATAATTTCATATATTTATCTAACCGTCTTAGCATTCATTATTATTTATAATTACTGACTCATATTACACCGTGTTGGCAGTATGGTGACACGCTAAAGGTTACAATGACTACAAATGCTTTTTGATATCAGTTCCTCTTTAAAGATACTTCTAGCAGTGGGGGCTTTAATCATGGTGAACTGTTAAGTAACACTATCACTTTGAAGAGAAAACTTAATGGCCTACCACACCTTTGAGTTGTAGCACTTGTGAATATAGTCCAGCATACGAGTGCTATACAAGACTATGCGTCTAGGTTTTAAAGCGCAGATAAATGATTACCACAAACGCTCATATCATACATTAAGCTCTGCACATAGTACTTGAAAGCTTTAATTAATTACCCGCGTAAAGTTAAGATTACATAAGTTGCTATTTAAGTATGATGTGTTCCTATCTAAATTACGTATAACATACCCTTATGTACTATTTATTCTCAATGCGTTAAAATTGTATATAGTTAGCTCTAAACGCATGTATTTAAACACTTTAGTTTCTTCGAAATAAAACTAAAGTGTATGTTATATAACCACCTAGGTTAAGTAAGATTACTTTTATACTTAACTCATAACTAAATAATTGGAAAATAGTGAATTTAGTCCTTGAACATAGGGGCCTGCATACGTTAATTTCTTCTTATCAGGTAATGTAGGAATGAGGAAAAATTATGCAATCGTGGAACCCAAATAGCTGGAGAGAGCTGCCAATACTGCAGCAGCCACAGTACCCGGATCAAGAAATACTTAAATCAGTAGAAAGCCAATTAAAAACGGCACCGCCTTTAGTTTTTGCTGAAGAAACAAGAAGCCTATTCAAACAGCTTGAAGATGTGTGCGAAGGTCGAGCTTTTTTACTTCAAGGTGGTGACTGTGCAGAATCATTTAGCGATTTTAATGCCGCTAACATTCGCGATACATTCAAAACAATCTTACAGATGGCTGTTGTATTAACTTACGGCGGTAAATGCCCTGTAGTTAAAATAGCGCGCATGGCTGGTCAATACGCTAAACCTCGTTCAGCAGACTTAGAAACAATTAATGGCGTGTCTTTACCATCTTACCGTGGCGACATTATTAATAATATCGAGTTTACAGAAGAAGCACGTATACCCGATCCACAACGGTTAATGACTGCATACCATCATAGTGCCGCTACGTTAAACTTATTACGTGCTTTTGCACAAGGTGGCCTTGCCGATCTTCACCAGGTAAATCGTTGGAACATGGGCTTTGTTGCTGCAAATCCACTTAAAGAAAAATACCAACAACTTGCTGATAAAATTCAAGACGCACTAGAGTTTATGGAAGTGTGCGGAATTAACTCTACAATTGCGCCAAGCTTAAAAGAAACCGATTTATACACTTCTCACGAAGCGTTATTACTTGGTTACGAAGAGGCGCTTACTCGTCGCGACCACTTATCTGGTGATTGGTACGATTGTTCTGCTCACTTTGTTTGGATTGGTGAACGTACTCGTCAACTAGACCATGCACATATTGAGTTTTTCAAAGGCATCAAAAACCCAATTGGTGTTAAAGTTGGCCCAGGTATGGACCCAGATGACCTAATTCGTTTAATTGATGCATTAAACCCAGATAACATTCCTGGTCGTTTAACGCTAATTACGCGTATGGGTGCAGATATACTTCCTGAAAAACTTCCAGCGCTAGTAAGAAGAGTTCAACAAGAAGGCCGTAAAGTAATTTGGAGCTCAGATCCAATGCACGGTAACACTGAAAAAGCGACATCAGGTTACAAAACACGTAACTTCGACAATATTATGCGCGAGATCAGTCAGTTCTTCGCTGTACACAAAGCTGAAGGTTCATACGCAGGTGGTGTTCACCTAGAGATGACAGGCCAGCACGTTACAGAGTGTACAGGCGGGGCTTACGGTTTATCTGACGATGACCTAGCACAGCGTTACAAAACGCAGTGTGACCCACGCCTTAACGCCGACCAAGTATTAGAGTTGGGCTTTTTAGTAGCTGATTTACTAAAAGACGCACGTAAATAATATTTATTGATACAAAAAAAACCGCTTAGTTGCGGTTTTTTTATTTCTTTGATGAGTAAGTTAGTACTTACGTCGCTCCAAGTCTGTTTCTATCAATATTTTTGCAGATATTTCTTCAACAGAATGATGCGTAGAATTAAAGTAAGCAATTTTATGACGCTTATACAACATTTCCACTTCGCGCACCTCAATACGACACTGTTTAATTGAAGCATACTTAGAGTTCGCCATACGTCGATGCCTAATAGCCGCAAGTCTCTCAGGGTCAATCGTAAGTCCAAATAGCTTATGTTTATAAGGGACTAAACACTTAGGCAAACCTTCATTATCTAAATCTTCTTCTGTAATAGGGTAGTTAGCCGCTTTGATGCCGTACTGCAGTGCTAAGTATAAGCTTGTGGGTGTTTTACCACTTCTACTAACGCCAATTAAAATGATGTCTGCTTCAGAAAAGTTTTTAATATTTCCGCCATCATCATTCATAAGAGCATAATTAACGGCATCAATTCTAAAGTCATAACTTTTTTCGTGGATGGAATGCGTACGATGCATTTTAGGAACTGGGGCTACATTGAGTTCTTTTTCTATTTTTTCGCTATATGTAGTTAAAAAGTCATACGTGACTGCATCAGCCGATTTTATAATTTCACTTAAATTGTGGTTAACAAAAGTAAAAAAAACAAATGGCTTTTCGCCTGTTTTTGCAGCGGTTGCATTAATTAATGCTTTAATTTCGTGCGCTTTTTCTTCAGTTTCTACAAATGGAATTGTTTTATGATTAAAATCGATAGGAAACAACGACAAAGTCGCATGCCCAAACACCTCTGAAGTAATAGCGGTTCCATCTGATATATAAAAAGCAGTTCTCATAATTAACCTTTTTATTGCGTTTAAATCCCTAAAATGGGTTTCTCACGGTTTACGTGAGGACTATTGCCAGTGTAGAATGATGATGACCTTTATAAAAGGTTTTCTTTCTTAACTCTCACAGTTAGACCTACAATTTGTTTTTTTTGGAGAAAGATCCGTGCAAGAATACGTTCTCTGGTATCAAGAGCTTGGTATGCAAGATGTTCCTCGAGTTGGCGGTAAAAACGCTTCACTTGGCGAAATGATTTCAAACCTAGCAAACGCTGGTGTACAAGTACCGGGTGGTTTCGCAACTACCGCAGATGCTTTTAATGAGTTTTTAGATCAATCAGGACTCACAGCAAAAATTCACAACATTCTAGATACACTCGATGTTGATGATGTTAATACACTCGCTAAAGTCGGTGCCGACATCCGCCAATGGATAATCGACACACCATTCCAACCAAACCTAGATCAAGCCATTCGCGACGCATATAGCCAACTTCATGGCGATACTGCAGCAGATGTATCATTCGCAGTACGTTCATCAGCTACCGCTGAAGATATGCCAGATGCATCATTCGCAGGCCAGCAAGAAACTTTCCTTAACGTTGTTGGTATCGATTCAGTCATGGTCGCTATTAAACACGTATTTGCTTCATTATTTAACGACCGTGCAATCTCATATCGAGTTCACCAAGGTTACGATCACCGTGGTGTGGCGTTATCGGCTGGTATTCAGCGCATGGTACGTTCAGATAAATCAGCATCTGGCGTAATGTTTAGCATTGATACAGAGTCTGGTTTTGAAGACGTTGTATTTATTACATCAAGCTACGGCTTAGGTGAAATGGTTGTACAGGGCGCAGTTAACCCTGATGAGTTTTATGTTCATAAACCAACACTCCTTAAAAATAAACCTTCAGTAGTACGTCGTAACATTGGTTCTAAAGCCATTCAAATGATTTACTCAGAAGATAAAGCACACGGTAAGCAAGTAGACATCGTTGATGTTGCCCCTGAGCTTTCAAATAAATTTTCGATTACAGATGAAGAAGTGCAAGAACTTGCCAAGCAAGCTGTAATCATCGAAAAACATTATGGTCGTCCTATGGACATCGAATGGGCAAAAGACGGTAACGACGGCAAACTATATATAGTTCAAGCACGTCCAGAAACTGTACGCTCAAACGAAGACTCAAACGTAATGGAACGTTTTCAATTAAATGGCACAAGTAATGTACTTGTTGAAGGCCGTGCAATTGGTCACAAAATTGGTAGCGGTGTTGTTCGTGTTCTTGATTCAATCAAAGAAATGGATCAGGTACAAGTAGGCGACATTTTAGTAACCGATATGACCGACCCTGATTGGGAACCAATCATGAAACGTGCAGCAGCGATTGTTACAAATCGTGGTGGACGTACGTGTCACGCGGCAATCATTGCACGCGAACTTGGTATTCCAGCTGTTGTAGGTTGTGGTAATGCAACTGATTTAATTAAAGCGGGACAAGAAGTAACAGTATCGTGCGCCGAAGGCGATACCGGCTTTATTTACGAAGGTATTTTAGATTTTGAAATACTAACGTCACGCGTTGATAAAATGCCAGAACTACCAATGAAAGTTATGATGAACGTGGGTAACCCCGATCGTGCATTTGACTTTGCACGCTTACCGCATGCAGGTGTTGGCCTAGCGCGAGTTGAATTTATTATCAACCGTATGATTGGCGTTCATCCTAAAGCGTTATTAAATTTTGATGCTCAAACAGATGCATTAAAAGCAGAAATTACTGACATGATTGCCGGTTACGAATCACCAGTAGAGTTTTACATAACAAAACTGGTTGAAGGTATTTCTACTCTAGGGTGTGCATTTGCACCAGAGCGTGTAATTGTTCGTATGTCTGATTTTAAATCAAACGAATACGCAAACCTAGTTGGCGGTCAGCAATACGAGCCAGAAGAAGAAAACCCAATGATTGGTTTTCGTGGTGCAGCCCGTTATATCTCTGAAGACTTCCGCGATTGTTTTGCACTAGAATGTGAAGCTATAAAACGCGTAAGAAACGACATGGATATGGCTAACATCGAAATCATGATCCCATTCGTACGTACCCTTGAAGAAGGCAAACGCGTAATTGAATTACTAGAAGAACATGGCCTTAAACGCGGCGATAATGGTCTTAAAGTAATCATGATGTGTGAGCTACCTTCAAATGCATTACTTGCAGATGAATTTTTAGAAATGTTTGATGGTTTTTCTATCGGCTCTAACGATTTAACACAGTTAACGCTTGGTCTTGACCGTGATTCTGGTTTAATCGCACATTTATTTGATGAGCGTGACCCTGCAATTAAAAAGCTACTTTCTATGGCAATTAAAACAGCTAAAGCAAAAGGAAAGTACGTAGGTATTTGTGGCCAAGGTCCTTCAGATCACGAAGATTTTGCTGCATGGTTAGTAGAGCAGGGTATTGACTCTGTTTCACTAAATCCAGATACAGTAATAGAAACATGGTTATACCTAGCTAAAAAATTAGCAAAGTAATAAATATGTAAGCTATAAATAGGTAAGCTATAAAAATGCCAGCAATTTATTGCTGGCATTTTTTTATACTCAATTAAAAGTAAATTAACGGGCTAATTTTTTATCTAAATAGGCACATGATTTAGTTAACGCCTTTTGACAAAATGATAAGTAATGTCGCGCCTTAGGATAGTAAAACGAAAAACACAATAAACCCGCCATAAAAAATATAAGCGATGGGCCAGGGACGATCGCAAAAAATAATCCTAGCAAAATAAATAACACGCCACTGATCTGTAATAGTAATTTTTTCATATAAAACACCTCATTACTTGTTAGTATGAGTATAATTTAAGCTGCATTAAAATCGACTAAAAGAGTGTTACAAACTGTAAAATCTTCAATTTCTATTCGCCATCACCATGATATAATTAGTCAAATGCCCTAAAATATCGCCGTCATGATAGCAACAATTACACAGCAAGATGCCGCGACAGAACTTGTCGCAAACTACCTAAATACCATTGCAAACCAAGGTTTTACCGGAGATGCCGACGCAAGTTATGCAACGCGTATTACCGCTTCAACCGATAACAGTGTGTATCAGCAAATACCGCAAGGTGTTATTTTTCCAAAAAGTGAAAAAGATATTCAGCTCGCATTGCAAACAGCATCTCGCGACCCGTTTTTATCATTAACTTTTGGTCCTCGTGGCGGTGGAACAGGCACTAACGGACAATCGTTAACACCTGGTATTGTTGTAGATTTGTCTCGCTATATGCGCGAAATCCTCGAAATAAATGTAGAGGAAGGCTGGGTACGCGTTCAAACCGGCGTAATAAAAGATCAACTTAATGACTTTTTAAAGCCTTATGGTTTTTTCTTCTCACCCGATTTATCTACCAGTAACAGGGCAACTATTGGTGGCATGATAAGTACTGACGCATCGGGGCAAGGCTCGTTAGTTTACGGTAAAACGAGCGATCATGTTTTAGGGCTAACAACTTATTTAGTTGATGGCACACCTATGTGTACCTCCCCAATAGACATCGACAAAGCACAAATTATAGCTAATCAAGACTCACTAATTGGTAGTTTATATAAAACAGTTTTAGATATATCAGTTAATGAACGCGCTGCTATTTTAGCTAAGTTTCCACGGTTAAATCGTTTTTTAACCGGCTACGACCTAGAGCATGTGATAAGTGATGACTTACTTACTTTTGACATGAGCCGACTAATAACGGGTTCAGAAGGCTCATTAGGTATAGTAACTGAAGCTAAATTAAACCTAACGCCTATTGCCGAATTTAAAACGCTTATTAATATTAAGTACGATAGTTTTGACTCAGCACTTCGCCATTCACCATTTTTAGTCGATGCACGCGCAACATCGGTAGAAACCGTTGATAGCAAAGTTTTAAACTTAGCGCGTGAAGATATCATTTGGAATTTAGTATCGGACTTAATAACTGACGTACCAAATAAAGATATGCAAGGCCTTAACATGGTCGAGTTTAATGCAGTATCTAACGATGATATAAAAGACAAAGTAGACACGCTTTGCAAGCTTCTAGACGAATGCGTAATAAATCAAACTAATGGCGTTATTGGTTATCAGTTAACCAGTGATAAAAGCGATATACTAAAAATTTACGCAATGCGTAAAAAGTCAGTGGGTTTATTAGGTAATGTAAAAGGCAGCCAAAAACCGCTCGCCTTTGCAGAAGACACCGCAGTACCGCCTGAAAATTTAGCAGATTATATTGTCGAATTTAGAGCATTACTCGACAGCCACAATTTACAGTATGGTATGTTTGGCCATGTTGATGCAGGGGTTTTACATGTACGCCCAGCACTTGATATGTGTGACCCAGAACAAGAAAAACTACTTAGAACTATTTCAGATCAGGTAGTAAAACTAACCGCTAAGTACGGCGGTTTAATGTGGGGCGAACACGGTAAAGGTTACCGAAGTGAATATAGCCCTGAATTTTTTGGTGAACATTTATATACTCAACTTCGTAAAATAAAAACAGCTTTCGATCCTAATAACCGTATTAACCCTGGTAAAATATGTACTCCTATCGATAGTGAAGACTCACTAGTTAGTGTTGATGGACAAAAAAGATCTCACTTCGATAAGCAAATATCAATAGAAGTTAAAACCAGTTTTAACAATGCAATGACCTGTAATGGTAATGGCATATGCTTTAATTACGATGAAAATTCACCTATGTGTCCATCGTATAAAGTAACTGGCGATCGTCGTAATTCACCAAAAGGACGCGCAAGTTTAATGCGCGAATGGCTTCGATTACAAGAGTCAAAAAATGTTGATTTACTCGAAGTAGAAAAGCAACTTAACAAAGGTGAAGTAATCACCTGGTGGGAACGTTTTGTTCATAGTCGCGAAAAACGCAAAGGTATTTACGATTTTTCTCACGAAGTAAAAGCATCAATGGATGAATGTCTAGCGTGTAAAGCATGTACAACTGCCTGCCCAATAAAAGTAGATGTTCCTACTTTTCGTTCACGCTTTTTAAATTATTATCATAGTTATTATGCGCGTCCGCTAAAAGATTACCTTGTTGGTAACATAGAAAACAGCGCGCCATTAATGGCAAAGTTTGCAAAAGTTATAAACCCAATTGTTAAAACATCATTAGTAAGTAATGTTATTAAAAAAACGGTTGGCTATGTTGATACACCACAGTTAAGTATTCCTGCGCTTTCGAAGCGTATTACTAAAGCACAAAAATTTGATTTTGATTTATTAAATAAATTAAATGCAGAGCAACAAAGTGAATACGTATTAATAGTACAAGACCCATTTACGAGCTTTTACGAAGCGGAACTAGTAGAAAGTTTTATTACTTTAATAACCCAACTTGGCAAAAAAGCAATGCTATTACCTTTTAAACCAAATGGTAAACCGCAACACGTAAAAGGTTTTTTGCATGAATTTAAAGTTACAGCTAAAAATGCAGCCGAGTTTTTAAATAAATTAAATGATATTAATGCACCGTTAGTCGGTTTAGATGCGTCACTCGTTATGTGTTATCGCGATGAATATAATACAATTTTAGAAAATAACCGTGGCGAATTTAATGTGCAGCTTGCTCATGAATGGCTAGAAACACAATCGTTTAAATCACTAAGCGCAAAGCAAAATACAGATACCGAATTTACATTACTGAGTCATTGTACTGAAACAACTGCGCTGCCAAAAGCAGCAAATGTATGGCAAACAATTTTCAATGATATTGGTTTAACATTAAAAACAACAAATACAGGTTGTTGTGGAATGGCGGGAACTTATGGCCACGAAGCACAAAATCAAGATAACTCACGTGCGCTTTACGAAATGAGCTGGAAACCAATTGTAGATAAAAATAAACCTGAGCAACTTTTATCTACGGGATTTTCTTGTCGTAGCCAAGTTAAACGTTTTGAAAAGTTTAAACCAAAACACCCAATTGAATTACTAGCACAGGTTCTTAAATAACTTTATAAAATAAGAGTGCTTAAATAAGATCACTTATATAAGAGTACTTAAATATTTTTATCTAAATACAAATTGGTAAATTATTTATTAAATAAAAAAAGGCGCAACGATTAACTTCATCAGTGATGAAAATAACCGTTACGCCTTTTTTAATACGTATTCTTAATTTACCTAGTTTAAATAATTATTTTTTTACAAAACTATCAGCAATAGGTTTAGTGCTAATACCATGTATAAATACACTAAACAGAATAGTCGTCATTGCTATTGTCGCTATTTGATATTTGTTTTCTATTTGCGTATCTATCACCATCAATGTAAAAACAATTGATGCTAATCCTCTTGGCCCAAACCACGCAAATGTAAAACGCTCTTTAATACTCAATGCCGTAAACTGCAGAGACAGCATAACTGGAATTATTCTAATCAATGTTGTACTTAACAAAGCGTAAATTATAATTTCAGTATTTAATTTAGGAATAACTAAGTAAGCACAAACAAACCCGAACAAGCACCAAATCATTAACGATGTGAAATCTGCTATGTGCTCTGAGTCTTCAATTAATTCTGTTCTAACTTCTTCGGTCGAAAATTTATCAAATAATAAGCCTGCAATAAACACCGCAATAAAACCACTGCCATGAAAATACTGAGTGACAGAAAATACAGCCATTGCAAAACCGAGTAATAAAAATGGACTGGTATTTTGTGCAAAGTAATGACGTTTCATTGCAAAGTTTAAACTCGGTATAAAAACAGCAATACTTGTAATAGCTATTAATAAAGCCAAGCCAAGCTCTCGTCCAAACACACTTAATGTTTGTGTTGCGGTAATAGCTGAATCAGGATTTTTAGCGAGTAATATAAATATTAAAAATATGGGTACGCATAATCCATCGTTCAAACCACTTTCAGTATTTATTCCTTCGCGTATTTTTTCAGGTACTTGTGTACTTGCTAATAGCCCTTTACTTAAAGCTGCATCGGTAGGCGTTAAAATAATAGCGAGCAAAGCCGCTTGAATAAGTGAAAGCTCAGCAAAGAAAAATAAAGCAACAGCAATACCGAGTAATAAAGTTAAGGGTAGGGCAACAAACAACAGTAAACTAGGATACTGAAAACTATGCCTTAATACACTTAGCTTTGATTTAGCTGCATCAGAAAATAAAAATATACTTAGCGTAAGCTCTATAAATGGTAATAAAAGATCAACGCCTTCTTTTATTTTATGCCCTTCGTTGGGTAGCATTGAAGCTAAACATATTCCGCCAACAACAAAAAACATTGGGCCTGTTACTTCTGTTTTTTCTAACTGGCGAAGTGTTAAAGAATAAATTAAAAATAATCCGCCTATAAATGCTATTACTAAATACTCCATTAAATTTTCCTTTTAAGTCCTGACTTTGCTCGCTCTTTAATATTTGTTTGAATATAAATTTGATCGGTAGTCGCAATTTTAGAATGACCTAAATCTTCTGACAAATGTTTAAGCGGTCTGGTTTGCGCATCATGTGTGGCACCAGTATGGCGAAGCCAATGCGCAGTTGCAGCGCCAAGTTGTTCAGCATCATCTTTAAAACCATCATCAAGTAATGATTGCTGTGCATAATCAAAACTTTGTTGAACTAAACGCCTAATTTGCCTTACGGTCATACCACCTTGCCCGCGAATTTTATGAACCAAGGGATCTGATTCATCAACACGGGGAAGGGCAGGTAAACCTCTGTATAGTCTATAACGTTTTAAATATTCAACAAAATCATCGCTTAAGGTTACATCTCGTAATTTATTACCTTTGCCCATAATACGTAAAAACCAGAAACCATCATTATCTTGCCAAAAATGAGACATCACCGGCGACCACTGTGGGCGCTCAGATAATTCTGAGATTCGTAAATAAAGACCTTTTAAGCAGGCAAGCGTAAATAAGTTTCGCTCTAAATCAGGGTTATGTTCGCATAAATCACGCGTTACACCAAAAACGTATTCCCATTGAATATCGCTTAATGTGTCTGGAATTTGAATTTGTGATTGAACAACTAAGTACGGACTATTTTTTTTAACAACAGGGACAAAGTTAGCAAATGTTTTTTCTTCTAGTAAGGCAAACTTATAAAACACATTTAATGCTGTAAACATAGACGATAAAGTTTGCTGACTAGCAATGGATTCTTTAAGCATAAAAGGGCGCCAGTTTTGGTTTAATCGACGAATTCCTTGTTCATCTTTATAACGCCATTGCACTGAAGTTGCAGCCCATGCTTTATCGGGTTCAACCATAAAATCAACGTAAGCTTCAATATCTTCACGTTTTAAATCGAATACTGATTTTTCTGCGATTAACCATGACCATAAATAAAAGCGTTCAAGCTCATTTCGAAAACGACTATAAGTGGCTTCTGATTTTCGGCCATAAACATATAAAAACTGATACAAGAATGTCAGATCGGCTTTTGATTCAGTTACAGTCAAGCCAATTTCCTGTATAAAGGATGCAAGTTCTGGGTATTCTGAATTGAGAGTACCGTCATCTAGATGGGCAATTTGATATCTTAATTGTTTTAACGTATCAACCAAAGCAACAAGCATAATGTATAAATATTCAATTAAATAATAGACTTACAGAATAACGTTAAAGTCCGATACTGTCTAGTATTGGACATAGTAAAGCTCTAATTATTTTAATACCGTGATTATTCTATGGTTGTTGGTTGCTATATCTTATTAAGGAAAACATTATGAAAAAACTAATTATACTAAGCGTACTTGCTTTAACAGTTGCATTAACTGGGTGTGCTACTACAGGTAGTGCATCACCAAGCGAAAAACGTTCACTTGTACAAAGTATGAAAGCAAACACATTAGATAAATTATACGCTGAAAAACCTGATGTTAAAAAACAAATTGCTAACTCTGCTGGTTATGCTGTATTCGATAATGCGAATGTAAATGTAGTGCTTGCTAGCTTTGGCGGTGGTTACGGTGTTGTTAGAAATAATCTTACAGGTAAATCGACTTACATGAATATGGGCGAAGCCGGTTTAGGACTTGGCTTAGGCGTTAAAGATTTTAACGTTGTAATGGTTTTTCATAATCAAGCTGCATTAAACAGATTTATTGAACATGGTTGGGCATTTGGCGGAAACGCTGATGCAGCAGCAAAATATGAAGATAAAGGCGGTGCATTGGTTGCCGAAGCGATTGCAGATCAAGTTACTGTATATTCTGTAACCGAAAATGGCCTTGCACTACAAGCTGTATTAAAAGGAACTAAGTTTTGGGTTGATTCAGAGCTTAATTAACCACCAAATTACTCTCCTAAAAGCGAGCTGGTTTGTATAATCACGCTCGCTTTATTAAAACTCAACCAATTTAACATAACGTAATTTATGGGTTGTTAGTGGTGGACTAAATTAATGTTAAAAGCCCAGCACAGAGAGTGAGGGGCTCGGGGCTCGCCCTTCTCTCTCTCTGTTGGCTGGGGCTAGAATTGATGTAAATATATTTTTGTGTCTTTAAATCTCAATATAGGTAAATTTTCATTTAGGTAGATGTAATAACCTAGCTTTTCTAAGTAATTTGAACTTAGCAAGATTGTTTCAGGTTCTTGTATATCCTCAGAACGTGTTTGCTCTTCGCCTTCACTTGTAAGAAAAGAAGATTCTTTTTGCTTGTCTAGCTGCTGGCCTGTAACACAATTAATAAAATGCTCTACAGATACAACCCCATTTTTCTTTTTAATTTCATAACCACCATACTCATAATCTATACACATCTCGTTTAATGGATGTGTAAATTTTTTTGGCTTATAAACCAAATCTTCAATTTGTTTTATCTGCGTAGGTGAAACTGCTGTTTCAATAACTTCTAATTTTTTTTCTGTCCCTTGGGGACTTTCATCCCCAACAATGCCAAGACTAAGTAAAAGCGTATAAAAAAGATAAATAGCCAATGGTATAGCAAACAATACTAAATACAGTTTTGGCGGCAACTTGAATTTAGCTGTATGGTCATCTGCTGACCAATACACACCATAGAAGTTGGAATCTCGTTTTATGGTAGTGGTAGAGCATTTTTCTAAATCACCTTGGTAGTCTGTACTGAACTGTTTATCTCTTTGAAATCTTGTTATTACAGCGCCACCCATCGGCCTAAAATAATGTACGTGCATACCCGTACATTTTTGGATTACATTATCTAAGAATGTGTAATGTTGTGTTACTAAGTGTATATCTACCCCGCTATGCCTGTGCTTTTGAAACTGCGTGTAATAAAACGGGCGTTTAGCACTATTGGCCATTGGGGGGAAATAATCTTGGCACTCATCAAATAAAGCTATAGAACCATTTGGTAATTCAGGCCACCGTGTTGGATCATCTGTATGCGTCCAGTGATAGTTTAATAAACGGATAGATTCAACCGTTGGATTTTCAGATTCTTCTAAGAATACATCAAGAGCTTTTAAGTTTGATTTTGGGTAACACTTACGACACCAATTAACAAAAAGATTTATAACATCAGTTTCAGAAAAACGGCCATAGTTAGGAGCTAGCCAAGGAACATCTGCTATTTCTATCATTCGCGCCTGTGCATGTACTTCTTTAATTATTTTTGTATACCTTTGCGCCTTTGGGGTTCCTTGTATGGTTGGATAATAAGAACCATAAAAGAAACCTTGAAAACTGTTACAAAAATCTAAATCAAGAAGGAAAGCTTTTATATTATTATAAAACTTTTGCTTTTGTGTAACTGCTGGGTCATTACAAATTTCTTTAAGTGAATTTAAAGTTTTTCCCGCGCCAGGAACTCCCGTTCTTAAATAAATCATGGTGCAGACCTCACACCTAATTTAGTTACTGAACCAGCACTTGTTAAACCTCTAATAGTTAAAGCGGCAGCGTAAGAACCAAGCATAATGCCTACCGCTACATCTGTTTTTGCGTATTTTAGAACGGCTATTATTTCAACTGGTAACCCAGCTGCATTAGATGCAATTAGCTGATAAACATAGTCAATTCCAAAAGAGCCTAGTTCGTAGGTGACATAACCAAAACCTAACCCTACTAGAACTTTTGAAACAAGTGTAGGTAATAAAGCAGCTAAAGCCGCAAAGAAAGCTTGTATTAAATAGGGCATGTTAGACCGCTCCTGTTATGATTTTTGCGCTATGTAAAAGTGCAGTTATGACCATTAAACCCGAAATAGCTTGGAAAAGGACTATCCAAAATTCAAAGCTTAAACACATTGTGTTGCCAGTGGTAAGAGTTATACATTTCTCTTGTGGGAGTTCGGCATTCGGTAACCAGTCATCATATTTGTCTGCATATTGGTCTAAATTAATTTGTTCAACTTGTAGTTCTGAATCTGGAATAGGTACACAATCATCTGCTGAACCTTCGCAATCATCACCACCAGAACCAGTGCCACCAGAACCAGTGCCACCACCCCCACCGCCTGTAATTTCTATCCCTCTAATAGCATCAATAATCCCGTCTAATTTCTGGATTTTTATAGTGTCATTTCTAGCGCTCTCTTGCTGAGCCAAGTAAACAGTTGTATCTAAATTTTCAACTGAGTTTTTGATAACATTCGTATTATTGGTAATGGCATCAATTAATTTATTATGGAGCAAATTATCATTATCTATAGCATCTTGATTATTATTCTCAGAGGAGGTTTGAAGATTACGAAGTAAACAAGCAGTATCATCTACAGCACAATCCTCTAAAGGCTTTTTAGGGGTTGGAGTATCATCAGTTTTGCTTTCACCATTATCAACATCAGTACCTTCTCCTTCTGGTTGGTCTGCTGGGGTATCGCAGGTCATAACAGAAACGCCACTTTCATCAGTTGTAGTTTTACAACCGCCCTCATTACCTTCGTCAGCTAATTTTTTATTATCATATGGTTTATCGCCACAAGAAACACCTTGGGAAGTTCCAGATGCGTAACCCTGAGAAGTGATATTTGAAGAGGGTACGCTATAAGCACAACCATCATTGCAATACATACCACCGCCAGAAAAAGGAACACCGCCAGTCGCAGGACTAGAAGATAAATTTTCGCCAGAACCAGCAGGAGGGCATTCTTTAGGAACACATTCAGTACCGCCAATTTGAGCAGAAACAGCTTTAGAGTGATAACCCGCAGGGCAGTCTTTCGGCTGGGCTTCACGCAAACAAAGGTGAGAGCCTGAAATTTCGATAGGGCCGACTGGATAACTATCTGGGCAAGAGTAAACAGTTCCGTCTGCTGTAGTAAATTGTCGTGTAAAAGCACGTTCGTTTCTATTACATGGAGAACCTGAACAGTTAGAATAAGTTTCATATTTTATATAATAAGAATGATACCTACCCGAAACATTCACACGTTCAATTAATACATTGACCTCTAATAGACCAGCTGAAAAAGCATCATAATCAAAATAATTATCAAAACCTGCTTTTGGAGAAGGCCAACTTGTACCGTATGTTCCATCAATATAAAGTGTCCCTTCCTGTGAATCTGCTGTTATATATTCATAGCCATTATAAGGACTGTTTTCATCATCAATAACAACAGCAGAAACAAAAAAAGCGCTCATTAGCGCCAATATATATATTAGTAATCGCATCGGAGCGCCTTGTTTTAATCATCGAAAAGTATATAAAGTGCTAAGAGTCCAGAGACAATTAGCACTGTGTCTAATGTGATGAACATTAACCGAACAGCATACCTTTTAACCATTTCCAACCGATAGCAACAAAACCAGCAGTTAAGAAAACAGCACCAATAATATTAGCGTTATCGGTAAAGAATGTTTGGAAGCCTGTTGTTGCAGCAGTAACACCTGCATCAGCTTCAGCATGAGCACCGCCAGCAACAGCGGCAAGAGAAACTAGAACGCCTGTTTTTAAAGCAGTTAATTTTTTCATGGTTATATTCCTTAAGTTAAAAAACCATTTTTCTTAATTTCTTCCACCCATAACAGGTAAGAAGGACAACGATGATTGACGGGAGCACTTCGTTTTGAAATGTCTCGTAATCTAGCGGAATCGGTAGAGGTTGGTGTACAACTTCCAATTCCACTGGACACTGTTTTTCAACAGGTTCAACGGGACAAATTACGATATATTCGTAATTAGCAGCCATTGTTAACCCGCTTTTTTACTTAATGGAGTTAGACGAATATTGTAACGGTCTAACTCAAGTTGGTCGTATTGGTTAATCTTGAAACTTGATGGTGCAAGTTCATATTCACCTACTGGATATGCTGCATTATGGTCATCATGCGAAATCTTAAACATAACGGGGAAAATGCCCCCCATATCAGCATAAACTTTTTGTTCATACACTGTGCGTGAAGGTCTATCGCCTTTAGCTGGGAAAGTGCGTGGCTCAGGTATGTGTGCATTATTTGTATCTAATACTCGTACTAGCATGATAAATCCTTAATATAAAAGTTAAGAAACAAGTCTTAAACCTGTTTGTAATTGTTCAGAAAGTCGGGTCGGTTCTACCCAGTTCAAAGGGTGTTGACGTGAAAAATCAACGTTAACAAATCTAATTAGAGGGACAACGTTTGACGCTGTAGCCTGTAAATTTTGTAGGTAAGCTTTAGGAACAACTTTTGTTAGCTCTTCAACAGTGCGGTAAAAAGTAGCCTTAGGAGTCGTTGCTTTAACTTCCTCGTAGCCCTCATGTTTAATCATTCTAAAGGTGCGAAAGAGGCGATCAGCTTTAGCAAAACTAAAACCTTTTTTTGTCTCAGTTTTAAAATGCTGTCTCAAATTAGTTTGTATCTCTTCGTCTGAAAAAGTACGCATGGTTGCACCTTCGAATGTTTTAAAAATGTCTGACCAAGATTTATTCCATAATTCCTGTATTAAGCAGCCTTCAAATTTTTCGCTGTATTCTTCAAATGACCAAATGTTAGTAGGTATACCAAGACGATTTAACATTCTTGGCATTACACTAGCTTCAAGTCTTAATGCGTTAGTAGCGAATTCTTGTACTTCTGGCGCTGTCATAGCGTTTAATTGATTTAAGTAAACTTGGTCTTTTGTCTTGTCGTATTTAGCTTGTGCCTTTGCGGTTTGGTCTTGTAACTCAAACTGTTTCAAATAAGCTTTTAATCTTTTATGGCGTGAGCCTTTACCAAAATATGCAGTAGTATCAAATGCACTTTTAGCGCCCTTTGTTTGGCCGTTTGATATGTTGCGTAATGCATGAATTACGTTTCGACTATCTGATTCGGTATCCAAATGGGCGGTAAAAGTACAATCTATCTGAGCTAATTCAGCGTTATTAAATTCCAAAATATCCGCCATATCTGGCATTGCATAGCAAAATGCTGTTAGCAAAGAATCAATGCACAACATTACATTACACGTACCAAATACGTTATGACCTTGGAGTAACTTAGCCGGACTAGCTTTTAATTCGATGAACGGGTAATAATTTTGACCACCTGAATAAACTTTAAAACTCAAAGTAGACCAAGAGCTGGGAAGTGCCTCAAATGGATGACGTAAAGCGGAAACCTCAGCAATACAAATATTTTCTGCATCAAGACGATAATCATTAGCAGTAAAAGTAACATCGCCAGCTTCCATTCTACATCCTCTTTTTTGACACTCGCGCAAATCTATAAGCCCGCTAGTTCCATCAGGAGATATAGCAACTATAGATTCAACAAATGGTATCTTTATTCTTAAGAGGTCTATCATTACATGTAAACACGAAATAAATAATTTGGCTAAGTATAGGCTCAATATTTATTACATGTAAACATATTTCATAATTATTTTTTAAATGTTGTATAGTTGCATGAATATTTATTGAGAAATTTAAAAATGAAAAAGCGCAAAGACACCACTATAGCTATTAATGGAGAGCGAAAAGAGTCATTGCAGGACGCAGCAGTAGAAATAACAATAGCAACGAGAGAGACAATTAAAACATCAACAATTGTTCAACATTTGATTGATAACTATCTAAGTGACGCTGTAAAAGATCTGAAAAACAAAAGGAAGGATTAACCTTAATAGTCTCAAAATGGGACAAGAGTCCACTATTAAAGTATGTGGACTCTCAACCTGTACCAATACGGAAACATGATTTTTTATTTCAATTTTCGGAGGGGTTTATCAGAGGGGCGATTTTAATTTGGTGATATTGATTTAGCCAGTGCAGCCAAAACAATATCAATATAATTTAGATGGGTTGGGTTTCCGCTTCGCTATCGGCTGTCGCCAAGTTAAGACGAACGATTTTTAATATTGTGAATAAAAATAGAATTATTTTCATCAATCAGAGACTCCAAATTGCCATTTGAGCGAACAAGATTAATGAGCAATTCCTCTCTTGAGTCTATTCTAACAGCCTTTTTTTCATCAAAAACGGTTTTTGGTCTACCAGCGCCGACACGTTTACCACCTCTTTTTGATTTTTCCTTAACTGTAGTTTTCATAAAAACACCTTTGATTAACGTTACATTATTCTTAAAGTATACACACTTTGAATAAAGTTACAACAATCAAAGAAAATACCACCCATAAATCCCATTATGTTACGGGCTAGAACCGCTACGCTTAAAAGGGCTTTTGTTCTAGTTCGTGTGGAGCTGCGCCATTTTCCACACGAAAAACCACAAGCGCCCCGCCTTTTAGATATTTTGGCGGGGCGCTGTCTAAACATAACGCGGCTTAAATTTAT